>CAKZIN010000098.1 GCA_936933955.1 uncultured Sphingopyxis sp. | reverse complement strand
CGGCGGCGGGGGCGGCGGCGGCGGCGGGGGCGGCGGCGGCAGATCCGGCTCACCGAAGTTGAACGTCAGCGTCCCCATCAGCGAGTGCGAGCGCATCCGCATATCAACCGCGCGACCCAGACGGTCGGTCAGGTTCACGTCTTCCGCATTGAAGAAGCGGTAGCGGAGACCAACGTCAGCGTTACGGCCGATCGGCGCGCGAACGCCGGCGATCGCCTGCCAGGCGAACCCAGTGTCCGAACCGTTGATGAAGGCCGGGTTGGCGAGCACTGCATAGTGCTTCACGCGGGCGATACCCGCGCCACCACCGACGTAGCCCTGCAGACCGTCATCGTCACCGAAATCGAACATACCGTTCAGCATGAACGACAGCGCGCTGGTGTAGCCGCCGAGGTCGTAGGTGCCGACCGAGGTGCCCGTGCCCGCGCCGCCAGTGATGCCACCGGCCGTGAAAGCGCCCGAGTTCACATCGGCTTCACGATAGCTGGCTTCGAGTTCCGCGCGGAACGCGCCAAAGTCGTAACCCACGAAACCACCGAAGTCGTAACCGACGTCGTGGCTGATCGAACCGGCGTTGGAGAAGTTCGTCCCCGCCAGCGTGGTGATGTCGACGCGCATATCTTCGACGATCGACGGGCCACCTTCGAAACCCACGTACCAGGCATTATCGCGCGCAACGGCGGGAGCTGCCAGGGCCGTGGAGGCGAGTGCCATCGCGACGGCAATCTTCCTCATTTGGAATCCCCTTATTCAGTGAACGATTGAACGCTCGCATAAACATCTACCGATCGAAAGGTTGCGGGGCAAGACGAGAGAAAGTTGCGACTGTTGCCAAGATGCAACGGCATTTCGGATGGCCGGTCACGCATTCGAAGGGGCGGCGCGAAGCAATCCGAAGCGGTCGAGCACCGTGGCCAGCCGGTCGATCGCTGAGCGTGCGGCGACATCGGCGACCTCCCCCGCAGCAGGTGCCGGCAGGGGCGTCCACACGTCGGCACGGACCCACCCGCTCGAGATGCGCCGCCACAGCGCGCCGTCCTTGGCCGGGAGCGTTGTCCCCTCCGCGACGTGCAGGAACCGCCAGCCCCCGGCCCCGCGCAGCGCCAGCGCGCCCGCCTCCCCTGCGAACGCGCCGGACGGGGCCTCCCCCACGATCCACAGCTCCCCGCTCGACGCGGCGGCGGGCGGGGAAGCGGCGACGCCCTCGATCCGCGCCAGCGTCAGCGCGTCGAGCCGTTCGAGCGCATCGTTGATGGTCATCTCCTTCTGCGCCTGCCCCGGAACGAGCAGCGGCAGGTCGAGGCGGGGGGTGGTGTCGGTCATCGCAGTTCTCCCGAAAGTCGTGTCAGAGAAGGACGCGGCGCTCGACCGCAGGCGACGCGCTCCCAGCGACAAGCTGCTGCACGCGGAGCGTCGCCCCGCCCCTGGCGCGCAGCGCGGCGACCGAGTCGGCGGGGAGGTTCCACTCCGCCAGATCGCCGTCGTATGTCAGAGCGGTGCCGTCGTCGGCGGTCAGCGTCGCGCGCCATGTGCCGGTGAGAAGCGGGTCCGCCTCCCAACCCCACCCGCTGCGCGAGCGCGCGGTCCAGCGGAGCGAGAGCGCACCGTCGTCGCGGATCAGCGCGCGCAAGTGCACCGGAGCGAGCGGCGCGCGGATTGCCGCACCCCCCTCCCCCACCGCGCGTTGCACGCTCGCGGCGTTCCAGCGAGCGATCGTAATGATACTTGCCGCGCTCGCGACGCCCGGCCCCTCCCCCAACGGGAGCGCGAGCAGCGCCGGGTCGTCGAGCAGCATCACCCCTGCACCGGGCTGGTCGGCACACGTCGCGAAGCGTTCGCGCAGCAGCCGGCTCAGCCGCCAGCGACGCCCGCCGAGCGGCGTGGCGATGCCGAACTGAACGAGCTCGCCGTCGCAGGCGATGAGGTTCGCGCCGCCCAGCAGCGCCGCGTCGTCCGCGCCGCTGAGCTGCATATGCTCACCCGCCAGCCGCACCTCGATCGCGCTCACATCGTCCCAGCCGAGCGAGGTGGCAGGGGGCTGGAGCGCCACCACTTCCCCCACCACCGCCGCCGCCGCGATCGGGCCGAGCGGCACCGGGAGCGCGCCGGACGCGCTGGTGAGTGAGGCGAGGCCCTGCCGCCAGCCCGCGCCGCTTCCCGCTGCGGCGACGAGCAGCCGCGGCACCTCGGCGCCCGCGCCCAGCCCCGCGGGCACGCGCACCATCGCAACGTGGGTCTCGCCGACGCTCACGTCGGGCGCAGCCCACACCGCCCCTGCGTCGGCGTCGAGCTCGGGGAGCGGGCGCGGCGGCTCCCCCTCGAGTGTGAGCTTGACCCCGTCGCCCTCGATGTTGCGTTCGCGCACGCGGCGGATGCTGCCGTCGCTGAGGCGCACGGCGGCCGCAGGGGGCATCCCTAGTGCGGCGAAGCCCTGCGGCCAGCTTTCGACCGGAGTCGCCGCCGCGCGCCGGGCCGCCTCACCCTCCGCCAGCGCGCGCGCGGCGCCGACGGACATCGTCACGGGGAGCGCGATGCGCACCGCCGCGCCCTCCCCGCCGACCACGGGAGCTGAGGTGCGCGCCGCCTGATAATCGCGCGCGGGCTCGTAGATCTCCACCGCCACCTCACGCGGGCGTTGCGGCGAGCCGGCAATGCGCCGCTCGACGGCGCCGGCGGGCTCACCGAGCGGCAGCGGCGCGACGCCGTCGTCGCCCACCTGCCAGCGCGATCCGACGCCATCGAGCGGGGCAAAGGGCGCCACCAGCTCGGCATAGTCGGCAAGGCTCGACTGCGCGAGGACGAGGCCGTCGACCGCAACCCCGCTGCCGCCCGCGCCCAGCCGATCGGCGAAGGGCGTCGCCAGCGTCGGCGCCGCGCCTTCCCCCTCGACCTCGAAAGTCAGCGACGGCACGCGATTGCCGAAGGGGGAGAGGTCCATGTCCTCCAGCACGACATAGGCGATGCCGCGGTAGGCGGGGCAGCCGTCGGCGCCGACCGCGGCGGCGATCAGCGGGTCGACGTCCTGCGCTTCGTCGCCATGGTGGAGCCGCAGCGTTACCGGGCTGGTCGGCTGGCCGTCGGCGCCGACGAACAGCTGCCCTTCCGCCCACACGCGGCGGATGGCGCTGAGCGGACGCGACGACAGCGCCACCGCCAGCGACACGCTGTAGCGATAGTCGATCTGCGCCGGACGCCCCTTGCCCCCGCCGCTCTTCTCCCGATGTTCGTGGAGGTCGCTGGCCCAGATGACGGTGCCCGCAACGCGCGCGCGGCCCCAGATGGCGGGGATCGGCGTCCCGTAGCTCGATGTCTGGACGCGCAGTTCATCGAGCCGTGGCCCCTCGCGCGGCGGCGGCGCGAACAGTGCCCCATCCACCGCGCGCCCGAGCATCGACCCGATCGCACCTCCGACCGGCCCCCCGATCAGCGTCCCGATGCCACCCAGAACCAGCGTTGCCATGCGTCATGTCTCCAATAGGTGGTGAGAGGGGCTTGCCCCCTCTCCATGAGGGGGAGGGTGGGGAGGATGCTGCTGTGCTCGGAGGGAGGCGCGCTCTTACCCGGCCCGCCACGCCGACAGCTCGGCTGGCGCACCTCCCGGCGTCAGCACCACGCGGCGGAGGAGGGCGTGGGCTTCGACGCGACCGCCCGGCACTGCCACCGCGCAGTGGAGGCGCCCCGGCACCAGCTCGCCGAGCAGCAGGTCACCGGGCGAAACTTCACCGACCCGCTCCAGCCCCGCCGCCGCCGCCAGCCTTTCCGCCTGCGCGAGGCCGGGCCCGCCAAGACGCTGGCGCGGCGGCACCTCCGCCTCCACCCCGCCCGCCTGCAGCGCGAGCAGCGCCACGCCGATGCAGTCGAGCCCGTGCGCTGGATCGCGCCCGTTCAGCCGAAACCGCGCGCCCACCAGCGCCAGCGCCGCCGCGACGATCCGCTCCGCCCGGCTCACGCGCCGGGGAACCGGGTGAGGAGGTCGATCCCCGGCAGGTGCGGCTCGCCGCGAAAATTGGCGATGTTGGCGAAGCGCGCGGAGCAGGTCGGCGCGGTGCGATCGCATCCCTCGGTCAGCCGCACGCGGTCGCCGACGTTGAGCCCAGTCAGGTCCGCGCTCAACGACAGTCGCACATTGTGCTGCGCGACGATGCGCGCTTCGAGCCCGCGCGCGGCGCCGCTCAACACCCGCAACCGCCCGTGGGCGAGGCCCTCCGGCACCGCGCCACCGAGCGTCACTGCGCCCACCTCGACCGACGCCACCGCCGCGCGATGCGTGCGCGGGGTGAGGTCGACGCGGCAGCGCGCATCGCCCAGTTCCGCACGGCAGCCGCTGGCGGTCAGCGGCACAGCGGGCGCGTCAAGCGCGCTTCGGTCGGCGTCGAGCTCCGCGGTGAAGCGCGCCCCCGCCACGCTCACCGCACCGACGACCGCATCGAGGATGCGCAGCGGCGGGGCCGCGGGATCGCTCCAGTCGGCGACGAACAGCGTCGCCGAAGCCCCGCTCCACCGCCCCGCGACGAGGTCCGCGGCCGCGATCGCCGCACTCGACAGCGCGCCCTCGACATCGAGGCTGTCGCCCGCCAACCCGCGTCGCTGGCGAATGGCGGAGGGCTTGATCCCGGGCTCGGGGCGATAGGTCAGCCCGCCGAAGCGCAGCGGCGCATCGTACGTGGTCATCCCCACCACCACGCCATCTCCCCGGACCAGCCGCCAGCACCAGGCGAGGTGCACCAGCGGCGCCGAAAGCCATGCGGTCATCGTGGATTGCTCCCGGTCAGCTTGTTCGTGCATCTCTCCTCCCCTTGTGGGGAGGGAGGCCGCGTTCACTCGCGCACCTCGATCAGCGGCACCGCAGGGATGGCGCCCGCCAAGAATGTCGCGCGGCTGACCTCGAGCCGGTCCTCGGCGAAGCGCACGGGCACGTCGAAGGCGAACGTCGCGCGCACCTCCATCCCCGCCGCGGGAGCGACGGCGAACGCCACCACCCCGCCCGGCGCCAGCGTCCAGCCGTTGCGCCGCTCGGTCCCGCCGAGCCACACGCGCAGACTCGCCGCGACCGGCCGGGTGATCCGCCGGGTGGCATCGCCGGGGTAGTGCTTCACCAGCGCGAAGTCGGTGCGCGATCCGTCGCCGATGCCCAGCACCTCCCCCGCCGCCGCGCTCTCCCAGTCGAGCGGGTCGCGGAAGCGAAAGGCCTGCGCGGGGCCGCGCCGTGCCCGGTAAAAGGCGACCAGCGCCGCCACGTCCGCTTCGTCGCGTACGCCCGCGCCCACGTCGAACGACAGCCGCGGCGAGTCCCACTCCACCCCGCGCTGCTCCGCGCCCGATCGCCCGCTGACGATCGCGGTGGAGAATTCGGTGGTGACGCTCGCTTCGCGACCGAGCGCGAGGGGGAAATCGACATCGGCAAAGGGCAGCACGTCATCCTCCAGCATCGGGTCGGGGGTGGGAGCGGGCCAGGCGGTGAAGCCGTCGCGTGCCACCTGTGGCAGCGCCCAGACGATCGTCGCCGCCACCCCGCGCGCCTCGGCCCGCGCCGCAGCTTCCTCAATCGCCGCCCATTGTTCGGTGTCCTTGGGCCTCAGCACGAAGCCCGCGAAATAATGCTGGCGCGTCCGCGGATAGCCGAGCCGCGCCTCCGCCGCCGCGAGGTTCGCCGCGCTCGCACCAAAGCGTCCCAGCGCGGCGTCGTCATAGTCCTCGAGCTGCAGCACATCGAACGCCGGGCTCGCCCAACCCGTCGGGAGATTGGCGCGGATCAGCTCGGGCCGACGCGCATCGACGATGCTGGGGAGGTAGGCGAGGAGGTGCGTCTCCACCGGCGCGGGCGCCACTGCCGCCTTCGCCGCCGCCAGCACCGTCGCGGTCGCATCGCTCAGCAGCTTGCCCAATCGGTCGAGCATCGCCGTCTGCGCTGCGGAGAGTGACGCCGACAGGTCGGGGATCGGCACCAGCGCCTCCCCCAGCGCCGCGCGCGTCGCCGCATCATAGGCGCACAGCGCGCCCGTCTGCGGCTGCACCCACCACCATGGCTCACCCACCTGCAGCTTGACCGCCAGCCCCGCGTCGCGCGCGATCTGCGCGAACGCCGCCATCACGCGCCCGAGCCACGCCACCGCCTCCGCGTTGGCGGGGGAGAGCAGCGCCGAGGGCGGCTCCCACCCGGTCAGCGCGGGGGCGCCGTCGGCCGCACGCTGCATCCACGCGGGCGGGCACATCGCCGCGAACAGCTCGAAGCTCAGCGAAAAAATGACCTCGCGCCCGCGCGCCGCGGCCTCGCGAGCGAAGGCGTCGTGCCAGGCGCGCGCAGGCGGCGTCAGTACCTCCCCCGCGCCGCCGCCAAGCCACGCATCGCCCACTCGGGTAAGCGCGGGAAAGTGGCTCATGCCGACGTAATGCACCGTGGGCCCGGCGTAGCCGAGCGCCTCGATCATATCCCACACGCGGCCGGGGGTGAGCTGGTAGAGGTCGTCGTAGCCCGTCGCGAGCCCGCGCGCGCTCTCCGGCACCAGCGCATCGCCTGCGGCGATCACCGATCCCGGCCCGTCGCAGGCGAGCCCCATCAGCTCCGCCCAGCCGAGGTGGGGGTGCGCCGTAAACTCTGCGCCTGGTGGCGGGGTGAGGCTGATGAACATGCGGTCGATGTCGCCCGCGAACAGCGGGTCCGCCTCCGCCGGATGCGCGAAGCCGCCCGCAAGCGTATCGAAATCGAGCGTCACCGCCGCGTCCTCGGGCGTCCCGCTCGCGTAGTTCCACAGCCGCACATACCAGGTGCGCGCCGCCCCGCTCGCATCGCGCCCTTCGATGGTGAGCACCGGACCGTTGACCGCATCGAGTGGCGTCAGCCCGCCCGAGCGCCAGCGAAACCGCAGCACGCACCCGCGATAATCGCGCGACGTCGCCCGCGCGGTGAGCGGGTGGTCCCAGCGATCGACGCTCTCCCAAATCAGCCCGACGAGCTGTTCGGGCGAAGTGAAGGCCGCATCCACCCGCAGCGCATCGGCCGCGGTCCCCACCACGCTCGCGGTCGCGGGACGCGGGAAGTCCACCGTCCAGTCGCGCACGCCAAAGCGCTTCACCGACCGCGACGCCCGCGCGCGATCAAGCGCAACGTCAGCGCCCGCACGCGGCGCCAAATACCAAGGCATAAAGCATTCCTTCCAACTCCCCTCTCCCCCCGGGAGAGGGGCCGGGGGTGGGGGCCGAGCCGCGTCTGCGGCTCGTGAAGAATCAGCAGCGCGACATCCGCGATGAGTTTCCTCCGCTCGAGGCGCCCTCAAACCCCCTCCAGCGCCCGCTTGACCGCCAGCGCCACCTGCCGCCCGCTGGCCGCGAAGCGTTGCGGGTCGCGCGACGCCTCTCCGCCGACATTGACGATAATGCGGACGTCACGTGCACCGCCGCCCGAGGGAAGCGCGGTCTCTACCCGCCCGCTTGATGTCGGGACGAACCATTCCGGTCCGCGCTCGCCCACGCGATAGGCTTGACCCGGCGCCACCGGCCCGCCGGTCGCGCGCCCGCCGACCCCGACGAGGCCGCCCAGCAAGCCCGTGGCCATGCCAAGCAAGCCGCCCGACCCGCCGCCCAGGCCCTTGCCCAGGCCACCGAGCCCAAGCGCGCTCAACCCCTGCCGCAAGGCGGCGCGGGCGATGTCGTCGAGCACCCCCAACGCCACCTTGCGCAAATCTTCGAAGCCGATCGCTCCGCCCCGGGCTGCGCGAACCAATGCGGCTTCTATGCCGCGTCCCGCGCGGTCCGCAGCGCCGCCGAGAGCGCTTTCGAGCGTGCCGCGCATCGATGCCACCTCCGCCGCAAAGCCATCGCGGTCGAGGTTCACGCGGATCACCTCATCGTTCATTGTCCGCTCCCCTCAGTTGCGCCTCCAGCGCGGCCAGCCCCGCACGGTCCATCGCGCCGCCCTCCCCCTCGGGTCGCAAGGCCGCGAGCAACGTCGCGACGTCCGCGGGGGTAGCGCTCCAGAAGTCCGCCGGACGCCAGCCGAACAGCGCTCCCATCAGCCCCGCGAGCCGCGCCGCGCCAGCGGCGAAACCCTCCCGCGTCGCGTCAGCCACCGCGCACGATCGCCGCCACCAGCGGCGCCAGCGCACGCGACAGCGCCGAAAGC
>CAKZIN010000097.1 GCA_936933955.1 uncultured Sphingopyxis sp. | reverse complement strand
GCCGCACTCTACGGGCGGGAGTAACGTGCACCCCCTCCCCCTTGTGGGGAGGGGAGGTTGGCGGTCGACAGGCTCCCTTGCCCCCCACGCCCCCGCCGCCTACAGCCCCACGCATCTTTCCAACGCCAGCATAAAGGCCGCGCACCCATGTCGATCACCCCGTTGATGCCCGTCTATCCGCGCTGCGGGTTCAGGCCGGTGCGCGGGGAGGGGTGCCATTTGATCAGCGAGGACGGCACCCGCGCGCTCGATTTTGCGAGCGGCATCGCGGTCAATCTGCTCGGCCACGGCCACCCGCATCTGGTCGGCGCGATCCAGCGGCAGGCGGAAACGCTGATGCACGTCTCTAACCTCTACGGCAGCCCGCAGGGGGAGGCGTTTGCGCAGCGGCTGGTCGACACGACCTTTGCCGACACGGTGTTCTTCACCAACTCGGGCGCCGAGGCGGTCGAATGCGCGATCAAGACCGCGCGCGCCTACCACCAGAGCCAGGGCAGCGAGCGTTACGAGATCATCACCTTCGTTAACGCCTTCCACGGGCGGACGATGGCGACGATCAGCGCCTCCAATCAGGAGAAGATGCACAAGGGCTTCCTGCCGCTGCTCGACGGGTTCCGCTATGTCGAGTTCGACGACCTCGCCGGAGCGGAAGCGGCGATCAACGACAAGACCGCGGCGTTCCTCGTCGAACCGATCCAGGGCGAAGGCGGGGTGCGCCCGGCGTCGGACAAGTTCATGCGCGGCTTGCGCGAGCTTGCCGATGCCCACGGCATCCTCCTCATCCTCGACGAGGTGCAGTGCGGCGTCGCGCGCACCGGCAAGCTCTACGCGCACGAGCTTTACGGCATCACGCCCGACATCATGGCCAGCGCCAAGGGCATCGGCGGCGGCTTTCCGCTGGGCGCGTGCCTCGCGACCGAGGCTGCGGCGCGCGGCATGGGCATCGGCGCGCATGGGTCGACCTACGGCGGCAACCCGCTGGCGATGGCCGCAGGGCAGGCGGTGTGGGACGTGGTCGCCAACGAAGCGTTCCTCGACCGCGTGACCGAGATGGGCGAGCGGCTGCGCAGCCGGCTCGAACAGTTCATCGGCAACTACCCCGACCTGTTCAAGGGCGTGCGGGGCAAGGGGCTGATGCTCGGGCTCATGATGACGCATGAAACGCGCCCGTTCGTGGCGCATCTGCGCGACAACCACGGCCTGCTGACCGTCGCTGCGGGCGAGGACACGATGCGCGTGCTGCCGCCGCTGGTGATCGAGGACGCGCACATCGACGAGTTCATGGAGCGGCTGTCGGCGGGCGCGGCCAGCTATCAGCGGCCTGCCGCGGCGGCATGATCCGCCACTTCCTCGAGCTCGGTGACGCCGGCGGCGATGCCATCGCCGCGATGATCGGCGACGCGATCGACCGCAAGGACGCGCGGGTCCGCTACCGTAAGGGGCGCGTCGACGACGACCGCCCGCTCGACGGCGCGGTGCTGGCGATGGTGTTCGAGAAGAATTCGACGCGCACGCGGGCGAGCTTCGACCTCGCCATGCGGCAGTTGGGCGGCAGCGCGATGGTGCTCGACGCGGCGTCGACCCAGCTGGGGCGGGGGGAGAGCGTCGAGGATACCGCGCGCGTGCTGTCGCGCTACGCCGACGCGATCATGGTGCGCACTGACGATCACGCAAAGGTCGAGGCGATGGCCGCGGCGGCGAGCGTGCCGGTCATCAACGGCCTCACCGACGCCAGCCACCCGTGCCAGATCGTCTCCGATTTGCTCACGCTCACCGAACATCACCTGCCGCTGCCGGGGCTCGAGGTCGCGTGGTTCGGCGATGGCAACAATGTCTGCAACAGCTGGATCGACGCTGCGGGGTTGATGCGCTTCAACCTGCGCGTCGCCTGTCCGGAGGGCTATGATCCCGACCCGGCGCGGGTCGCGCTCGCGCAGAGCTATGGTGCGCGGGTGGACGTGCTGCGCGACGCGCGCGCGGCCGCGGCGGGTGCGGACGTGCTCGTCACCGACTGCTGGGTCTCGATGGGGCAGGGCGACGCCGACCGCCGCCTCGCCGATATGACGCCATTCCGCGTGGACGAGGCGCTGCTGGCGTCGGCCAAGCCAGGCGCGCCGTTCCTCCACTGCCTCCCCGCCCACCGCGGGGAGGAGATGAGCGCGGGCGTCATCGACGGGCCGCAAAGCCTCGTCTGGGATGAAGCCGAGAACCGCGTTCACGCGCAGAAGTCGATCCTGCGCTGGGTCTTCGGGCAGATTTGATCTTGAGACTGACCTCCGGCGAAAGTCGGAGCGGCGCTGGATAGAGCGAGGCTTTCGCCCAGATGTGCACGGGTCGGTGCACCCGCTAGCAATCCCGCACCCCGCCCCCATATCGCCGCGATGTCCGAGCCGACCCCCACCCCCGCCGCCGAAACCATCACCGACCGCGTACTCACCTTCACCCTTGCGCAGGATGACGCGATGGGGCGGGTGGTGCGGCTGGGGCCGGTGCTCGAAACGATCTTCTCGGCGCACAGCTACCCCCCCGTGGCGGAGCGGTTGCTGGCGCAGGCGCTGGTGCTGACGGCGCTGCTCGGTGCGGGGCTGAAGGACGATACGGCGCAGGTGACGCTGCAGGCGCAGACGCAGGCCGGGGCGGTGACGCTGCTGGTCTGCGACTATCGCGGAGGCGAGCTGCGCGGGCACCTCGCGTTCGATGCGGGGGCGCTGGCCGACCTCGGTCCGCAGCCTGACCTGTCGGCGCTGTTCGGGGACGGATTCCTCGGCATCACGATCGACGACGCGCTATCGGGCGGTCGTTATCAGGGCATCGTCCCGCTCACCGGCGCGAGCCTGGCGGAGGCCGCGGAGAGCTATTTCCGCCATTCGCTCCAGCTTCCGACCGTGGTCCGCCTCGCCGCCGGGCGCGATGGCGATGGCTGCGTCGCTGGCGGGGTGCTGGTGCAAACGCTCGCCAGCGGAGAGATCGGCCACGAACGCATCGAGGTGCGCGAGGAGGGGCGCAACAACGATGTCATGTGGGAGCATGTTGCGACGCTCGCCGAAACCATATCGCCCGCCGAGCTGATCGACCGCCGCCTCAGCCTCGAGGCGCTGGTCTGGCGGCTGTTCCATGATGAGGGCGAGGTGCGCACCAGCCTCGGTCCCGCGCTCGTGCGCGGTTGCCGCTGCGACCCCGCATATCTCGCTTCGGTGCTGTCGCGCTTTCCGGAGGAGGACCGCGCGGAGATGATCGACGACGACGGGCTGATCGGCGTCGATTGCGCCTTTTGTTCGCGCCGGTTCGGGCTCGACCCCGCCACGCTAACCAGCGCTTAACCATTATCGCCTATTCGGAGGGCTGTGACACCTCTTCATCGAGGCTCACTTCCTCCCTAGCGATCCCACAAGGATCCACTCGGCCGCGCTCTTCAAAGCGCGGCCGTTTTTTTACGCGACGCGGCGCCCGCCCTTCCACACGCCGCGCACGCGCCCCTGAACCGGGAGGCCGTCAAACGGCGTGTTGCCCGCGCGCGCGGACATGCGCTTGGCATCGACCACCCACGGAGCATCGGGATCGACCAGGATCAGGTCCGCCTCGGCCCCCGCATCGAGGGTGCCCGCCTCGATCCCAATCAGCCGCGCGGGGTTGGCGCTCAGCAGCGCGAACAGGCGCGGCAGGCTGACGAGCCCATCGCGTACCAGCGTCAGCGCGAGCGCGAGCAACGTCTCCGCCCCTGCCATGCCCGGCGCCGCGTCGGCGAAGGGGAGGCGTTTGTCCTCCGGCCCGCGCGGGTCGTGACCGCTCGCCAGCACGTCGATAGTGCCGTCGGCGAGCGCGGCGCGCGCGGCGTGGCGGTCCTCCTCGCTGCGCAGCGGAGGGGACAGGCGCGCAAAGGTCCGCCACGGTCCGAGCGCGGTGTCCGACAGCAGCAGGTGCGCCGGCGTGATGCCGCAGGTGACGGGGAGCCCGCGCGCCTTGGCCGTGCGGATCAGCGCGAAACCGGCAGCAGTGGTGACCTGGCGGAAGTGCAGCGGCGCCCCGGTCACCTCCACCAGCGCTAGGTCGCGGGCGATCGCCATCGCTTCGGCGGCGGCGGGCGCAGCGGGGAGGCCGAGCCGCATCGCCGCCTCCCCCTCGGTCGCGACCGCGCCACGAGTCAGCCCTTCGTCCTCGGCATGGGTCACGGTGACGAGCCCCAAGCCGCCGGCGTAGGCGAGCACCCGTGCCATCACCCCGGCATCGGCGATGCGCCCGCGTCCGGTCGCGACCGCGCGCGCTCCGGCGGCCTGCATCAGCCCCATCTCCGCCATCTCCGCGCCGTCGAGCGCGCGCGTGGCGGCGGCCATCGGGTGCAGCCACAGGTCGGGTTTGCCCGCCTTTGCGGCGCGCTCAATCAGGCCCGGATTGTCGAGCGCGGGCGGCCCGTCGGGCATCAGCACCGCGCGGGTGATGCCGCCGAAATGGAACGCGCTCGCATCGGCGGAAAAGACGCCGAAGTCGACGATCCCCGGCGCCAGCAGCGCGCTGCACGCGTCGACCACCTCGACCTCACCGGACAAGAGTTGCGCGGCGTCTGGAGCGGTTGCGACGATGCGACCGTCCTCGACCAGCAGCGCACCGGTTTCGACCTCGTCGCGGTCGGGGTTGACCAGCCGCGCGTTGGTGAAGAGCAACCGTGCGCTCATGCCGCGGCCTCCCAGCCCGGCACGCCGCGGCGCGAGCGTGTCAGCACCTCCAGGCAGGCCATGCGCACCGCGACGCCGTTGGCGACCTGGCGGGTGATGAGGCTGCGGTCGGGATCGTCGGCGACTGCGCTCGCGATCTCGACGCCGCGGTTCATCGGGCCGGGATGCATGACCCGCGCCTCCGGCTTGGCGAGGCGCAGGCGGTCGGCGGTCAGCCCCCACAGCGCGTGGAATTCGCGCGGGGAGGGGATGAAGCCGCCCTCCATTCGCTCATTCTGGAGGCGCAGCATCATGATCACGTCGGCGCCGTCGATCGCCTCCTCGGGCCGGTTGCAGCGCGTGGCGCCAAGCGCCTCCACCTCCAGCGGCACCAGCGTCGGCGGCCCCGCGACGCGCACTTCCGCGCCGAGGGTCGCCAGCGCGATCATGTTCGAGCGCGCCACGCGGCTGTGGCGGATATCGCCGCAGATCGCGATCCTCAGCCCCTCGATCCGCCCGAACGCCTGCCGAATGGTGAGCGCGTCGAGCAGCCCCTGGGTCGGGTGTTCGTGCCAGCCGTCGCCCGCGTTGATCACCGGGCAGCGCACCTTGTCCGCGATAAGCGCAACCGCGCCCGAACTCGCGTGACGGATGACGATCGCGTCCGCGCGCATCGCGTCGAGCGTGAGGGCGGTGTCGATCAGCGTCTCGCCCTTCTTCACGCTGGAGGTGGCGGCGTGCATGTTGACGACATCGGCACCGAGGCGCTTGCCCGCGATCTCGAAAGACAGCAGCGTGCGGGTGCTGTTTTCGAAAAAGGCGTTGATCAGCGTCCGTCCGGCGAGCGGCGCATCGGCGCTCGCAGCCTCACTGGTGTAGCGTTCTGCTTCGTCGAGGAGGAAGGACAGCTCCCACGGCTGCAGCCCGGCGAGCGCGAGCAGGTGCGCATGCGGGAACGCCGCGCGCCCCGCCGGGGTCCGCGCATCGCGAGGGGTCAGCAACGATGTCATCAAGGCCCGCGCCATACGCTCGACCTCCCGCGCCCGCAAGCTGTCCTACGGCGCACGAAGGGGTGCAGGCTGGGCAGCGGTGCGCACAGTGAAGCGTGCGCAACCTCGCGTGAGCGCATATCGAAAAACGAGAAATTAGGTGTGAACTTAGTGTGAACTTTCGCGGCATTGTCCGGCAAACTCAGCCGCTTGGCCGATTCACCGCACCAGCGCGTCGATCGCCCCCTGAAGGATGTATGCGGCCGCTGCATTGTCGACGCGCTCGGCGCGTTTGGCGCGGCTGGTGTCGGCGGCGATCAGCTCTCGGGTGACGGCGGCGGTCGACCAGCGTTCGTCCCACAAAAGGATTGGCCGCCCCAGATCTTCGACGTTGCGGGCAAAGGCGCGGACCGACTGGGTGCGCGGCGAATCGCTGCTGTCCATGTTGAGCGGCAGGCCGACGATCAGCCCCACGACCCGCTCGCGTTCGATCAGCGCGGCGAGCGCGGCCTTGTCGGTGCTGAACTTGGTGCGGCGGATCAGCGTCGCGGGGCTCGCGAAGTGCCAGCCGGCATCGCACAGCGCGGTGCCGATGGTGCGCGTGCCGACGTCGAGCCCGGCGAGCCGCCCGCCCTGGGGCAGCACCTCGCGAAAGGCGGCGACGTCGGTGGTGATCACCGCGCGGCCTTCCACGCGGCGAGCCGTCGCACCGCGTCGGCGCGCACGTTCGCCCAGAACAGCGGTATATCGTAGACGTGGTAGTTGTTGCCCGGCAGCACGAACTGCCCCACCCGCGGTGCCTCCCCGATCAGGAGGAAACCGCGGCCGCCGGCGGCCGGATCGTCGCAGCGTGCCGGGACCGCGCCGACGATCAGCTCCCCATCGTCGAGCTGCGTGTCGGCGCGCACCGTGCCCAGGTTGGCGCTCGCAGGCGCGGCGCTGTCCTGCGTGCCGGTGAGCGGGTTCACGCAGAGGATGCGGCTGCCGCGGCGGCTCTGCCCGTCGAAGCCGCGCGTCGCGTCGAACACGTCGAGCACCATCGCCGGCTCCGCGGGCTCGGCGTAGCTGCTCCACGACAGAAGGCAGTTGGGTTGATCCGCAGCGGTGCATGGGGCGAGGCCCATCACGGGCACGTCGTGCGCCACCGACAGCGGCCAGCCGACGATATAGGCGGCGACGATGCGGCGCGCGATCGAGCGCCCGGCGATGCGGTCCTTCATCAACCGCGCGAGGTGCACCGACCCCTGGCTATGCCCCGCGAGGATGATCGGCTGGTCGGGCGGGACCGCCGTCACAAAGGCGTCCCACGCTGCGGTCACATCCTCATATGCCGCATCGAGCGCGCGGTTGGCGGTGGCGACGTCGCGGGTGAGGAACGCACCCATCGCCGCCTGGCGATAGCGCGGCGCCCAGACCTCGCCCGCGCCGGCAAAGGCACTCGCCATACCGCGCACGAAGATCCCCGCGCGCCAGTTCGCTTCGGCATCGTCGAGCGGTGCGTTCCAATGGTCGCGGCCGAGGTAGCTGGTGGGGTGAACGAAGAACACCGTCGCATCGCCGCGTTGTGCCTCGACGGGAAAGCGCTCCGCCTCCACGCCCTCCGCCGCGGCGAGGCGAGGGCGCCACAAGGTGATGTCCTCCCGCCCCACACCCGGGCGCGCGAGCCACAGGTCGGGCGCGTCATAGCCGCTCGGCCGCGCGGCAGGGGCGGCGTAGGCAACCCGCGGTTCGAGCGCGACGCGCATCACATCGCCGGGAAACAATCGGTACACCAGCGCTCCCACGAGCACGAGGCCGATCAGGATCGCGACAAGGTAGAGGAATTTGCGCGCCACGGCGGCTCTCCGGCTGTGCCCCTGCGCGCGATGGCAGTCGGCGGTGGCGCGAAATAGGCGTGGCGCGGGCCGCGGGCAATGCTAGCAAGCGGCGACATGGATAACGCGCACCCGATCGCCGCCGACCCCGCCTTCCCCGCACACCCGTCCGTCCACCGCGAACGGATGCGCTGGCTCGAAACCGATCGCGATGCGGGGGCGTGGCCGCTGCGGCCATGGATCATGGCGGCGATCGGTGCGCTGGCAGGGCTCGCGCTCGCCCTGCTGACGGAGGGTAGCGCCACCCGCGCCTCGGTCTTTGCCATCGCGCTGATCGGCGTCGCGAGCATTGCGTTCGTGCTGACGGTGGAGCGTCGCTGGTGGACCTGGTCGCTCGCCTTCGCGCTCGCCTGGGGGCTGGTGATCGGCTTCATCACCTGGACCGCGCGCAGCTATTCGCAGCAGGCGACGGCGTTCGAATTTCCGCTTTTCGCGAGCCTCTTCGCCGCTTTGCTCGCCGCGCCGCTTTTTCAGGCCTGGCGCGACGGCGACCGCCGCTCGCTCGACCCGGGACGCGTGCACCTCCACCTGTGGAGCGACGCGGCCATCGCGGCGGCCGCGATCGCCTTCATGGTCATCAGCTGGGGACTGGCCTGGCTGGTGGCGGGGCTGTTCGACCTGATCGGCATCGACCTCCTCACCCGCGCTCTCGGCAACAGCTGGTTCTCAGGCCCCCTGCTCGGCGCGACCTGGGCGGCGGGGGTCGGCATCCTGCGCGAGCGCGACGCGATCGTCGCGACCATGCTGCGACTGGTATTCGCCGTGCTGTGCGTGCTCGCGCCGATCTTTGCCGTCTCGATCTGGCTGTTCCTGCTGACGCTGCCGTTCACCGGGCTCGACGGATTGTGGAACGGCTGGGGCTCGGCGGCGGCGCTGACGATGCTGGCGAGCGCCTTTTGCCTGCTGCTGCTCAACGCCGCGATCGGGCTCAAGGGCGAGGGCGTCGCGGGCGAGGGCGTGCACCGGCTGCTGCAATGGTCGGCGCGCGCGCTGGGCGTCGCGATGCTGCCGCTGGGCGCGATCGCCGCCGCTGCGATCCTCCAGCGCGTGGGCGACTATGGCTGGACGCCGGGGCGCATGTGGGCGGCGGTGTGCGCACTGGTGGCGCTGACCTACGGGCTCGTCTCCGCGGTTATCTCGGTCTGGCCGCGTGGCCATTTCCCGAGCCGCATCCTGTCGGCGGAAACGCGCGCTTCGGTGGGCGTGTGCATGCTGGCGCTGGTGCTGGCGCTGCCGTGGATCGACTTCGGCGCGATGTCCGCGCTCGATCAGGTGGCGAGGCTGCGCGATGGTCGCGTAACGGTCGACAAGTTCGACTGGGCCGCGCTCGGCTTCGACTTCGGCCCTGCCGGCCGCCGCGCGCTCCAGCGGCTCGCGCAGAGCGGACCGCAGGCGCAGCGTGACCGCGCCCGCGAAGTCCTGTCGGCCAAGAACCGTTACGAGGTGCGCGATACCAGCGGTACGGCGCAGGCGCGCGCAAATATTCGTTTCACCCCTGCCGGTCGCGTCGCACCGACCGAGTTGGTCGATGCGCTCGCGATAAGCTGGGTGTGTCGGGAGAACCCTTGCCGCGCGCATTATCTCTCGGACGATGCAGTCGTACTGATCAGCCAGGGGCAGCGCGCGGACGGTCCCAACGCGACGCTCTACCGCCGCTGTCCCACGGGGCGCTGGGAGGAGAGCTGGCCCACGCAGCGTGAAACGCAGCGCCGCGTGAATCTCGAGCGTGGCGAGGTCCGTCTCGCGCCGCAGGGGATGCAACGAATCGTCATCGACGGCCTCCCCGTTGGCCCTGCGCTTCCCGTGCCTTTGCCCCCGCCCTGCGCGGAGGGTGATGGCGCCGGTCCCGCGCCCGCGCCCGCGCCCGCGCCCTCGGCACCGCCACCCGACAAGTCCGCGCCTTGAGCTAAGCCCCACGCGCTGCTAGCGGCGCGGCCCATGTCGGTCGATCACGCAACCGTAGCCAAAATCGCCAACCTCGCCCGCATCGCTCTCAGCGACGCGGAGGTTGAGACGATGGTCGGCGAGCTCAACAACATCCTCGGCTGGGTCGAGCAGCTGGGCGAGGTCGACGTCACCGGCGTCGAGCCGATGGCTGCGGTCATCCCCAACACGCTGCGCCTGCGCGACGATGCCGTTACCGACGGCGATCGCCGCGACGAGGTGCTCGCCAATGCGCCGGGCGGCGCGCACGGCTTTTTCACCGTGCCGAAGGTGATCGAATGACGATCGCAGGCCGTCATTCGATCATCCCGGACGCCGCGATGCGCGATCCGGGATCCAGCAGAGAAGAATCATGACGACCCTCACCGATCTCTCCGTCGCGCAGCTGCGCAACGGCTTCCGCAACGGCGACTTCTCCGCGGTGGAGGTGGCCGAGGCGTTCAACGCCGCGGTCGAAGGGGCGAGCGCGCTCAACGCCTTCATCGTCACCACGCCCGACCACGCGCTCAGCGCCGCCCGCGCGGCGGACAACGCGCGCGGCAAGGGTGAGGCCCTCAAGCCGCTCGCGGGCGTGCCGATCGGCATGAAGGACCTGTTCGCCACCAAGGGCGTCCAGACCACCGCCGCGAGCCACATCCTCGAAGGGTTCGTGCCCCCCTACGAAAGCACCGTGTCGCAGCGGCTGTGGGACGCGGGCGCGGGCATGTTGGGCAAGCTCAACCTCGACCAGTTCGCGATGGGCTCGTCCAACGAGACGAGCTATTTCGGCAACGTCATCTCCCCCTGGCGGCGGGGTGATGGTGGCAATGCCGACCTCGCCCCAGGCGGCTCGTCGGGTGGCAGTGCGGCGGCAGTCGCCGCGCGCATCGCCCCGGCGGCGACAGGCACCGACACCGGCGGCTCGATCCGCCAGCCCGCGGCGTTCGCGGGCATTTCGGGGATCAAGCCGACCTACGGCCGCTGCTCGCGCTGGGGCGTGGTCGCCTTTGCGAGCTCGCTCGATCAGGCGGGGCCGATGGCGCGCGACGTTATCGACTGCGCGATCATGCTCGAGGCGATGGCCGGGTTCGACCCCAAGGACTCGACCAGCCTCGACCTCCCCGTTCCCGCGTGGGAGCAGGGCCTCAACCCCGACATGCGCGGCAAGCGCGTGGGCGTGCCAAAGGAATATCGCGTCGACGGGCTCGACGCCGACGTCGCGCGGGTGTGGGACGACGGCATCGCCTGGATGCGCGATGCGGGGGCGGAGATCGTCGAGATCAGCCTGCCGCACACCAAATATGCGCTCCCTGCCTACTACATCATCGCGCCGGCGGAGGCGTCGTCCAACCTCGCGCGCTATGACGGTGTGCGCTACGGCCAGCGTGAGCTGCCCGAGGGCGCGAACCTGCAGGAAATGTACGCCGCGACCCGCGCCGCGGGCTTCGGCCCCGAGGTGCGCCGCCGCATCATGATCGGCACCTACGTCCTCTCGGCGGGCTTCTACGACGCCTACTACACCCAGGCGCAAAAGGTGCGGGCGTTGATCGCGCGCGATTTCGCAGCGGCATTCGAGGCGTGCGATGTCATCCTCACCCCCACCGCGCCGAGCGAAGCCTTTGCGCTCGGCGACAAGAGCGCCGACCCGCTGGCGATGTACTTGAACGACGTGTTCGCCGTCCCCGCGAGCCTCGCCGGTCTCCCCGCCATGTCGGTCCCCGGAGGCCTGACGCGCGGCAGCGGGCTCCCGCTCGGCCTCCAGATCATCGGCCCCGCCTTCGACGAGCAGGTCGTCCTCAACGCCGGCCTAGCCCTCGAACAGCGCGCAGGCTTCACCGCGCGACCGGAGCGTTGGTGGTGAGCATGAACGGAACTGCAGAGATGACGCCCTATCGCATCACCGGCCGCACCGGCGATTGGGAGGTCGTGATCGGCCTCGAGGTGCACGCGCAGGTGACCAGCGCGGCCAAGCTGTTTTCGGGCGCGGCGACGGCGTTCGGGGCGGAGCCGAATACGCAGGTCAGCCTGATCGACGCGGCGATGCCGGGGATGCTGCCGGTACCCAACCGCGAATGTATCCGTCAGGCGGTGCGCACGGGCCTCGCGCTCGATGCGGAGATCCACCGCTGGAGCCGCTTCGACCGCAAGAATTATTTCTACGCCGATCTGCCGCAGGGCTATCAGATCAGCCAGCTCTACCACCCGCTGGTGGGCGAGGGGTCGCTGACGCTCGACGCGGATGAGAAGGCGGGGGTGGCCGCGGGGCGGCGCATCGGCATCGAACGCATCCACGTCGAACAGGACGCGGGCAAGCTGATGCACGACCAGCATCCGACGCTGAGCTATGTCGACCTCAACCGCGCGGGCGTCGCGCTGATGGAGATCGTCAGCCGCCCGGACCTTCGCTCACCGGCGGAAGCGGGCGCCTATGTGCGCAAGCTGCGCGCGATCCTGCGCTATGTCGGTTCGTGCGACGGGAATATGGAAGAAGGCTCGATGCGCGCCGACGTCAACGTCAGCGTGCGGCGGCCGGGGGACGAGTTCGGGACCCGGACCGAGACCAAGAACGTCAACTCCGTGCGCTTTGTGATGGCCGCGATCGAGCATGAGGCGAAGCGGCAGGTCGCGCTGATCGAGGATGGCGGCACGGTCGTTCAGGAAACGCGGCTGTTCGATCCCGCAACGGGTTCGACGCGGACGATGCGCTCCAAGGAGGACGCGCACGACTATCGCTACTTCCCCGATCCCGACCTGCTGCCGCTCGAACTGGACGAGGCGTTCGTCGAGGAATGCCGTGCGAGCCTCCCCGAACTGCCCGACGCCAAGCGCCCGCGGTATGAGGGGCTGGGGATCAGCCCCTACGCCGCCGGAGTGCTGACCGCGGAGGCCGAAGCGGCGCGCTGGTTCGACGCGCTGCTCGACGCCGGAGCGGCACCCGTTGCGGCGGCGAATTGGGTGACGGGCGACCTGTTCGGCGCACTCAACCGGCTGGGCAAGGACGTCGCGAGCTCGCCCGTGTCGCCTGCGCAGGCGGCGGAGCTGCTGGCGCTGGTTGCCGACGGCACCATCTCCAACAGCATCGGCAAGCAGGTGTTCGAGCGAATGCTCGAAACCGGCGACGGCGCCGCCGCGATCGTCGAGCGCGACGGGCTCAAGCAGACCAGCGACACCGGCGCCATCGACGCCGAAATCGACAAGCTGCTCGCCGCCAATGTCGACAAAGTCAAGCAGTATCGCGGCGGGAAAGTCGCGCTGTTCGGCTTCTTCGTTGGCCAGACGATGAAGGCGATGGCGGGCAAGGCCAATCCGCAGGTGGTCAACGAACGCCTGCGCGCGCGGCTCGACCAGGCTTAGTCGCTCCCCTGCTTGCGACGCGTCGGCGCTGTTGGCAGAAAGTCGCGAACAGGCCGTCGGGGTAGGCGGCGCTTGTTGGGGGGAACATCATGAAGTCAGCGCGCATCATGGCGCGTGTGGCGGCGGGCGCGCTGGCGTTCGCGGTCGCGCCCGCGCATGCTCAATCGGGGCAGGGCGCATCGACCGCGCCTCCGGCATCGACGGCGGCGCAGGTCGATCCGGCGACGCTGCAGCGGCCCGACCTCAGCTTTGAGGAGACGCCGGCGATCGTCGACGATTACGAGAAATATTTTTACTTTCATCGCGCCGACACCGACTTCGCCACCGCGCTGACCGACATTCGCGAATGCGACGCGCTGGTGCTGGGCGCGCGCATGAACCGCTACGCGCCGAGCTACATCTACACGCCGTACCAATATGGCGTGCTCGGCGGCGCCGCTGGCGGGCTGATCGGCGCGATCGTGTCGAGCGCGGTGCAGGGCGCGCAGGCGCGTCGCGAACAGCGCCTCAGCCGGAGGCAATGCATGTTCTTCAAGGGCTACGACCGCTTCGGCATTTCCAAGGACAAGTGGAAGGACTGGAATTTCGAGGACGGCCTCAGTCCGGAGGCGAACGCGACGCGCGAACGCGCGGTCGCGATTCAGGCGCTGGTTGCATCAGGCCCCCGCCCGACGACGCGGGTGCTCGGGCTGTGAGGGGCGCGGTCCTCTCCGCCGTCGCGCTTCTCGCGCTCGGCATCGCCGCTCCGGTTCCGGCACGCGCCGAAGCCGAAAGCTTCCGTCAACTCAAGGATATGCGCCCGCACGTCGCGGACCCGTCGCTGGCCTATATCTGGGTGCGCGGTTCGAGCCGGGTGTCGCTGCTGCTGATGCGCGAGGTCAGCGACAGCGACGCCGCTCTCGTCGCGGCTCAGCGGCAGACCCGCCTCGCCCGTGAGCAGGCACGTTACGAACGGCGCCGCGCGAATTACGAACGCGACCTCGCGGCCTGGCGCGAAACGCGGCGCGGGTCGGCGCCGCAACCGCCGGTCGCTCCTACGCTCGAGACGGTAGGAGTGATCGACGCGGGTGTGCGCAACATGGTGCAGATCAGCGCCTCGCCGCCGTTTCGCAAACCCGACGTTCCCGGCGCGAACGGGGAGTGGGGCTATCTCGTCGCAGCGCCGCCGGGCCGCTACGTCATCGTCGGTCCGATCGAGCGGCTGCCGACCACCGTTGGCACGTGCCTGTGCATGGGCACCGTGGCATTCGAGACGCGCGCGGGCGCGATCACCGACATGGGCGTGATGAGCGTGCCGTCACCGGCGCCGGTAGCGACCGACACCGCCGGTCTCACCATCACCTTTGCGGAGAGTTCGGTGCCGATTCCGGACGTCGCTCGAGCGGGGATGAACGTCGAGCGCGCGCGCTATACGGCGGCGGGCTGGCTTCCGAACTATTACAGCCGCGTCGTCGATCGTATCGCCCCCATCCCCGGGGTCATCAGCTATCGTCGTGGCCGGGTGATCGACGAAGCCAATGGTCAGCGCGAAGTCCCGCCGGAACGCGTCGACTGAAGTCAGCGCCGTTCGCTCCCCCGTCGCGGGTCAGTCGCCCAGCTGGGTGGCCGGCGCCTGCGTCGGATCTGCGGCGCCCGGCGACGGGTCCGAGCTCGGTGAGCCCGGATCTGGATTGCCGGGAGCCTCGGACGGAGGAGCCTGCGGCGCAGGCTGTTCGATCGGCGCATCGGGCTGCATCGGTTGCGGTGCGGAGGGCGGCTGCGTTGCCATGATGCGTTTTCCTTCGTGGAGTATTAGCTAGTCCTCAGGGGAACGCCGGCCTCTCCCGCCCCGTTCCCGCGGTCGCTTGCCCTTGGGGGGTGCGCTGCTATAGAGCCGCGCGTTCACGTCGACCGCGCCTGATGCTCGCCCCTCACGGGGACGCGCGACGGGTGGAGACGGCGCTGCGGGCGTGGCGGAATTGGTAGACGCGCTGGATTTAGGTTCCAGTGTCGAAAGACGTGGGGGTTCGAGTCCCTTCGCCCGCACCATCCCGCCGCCGCCCGGGCGCCGCGCGCGTGACGTTGAGAGTTTACCGTCCCTTGGCGACGGCAGTCCGGGCCCTAATCCCCCGCGCCGTCGCTCGCCTTTGATTGTCTGGAAGAAAGAGACCGATGCCGCACGTCGAGACGCTGAACGAAGGCCTCAAGCGCGCCTATACGCTGACCATCCCCGCCGCCGACATCGAAGCGCGGATCGAAGGCGAGCTGCAGACGATCGCGCCGTCGGTGCGCATGCCGGGCTTCCGTCCGGGCAAGGTGCCCGCGAACCTGGTGCGCAAGATGCACGGCCCGCAGCTGATGCAGCAGGCGCTCGAAACCAGCGTGCGCGAGGGCGTGGATGCGCTGATGGCCGCGGAAAAGCTGCGCCCGGCGATGGCGCCGAGCATCGAACTCGCGGACGGGTACGAGCCCGGCGGCGACGCTTTGATCAAGGTGGCGCTGGAGGTGCTGCCCGTATTCGACGTGCCGAACCTCGACAATCTGAAGCTCGAGCGGCTGCAGGTTCCTGTCGATGACAGCGCGGTCGACGCGCAGCTGGAACAGCTCGCCAGCCAGTCGAAGCGCTACGAGGACGCCGCCGAAGGCCACGCCGCGGGTGAGGGCGACCAGGTCGTGATGGACTTTTCGGGCAGCGTCGATGGCGAAAAGTTCGACGGCGGCACCGGCAGCGACATGGCGGTGGTGCTCGGCTCGGGCCAGCTCATCCCCGGCTTCGAAGACCAGTTGCAGGGCGCCAAGGTCGGCGACGAGCGTGAGGTCAAGGTGACCTTTCCCGCCGATTATCCGGCGGCCAACCTCGCCGGCAAGGACGCGGTGTTCGCGGTCACCGTGACGGCGGTGAAGCAGGCTGCAGAAACCAAGCTCGACGACGATTTCGCCAAGCAGCTCGGCCTTCCGGGGATCGAGCAGCTGCGCAAGATCATGACCGATCAGATCGAACAGCAGCACAATGGTCTGACGCGCACGCACATGAAGCGCCGCTTGCTCGACCAGCTCGCCGAAGCGCACGATTTCGAAGTGCCGCCCTCGATGGTCGATGCCGAATTCGACCAGATCTGGCGCCAGCTCGAAGCTGAGGTCGCCAATGAGGCTGACCCTGAGGCAGCGAAGGCGGAGCTGGAGCGCGATCGCGACGATTATCGCAAGATCGCCGAGCGCCGTGTGCGCCTGGGGCTGCTGTTGTCGGAGATTGGCCAGGCCAATGGCGTGACCGTCGACAGCAACGAAATGAACCGCCTCATCGCTCAGGCGGCGCAGCAGTATCGTCCCGAAGATCGGCAGAAGTTCGTCGAATATGTGCAGCGCGACGCTCTCGCCGCCGCGCAGCTGCGCGCACCGCTGTTCGAGGAGAAGGTGGTCGACTTCCTGTTCGGCAAGGCCGAGGTGACCGACCGGCAGGTGACCCGCGAAGAGCTCGAAGCCGCGATCGAGGCAGAGGATGACGGCTCGCCGGCGGGGCATGTGCATGGCCCGGACTGCGATCATGGTCACGACCACGACCACGACCACGGCCACGCGCCGAAGCCTGCCGCCAAGAAGGCCAAGGCGAAAGCCGTCGATTCGAATGAAGCCGCGGCTCCCGACACGGGTGACGACGCGGCTGCCAAGCCCAAGCCTGCGCGCAAGCCGAAGGCGGCAAAGGCCGAGGAGCCCGCTGACGCCGACGCCGCCGCCGATGCTCCGGCTCCCGCCACGGCCGAGGCACCCGCCAAGCCCAAGTCGCGCGCCAAAAAGCCCGCGGCGGAGTGAAGGTTCGGGCGGGCCGTTGCGCCCGCCCCCGCTCCCCCACCTGCCAGCCGTCACGGTAGCGAGGGCGTCGCGTGGCGACCGAGCTTGCACCGATAAGGCTGAGCGGGTAGGGGGAGACATCGACGGGCACCCAGCGTGCCCAACGCTGGCCGGCGAGGTTTCGCCCGCCGGCGTTTTTGTCGTGATGTTGGCGCGATCGCGTCGTGGGCTGAGGATGGACGCGTGTTCGACAGTTTGAGCGATCGGCTCGGCGACGTCTTCTCGCGTCTTCGTGGCCGCGGTGCACTGACCGAAGCCGACGTCCGCGAAGCAATGCGCGAAGTGCGCGTCGCGTTGCTGGAGGCCGACGTCGCGCTGCCGGTGGTGCGCAGCTTTGTCGATCAGGTGACCGAACTCGCCATCGGTCAGGACGTGCTGCGCTCGATCACCCCTGGCCAGCAGGTGGTGAAGATCGTCAGCGACGCGCTGACCGAAATGCTCGGCTCCGACGCGAGCGATCTCGAGCTTGGCGTCGTGCCGCCTGCGGTGGTGATGATGGTCGGGCTGCAGGGCTCGGGCAAGACCACGACCACCGCCAAGCTCGCCAAGCGGCTCAAGGAGAAGAGCGGCAAGCGGGTGATGATGGCGTCGCTCGACGTCAATCGCCCCGCGGCGCAGGAGCAGCTGGCGACGCTCGGGCGGCAGGTCGGCGTCGACACGCTGCCGATCGTCGCGGGTCAGCCCCCGGTCGAGATCGCCCGGCGCGCTCTGAATGCCGCGAGGCTGCAGGGCTACGACGTGCTGATGCTCGACACCGCGGGCCGACTGCACGTCGACGATGCGCTGATGGGCGAGATGCGCGCGATCGAGGCGGATGCGAAGCCGACCGAGACTTTGCTCGTGGTCGATGCGCTCACCGGCCAGGACGCGGTGCAGGTGGCGCAGCGCTTCTCCGACGACATCGCGCTGTCGGGCGTCGTGCTGACCCGCATGGACGGCGACGCACGCGGCGGCGCGGCGCTCTCCATGCGCGCGGTCACCGGCAAGCCGATCAAGTTCGCGGGCACCGGCGAAAAGATGGACGCGATCGAGCCGTTCCATCCTGCCCGCGTCGCGCAGCGCATCCTCGGCATGGGCGACGTCGTCAGCCTCGTCGAAAAGGCGGCGGAGGTCATCCAGCAGGAGGACGCGCAAAAGCTCGCGATGCGCGTCGCCAAGGGTCAGTTCGACATGGACGACCTGCGCGGCCAACTCAGTCAAATGCGCCGCATGGGCGGCATCGGCGCCATCGCCGGCATGATGCCCGGCATGAAAAAGGCGCAGGCGCAGCTCGCGCAGAGCGGCATGGACGACCGCCTGCTGCTGCGCATGGACGCGATGATCACGTCGATGACGCCCAAGGAGCGCGCCAAGCCCTCGCTCATCAACGCCAAGCGCAAAATTCGCATCGCCAAGGGCTCCGGCACGACCGTGCAGGACGTCAACCGCCTCCTGAAAATGCATCAGGAGATGGAAGGCGCGATGAAGAAGATCAAAAAGATGGGCGGCCTCAAAGGGCTCGGCGCGCTGTTTGGCGGCGGCGGCAAGGGCGGCCTTGGCGGCATGCTCGGTGGTGGCGGTGGCCTCGGCGGCCTACTCGGCGGCGGCGGGGCAGGGGGCGGCGCGGGCGCGCTTCCCGGGCTCGGCGGCGGGGCGATGCCGACCAACCTTCCGCCCGACCTTCAGAAGCTTCTCGATCAACAGAAGAAATAACCGGCGCTGCGGCGCTCCACCATTCAGCAGAGGAAGACGAAACAGATGGCAACCAGCATTCGCCTGTCGCGCGGCGGCTCCAAGAAGCGTCCTTACTACAAGATCGTCGTCGCCGATTCGCGCAGCCCGCGCGATGGCCGCTTCATCGAGCGCATCGGCAGCTACAACCCTCTGCTCGGCAAGGACAATCCCGAGCGCGTGAAGCTCGATGTCGAGCGTGCGAAGCACTGGGTCAGCGTTGGCGCGCAGCCGACCGACCGCGTTGCCCGCTTCCTCGATGCCGCGGGCGTCAAGGAACGCGCCGCGCGCAGCAATCCGAACAAGGCGGTTCCGGGCCAGAAGGCCAAGGAGCGCGCCGAGGATCGCGCCGCCAAGCTCGCCGCTGCCGAGGAAGCGACGGCTGAGGCTGCTGCGGCTCCGGTCGCGGAAGAGGCCCCTACCGCTGCGGATGACGCCACGACGGAGGCTTCGACCGACGCGGCCGCCGCGGACACGACCGCGAACGAAGCAACCCCCAATAGCGACGCCGGCGACAGCGCCGCCGCCGCCGACGGCGAAAGCGCCCAGGCTCCGGCCGAGGGCTGATGCCGAAGCCTCCCCTCCCGCCTGCGGGAGGTGCTGGGGATGAGCGCGGAGCTCCGGAAGCTCACGCTCTAACCGGCCCACCCCCGACCCCTCCCGCAAGCGGGAGGGGAGAGGGCATGGCTGAGCGGACGGCCACTTCGCTCCCCTCCCGCCTGCGGGAGGGGCTGGGGGTGGGCGGGGCCGAGCGCGCCCAACGCCCTGTGACGCTCGCCGTCATCACCGGCGCACACGGCCTGGCGGGCGAGGTTCGGCTAAAACTCTTCGGCGAGGATGCGGATGCGCTAAAACGCTATCGCAGCTTCAACGATGCCACGCTGACGCTGAAGGCGGTCCGTCCGGACAAAGGCGGCGCCATCGCGCTCTTTGCGGAGCTGCTCGATCGCACCGCCGCCGAACGCGCGCGTGGCACCGAACTGACCATCCCCCGCAGCGCGCTGCCGCCGCTGGAGGAGGGGGAATATTACCACCATGACCTGATCGGCCTCGCCGCGATCACAACTGACGGCGAGCACCTCGGCACCGTGGTACGCGTCGAGAATTTCGGTGCAGGCGACATCCTCGACATCCAGCGTGACGACGGCCGCACCCTGATGGTCCCCTTCACCCGCGAAGCCGCGCCCGAGTTCGACGACACCCGTGTCTTGATTGACCCGACGCATCTGCCGACGTAGATACGTCCTGTATATACGGAGGCGGTGATGAGCATCGAGTTTGACGCGAAAGTTTTCAAATCCGGCAACTCGCTCGCAATCCGCGTTCCGAAGGCGCTGGGCCTTCGCGTTGGCGATCGCCTTCATATTCGCGAGCAGAATGGGGTGCTGGTGACCGAATTGCCCACGAGTGCCGAGCGCCGCATCAATCTCAGCGGCGTTTATGGGTCCATCCCGCATCTCGAGCGGTTGCCGGCGGATCCCAGAGAGCGCGACTGGAATGTCGGACGTGACTTTGTCTGATCGGCGCTTCCTGCTCGACACTAACATCTGCATATACCTGCTCACCGGGCGCAGCGACCTTCTGCGGGAGCGTGTGGAGTCTCGCAGACTTGGAGAGGTCGTGACGTCGGCTATCGTCCGTGCGGAAGTTCTGTTGGGCGCGGCAGCGCACGGCCAGGTCGACCGAGCCGGGCGCTTGTTCGACCAGATTGAAGCGCTACCGTTCGACGCGGCGGCGGCTGAAGCGTACGCAAAACTACCGTTTCGAAGGGGCGACTTCGACCGCCTCCTCGCCGCGCACGCGTTGTCGCTTGGCCTCACCCTCGTCACCGCAAACGTCGCGGACTTTGCCGACGTGCCTGGCCTGGCGGTTGAGGACTGGACGCAGTGACGTTCGCCGCACGCATTATCACGCTTTACCCGGAGATGTTTCCCGGGCCGCTGGGCGTGAGCCTCGCGGGGCGGGCGCTGGCGGAGGGGCGGTGGAGCCTCGATGCGGTGCAGATGCGCGACTTCGCGCAAGACCGTCACCGCACCGTCGACGATACGCCCGCGGGCGGTGGGGCAGGGATGGTGCTCAAATGCGACGTGGTGGCGCGCGCGCTCGACGCGACCGCGGCCGAGGTGCCCGACCTGCCCGTGCTGGCGATGACTCCGCGTGGGACGCCGCTCACCCAGGCGCGTGTGCGCGAGCTGGCCGCGGGGCCCGGCGCGATCATCCTGTGCGGCCGGTTCGAGGGGTTCGACGAACGCCTGTTCGAGGCGCGGCCGCAGATCGAGCAGATCAGCGTCGGCGACCTCATCCTTTCGGGCGGGGAGATGGCGGCGCTGACGCTGCTCGATGCTTGCGTTCGGCTGCTTCCCGGCGTAATGGGCGCCGCCCTTAGCGGTGAAGTGGAGTCGTTCGAGAACGGCCTCCTCGAATATCCGCACTACACCCGGCCCGCCGAGTGGGAGGGGCGCACGATCCCCGAAGTGCTGCGATCGGGGGATCATGCCAGGATCGCGGCGTGGCGTTATGCCCGCTCGATCGAGGATACACGGTCACGCAGGCCGGACCTTTGGGAGCGCCATTCGGGCGTTCGGGTTCAGCCTGCCTCTGGCGCGCGGCGAGAGACAGAGGAAGAGGCATGAACCTCCTGCAGCAGATCGAGGCCGAAGAGGTCGCCAAGGCCACCGAAGCCCGCGCCATCCCCGATTTCCGCCCCGGCGACACCCTGCGTGTCGGCGTGCGCGTGGTCGAAGGCGAGCGCACCCGCGTCCAGGCCTATGAGGGCGTGTGCATCGCGCGCTCGAACAAGGGTATCGGCTCCAACTTCACCGTGCGCAAGATCAGCTTCGGTGAAGGCGTGGAGCGCGTTTTCCCGCTCTACTCGCCGAACATCGACAGCATCACCGTCGTCCGCAAGGGCGCCGTGCGTCGCGCGAAGCTCTACTATCTGCGCGGCCGCCGCGGCAAGAGCGCCCGTATCGCCGAACGCCGCGACAACCGCGAGTCCGCCGAGGGCTGATCGTCGCGAGAGTTGTGATGACGAAAGGGCGGGGGCGAAAGCTCCCGCCTTTTTCGTATCCACCTCCAGCACCACGTCGCCCCGGACTTGTTCCGGGGCAGGGCTTCCTTGCCAAGCGACCCGCTATCGATAGAGCATGCGCACGGAGATGACGGGAGTGAACGATGCGGTGGCGGGGATTGGCTTGGGTGGCGGTGTTGATGTCGGGGTCGGCCCTGGCGGGGACGCCTGAGGTGGCACTCGAGCCGACGCAGCCCACAACGGCCGCGCAAGCCGCGCAGACCACGCCCAGCCCCACAATCGCCGCGGTGCCCCAGCAGCAGCTCACGCTCGAGCGCGTATTCGCCTCGCCCGGCCTCGCGGGAGCGGCGCCGCGGGGGGTGGCGTTGTCGCCCGACGGGCGGCTGATGACCGTGCTGCGTCCGCGCGCCGACGATCGCGATCGCTATGACCTGTGGGCGGTTGACACCGCCACCGGTGCCGAACGCATGCTGGTCGACAGCACGCGGCTTGGCGGCGGCGAGCTCACCGAGGCCGAGCGCATGCAGCGCGAGCGCGCGCGCGTCGGCAGCATCAAGGGCATCCTGCGCTACCAGTGGTCGCCTGACGGGCGCAGCATTCTCGTGCCGGTGGACGGCGCGCTCTACCTCGCGCCGGTGGATGGCGGGAGCCCACGCAAGCTGATCGTGACCCCCGCGGGCGAACTGAACCCCACCGTTTCCCCCCGCGGCAGCGCGGTGAGCTTTGTGCGCGGGCAGAACCTCTACGCGCTCGACCTCGCGACGGGCACCGAACGCCGGCTGACCCCGGACGGCGGCGGCACCGTCTATTGGGGTGAGGCGGAATTCGTCGCGCAGGAAGAAATGAGCCGCATGACCGGCCACTGGTGGTCGCCCGACGACCGCTTCCTCGCGGTGCAGCGCTTCGACCAAGCCCCGGTCGGCACCGTCACCCGAACCGCGATCGGCGCGGGCAGCACGCGCAGCTATCAGCAACGCTACCCCGCTGCGGGCACCCCCAATGTGCTGACGCAACTGCACATCATCCCGGCGAGCGGCGGGCAGGGGGTGCGTGTCGACCTCGGCGCCGATCCCGACATCTACCTTGCCCGCGTTGACTGGGCGCCCGACGGCCGCTGGCTCTATGTCCAGCGCCAGACGCGCGATCAGAAGCGGCTCGATATGCTGCGCGTCGACCCCGCCACCGGCGCGTCGAGCGTGCTGTTCAGCGAGACCTCGCCGACCTGGGTCAACCTCTCCGACAACTACCGCTTCCTCAAGGACGGCAGCCTCATCTGGTGGTCGGAGCGCGACGGCAACGGCCATCTCTGGCGGCTGCGCGATGGCCGCTGGAGCCAGCTCACCCGCGGCGACTATCAAGTGCTCGGAATCGCCGGCATCGACGAGACGCGTGGGCGGATGTGGCTCACCACCAACCGCGACAGCGTCCTCGAAACGCAGATCGATCTGCTCGATCTGCGCCGCCCTGGCCGCCTGACCCGCATCAGCGAGCGCGGCTTTTCGACCGACGCCTATGCCGACAAGAGCGGGCAGCGGTTGGTGATGATGCGCAGTTCGGTGACGCAGCCGCCGCAGTACTACCTCGCCGATGCGAACGGCCAGCGGCTGTCGTGGATCTTCGAGAACCGCCTCGACGCTACGCACCCCTATGCGCCGTTCCTCGCCGCGCACCGCACCCCGACCTTTGGCACGATGACCGCGGCGGACGGGTCGACGCTGCATTACAGTCTGCTCACCCCGGTCATGGAGCCGGGGCGGCGCTACCCCGTGTTCTTCTCGCACTATGGCGGCCCGACGTCGCAGCAGGTGCGCAACAGCTGGACTTCGGCGCTACACCAGATGCTCGTCCAGCGCGGTTGGATCGTGTTTCAGATCGACAACCGCGGGGTCGAGAACCGGGGCGTCGCCTTCAACCGCCAGATGTACCGCGCGTTCGGCACGGTGGAGGTTGAGGACCAACTGCTCGGTGCGCGATGGCTGGCGAACCAGCCGTTCGTCGATCCGCAGCGGATCACCACCTACGGCTGGAGCTACGGCGGTTATCTGACGCTGAAGCTCTTGGGCGCCGCGCCGGGGGTGTTCGCGGCGGGCGTGTCGGGCGCGCCGGTGACGCGCTGGGGCCTCTACGACACGCATTATACCGAGCGTTATCTCGGCATGCCGCAGGCGGACGCGCCGACCTACGCGCGCGCCGATGCGATCGACGATGCCGCGCGCATCCGCGACCCGCTGCTGCTGATCCATGGCATGAGCGACGACAACGTCATCTTAGACAACAGCACCGCCTTTGCCGCGGCGATGCAGGCCAATCGGCGCCCGTTCGAGATGATGTTCTATCCCGGCCAGACGCATGGCTTTTCGGGGGAGGCGATCCAGGTCCACCTGTGGCGCACGATCCTGAGCTTCCTCGAGCGCCACACCGCGCCGGGCGCGGCGACTGGACAAGCGGCCACGCAACCCTAAGTCGCGGGACGCGCGCCTCTCCTCTCCTTTCGCGCACAAAGGATTATCGGGTCATGGGTTATCGGGTGGTGGTCGCGGGTGCGACCGGCAGTGTCGGGCGCGAGATGGTCAACATCCTTGCCGACCGGCAGTTTCCGATCGATGAGATCGCGCTGCTCGCCTCTTCACGTTCGGTGGGCGAGGTGATCGACCTCGGCGACACCGGGCGCACCGCGAAGGTGCAGAACATCGAGCATTTCGATCCCGTCGGCTGGGACATGGCGCTGTTCGCCATCGGATCGGAGGCGACCAAGGTCTATGCGCCCAAGTTCGCGGCGGCGGGCTGCGTGGTGATCGACAATAGCTCGCTCTACCGCATGGACCCCGACGTTCCGCTGATCGTGCCCGAGGTGAATGCAGACGCCATCGACGGCTACACGGCGCGGAACATCATCGCCAACCCCAACTGCTCGACCGCGCAGATGGTGGTCGCGCTGAAGCCGCTGCACGATGCCGCGACGATCAAGCGCGTCGTGGTCTCGACCTATCAGTCGGTTTCGGGCGCGGGGAAGGAGGGGATGGATGAGCTTTTCAACCAGACCCGCCAGATTTTCGTCGGCGACGAAAAGGACGTCTCCAAATTCACCAAGCAGATCGCGTTCAACGTGATCCCGCACATCGACAGCTTCCTCGATGACGGGTCGACCAAGGAAGAGTGGAAGATGGTGGTCGAAACGAAGAAGATCCTCGACCCCAAGATCAAGGTCCATGCGACCTGCGTGCGCGTGCCGGTTTTCGTCGGCCATTCGGAGGCAATCAACGTCGAGTTTGAGCGCGAGCTCGGCGCGGAGGAGGCGCAAGCATTGCTGCGCGAGGCCCCCGGCGTGATGCTGGTCGATAAGCGCGAGGACGGCGGCTACGTCACGCCCGTCGAAGCAGCGGGCGACGACGCCACCTTCGTCAGCCGCGTGCGCGACGACCCGACGGTCGACAACGGCCTGTCGCTGTGGTGCGTCAGTGACAACCTGCGCAAGGGCGCGGCGCTGAACGCGGTGCAGATCGCCGAGCTGTTGGGGCGTCGGCACCTGAAGAAAGGGTAGGGTCAGTCGGCGCGGGGGCGCAGCGCGCTGCGCCATCCCTTGCACTCGCGATCCGTACGAACGAAAACTCTTCCATGCCTACGCCCACCTCCGCCTGCCGCATCGCGCTCGATCCCAGCCCCGCGCCCGACGTGCGCGAGGCGGTTCTGGCGCCGTTGCGGGGCTATAATCAGGCTCGCGTCGGCGATGGCGGCCACGGCAGTTTCGCGCTGCGCATCGTCCGCGATGGGGAGACGCTCGACGGGGGGCTGTACGCCCGCCACGGCTACGACTGGTGCTACATCGACCTGCTGGTCGTGCCGGAGGAGATGCGCGGGACCGGCATCGGGTCCGCCCTGATCGCGGAGGCGGAGGCGGAAGCGCGCCGTCGCGGGTGTGTGGGCGTGTGGCTCACCACCTTTTCATTTCAGGCCAAACCCTTTTACGAGGGGCTGGGCTATGCCGAGTTCGGCAAGCTCGAAGACCATCCGGTCGGTCACAGCTGCTATTATTTGCGCAAGCGGCTGTAACCGCCGCCGCGCCGCGAAGGGGGATCGATGCGCACTCTTGGGATTATCGGCGGGATCAGCTGGGCCGCGACCGAGCGCTATTACCGCATCATCAATACCGAGGTGCAGAAACGCGTCGGCCCCGCCTGCTCGGCGCCGCTCATCATCGACAGCCTCAACGCCTGCGACCTCAACCGCTTGTCGAGCGAGGAGGAGTGGGACCGCGCCGCGCAGACGCTGATCGCGAGCGCGCGTCGGCTCGAAGCGGCTGGGGCGAGCGCGCTGCTTATCGCCGCCAATTCGATGTACAAGGTCGCCGATCGCGTGGCGGCGAGCGTCGCCATTCCGCTGCTCCACATCGTCGACCCGGTGGGGGAGGCGATGAAGGCGCGCGGGATCAAGACCGCGGCGCTGCTCGGCACCTCCAACGTCATGACCGAGCGCTGGTATCGCCAGCGGCTGGTCAGTCATGGCGTCAGCCTGGTCCCCGCCGACCCCGCGCTGGTGCAGAAACTCGACCGCATCATCTACGACGAGCTGATGCTGGGCGTGGTCAACCGCTCGTCCGAACGCGAGCTCAAGACGATCATTACCCAGTGGGATCAACGCGACGTCGACGGCGTGGCGCTCGCCGCGACCGAGCTGTCGATGCTGGTCGATATCGACGCCAACGTGCTGCCGATCTTCGATTCGGCCACGCTTCACGCGATGGAGGGGGTCGACTGGATCCTCGGCGAGACCGCGCAGGCGGTCGTCGCCGCGGAGTGAGGGTCAGCGCGCTCGGACGAACTGGACGGTTCGGCAAAAGACCGCGACGCAGCCGCGCACCGTCATGCGGTCGCCGGTCGGGCGCAGCGTCGCGGTGAAGCGGCGACCATCTTCCGGATTATAGCCTGGGCCGTGCCAATCGTCGCCCCGCCGCTGGAGGGGGCCAAAGGTGGTGACGCCGACCAGCGGACGGTTGCGCAGCTGAGGGTCCGGATTGCGCATGTCCCGCGCGTTCGCGGGAACGCTAGGATTGGTCCGATGGATCGTCCCGCACACCTTGTTACCCTGGCAGGGTGCGAAACGTAGGAGGGCCCCGCCGCCCTCGCTGGCGCGCCAGATACCGACGATGTCGCTACCCTGAGGGGCATCCTGGGCACCCAGCGGCGACGTTGCAGCGACGATCGCCACGGCTGCGACGAGGAGATGGCGGTAACGGATCATGTTGTGCCCCCTGATAATGCGCACGCGACATCGCTTGCGTCGCCTGACGCTAGGCTTAACCTTGCGCGAGAAGGCGATCTGCGCGGGAGCGTCTACATTCATGGCGGGTTCGGTCCCGCTCGTTACTGTCCCAGCCCTGCCCGGACGCGGTGAAAAGAGGTTCGAGAATGCCGTCGGCTCGTAATCCCGAGGAAGAAAGTCGCCGCCGCCTGCTTTATGGTGCGGGGGGCGTGCTGATGATGCTGTTCGTGGTGACCATCACCGGCGTCGTCACGCGCGAGGCGCGGGAGAGCGCGGCGACCGCACCTGCCACCACGCCTGCGACGCTCGATGTCGCGGGGGCGAAGCTTCCGGACCCAGGCGCCTCCACCGATCCGTTGAGCGATGCGCCGGTTGCGGTGGCGCCGACCGTGGCCGCTCCAACCGACCCGAGCGTCAAGGGCTTTGCCGGCGGCGTCGAGGTGGCGCCGTCCGGGACCGTAACTGGGCGCCGGCGCTGACCGACGCCCGACCTGCGCGCGGAGCTTTCGGCAACGCGTGGTGGCTCCCGGTGGCGCTCGCCGCGGCCACGGTTGCGGCGGTCGCTGCGGTCGGCATCGGGAGTGGCAGAGAGGCGGCTCCGACCGTCGCGGACGCACGTGCTCGACCGCAGGTGCTTTTGATCAGCGGCATGCCGCTCGCAACGCCGCCGGACGCGAGCGCGCCGCTTGCCGGGTTCGTCGATGGACCGCTGCTGGCGCGGGTGCGCGCAGGGAGCGAGCTGCGCGAGGTCGATGCGCTGCCGCCGCCGCGCGACCTTGACGCGCCGGTCTGGTGGATCGCGCATCCTCTCGCGCTGCCGCCGGGCGCGATCGCTGCGATCGACTCGCATGTGCGTCGCGGAGGGGCGGCGCTGATCTTTGCCGACGGGCTCTACACGGGGGAGACGCCGCACCCGCTGGGCGACCCGCGCAACCCGCCGGTGACGAGCCTGCTGACGCCGCTGCTGGCGCACTGGGGTCTGTCGCTCGATGCGCCGGAGGGCCTGACGGATACCGCTCAGCGCGCGGAGGTGCGCGGGCGGACGCTCAGTTTTCGCTCCCCCGGCACACTCCGTGCCGCTTCCGCGGGAGATGCGACCTGCCGCGTCGAAGCGGGGGGCCTCACCGCCGAATGCGCGGTCGGAAGCGGGAAGGCGGTGGTGGTCGCCGACGCCGACCTGCTGACCCCGCATGGCGAGGAGTGCGTGGCGCAGAACGGTGACTGGCTGCTCGCCGAGCTGCGCAAACTTTCTCTCGGCGCAAACGAACATAGCAGAAACGGAACGGAGACCAAGGCAAAACATCCCTGAATTTGGAGTAAAATCCCCAATTATCCCCCTTGATCCCGCATGAACGTGGGTTAGGAAGTCCTCGGAAGACGGGAGTCGCCAGGGGAGAGCAGGCGCGCAGGCGTCGAGCACATAGCCGGACGACCCCGCTGTAGAGGGAAGGCGGAGCGGTCATGGGGGGGAACGCGGTCTACACCGGCGTCGTCCTGACCCGGGCGGACGAAAAGGGTCGCCTGGCGCTGCCCGCGAGCCTGCGCAACTCCATCCCCAGCGACGCGAACGGTCGCATCTACGTCGCATTCCATGAATCGCTGCCGTGCCTGATCGGGTCGGGCGCCGACTTTCCCGCGCGGCTCGAATCCTACCTCGACGCGCGCGAGGAGGTGGCGATCCGCCGCAACCAGGATTTCGACCGCAATGCGGCGAGCCTGCGGCTGTACGGCGGCGAAAGCGTGCCGATCGACGGCTCCGGCCGCTTCACCATGCCCGAACTGCCCGCGGCGATCGAAGGGTTGGGGCAGGAGCTGCTGCTGATGGGTCGCGGCCCCTATTTCGAGATTTGGGACCTCGAGGCGCTGCGCTCGAGCGACGATCCCGCGCTCGCCGATGCGCGCCGCTTCGCCGAAGGGGCGGTGGCGCTGCGCGACAAGAACCCGCCGCGGCGGGGGCGGGGGGCGTGAGCGATGACACCGCGCCGCACATTCCCGTCCTGCTCGCCGAAGTCCTCGCCGCGCTCCGGCCGGGTCCGGGAATGCGCATCCTCGACGGGACCTTCGGTGCAGGGGGCTACACCCGCGCGCTGCTCGATGCGGGGGCAGACGTGATCGCCATCGACCGCGACCCCAGCGCGATCGCCGCCGGGCAGTCGCTGGTGGAAGCGAGCGGCGGACGGCTGACGCTGGTCGAAGGGCGCTTCGGTGAGCTAGACCGCATCGCGCGCGACGCGGGCGGTACGGTCGACGGGGTCGTGCTCGACATCGGCGTCTCCTCCATGCAGCTCGACCAGGCGGAGCGCGGCTTTTCCTTTCAGGGCGACGGCCCGCTCGACATGCGTATGGCGGGGGAGGGCAGCGCGGACGAGAGTGCCGCGGACTGGCTCAACCGCGCCGACGAAGCCGAGATCGCCGACGTGCTCTATCATTATGGCGAGGAGCGTCAGTCGCGCCGCGTCGCCCGCGCGATCGTCGCCGCGCGCCCGCTACAGACCACCGGCGACCTCGCCCGCGTGGTGAGGAAGGCGCTGGGTTATGCCCCCGGCACGCCCAAGGACCCCGCGACGCGCAGCTTTCAGGCGGTGCGCATCCACATCAACGACGAGCTGGGCGAACTCGACCGCGCGCTGGTCGCGGCGGAGGGTCTGCTTGGTGAGGGTGGACGGCTGGCGGTGGTCAGCTTCCACAGTCTCGAGGACCGGGCGGTAAAGCAGTTTCTGCGCAGCCGCAGCGGCGCCGATGCCGCGCCATCGCGTCACCTGCCCGCCGCCGCCGCTGGGCGCGCGCCGACCTTTGCGAGCGTCAGCAAGGCCATCCGCGCCGGGGAGGGTGAGCTCTCCCGCAACCCGCGCGCGCGTTCGGCGACGCTCCGCTTCGCCACCCGCACCGCCGCCCCCGCCTGGGGCGCCACTTCCACCCCATCGCACCCATCCGGGGAGGTCGCACGATGAGCTACGCCGTCCGCAAATTGCAGGGCTTTGGCCTGATCGTACTGCTCACTCTTTTCGCGCTGGGGGTGTACGCGGTGAACCTCAAGGTGTCGGCGACGCTGTCCGATCTGCGCCGCGTCAATGCGGAGATTGCGCAGCTCGAAGCGAGCAAGCGCGTGATCGAGGGCGACATCGCCGTGGTCGCCAGCGCGCGCCAGCTCGACCGCTGGAACCGCGACTATTTCGGGCTCGTCGCCCCACAGGCGCAGCAGTTCGTCGAAAGCGAGCGTGTGCTGGCGCAGCTCGACACGCTGCGTCCGATCGGTCCGCCGGAGCGCAGCGCGCCGGCGCTCGCGGTCGCGGTGGCGCAGGCGGATGCGGAGCGCGCGACGAGCGCCGACCTCCGCCGCGTCGCGATGACCACCATCGACGGCCCCGTGTTCCGGTGAGCGCGATCGCGCGCCCGAGCGTGATGCAGCGCGCCGATGCGCGGCTGCGCTTTGCGCGCACCGCGGAGGAGCGGCTGCGGCTGCTGATGATCGGGGCGCTGATCGTCGCATCGCTGTTCGTGCTGCGCATCGGGCAGATCGCGCTGGTGTCGCTGTTCGGGGAGGCGCACGCGCGCACTCCGGCGGTCGGCGGGCGCGCGGACATCGTCGACCGCAATGGCGTGCCGCTCGCGCGGACGATCAGCGTGTCGTCGATCCGCGTGGTCAAGCACCGGCTGATGGGCCGCCCCGAGGTCCGCGCGCGTCAGCTCGCCGCGATCTTTCCCGACACCAGCGAAGCGGAGTTTCTGCGCCGGTTGAGCTTTCGCGGCGCCGACCTGCTCGACCCTGGCGCCAGTCCTGCGGATGCCGCCAAGGTGGCGCCGCTGATCGCGCGCTACCGCCGCGACCATGACGCCGACGCGTTTGCGAGCGCGATGGTCGAGGCATTCCCGGCACGCGACCTCGCCACCTGGAAGCGCCGCATCACTGCGCAGTCGGGTGCGGTGATCCGCCACCGCGCCACGCTCGCACAGCTTAATGCGGTCAACGAACTCGCCGACATCGGCTTTGAATATCCGCGCGAGCAGGACCGGCTCTACCCGCAGGGGTCGATGGCGGCGCATCTGATCGGCTTCGTGACGCCAGGGCGTGGCGGGGCGATGGGGATCGAGCGCAGCTTCGAAGGGCGCCTCGCCAATGCCGCGAATCCGCCGGTGCAGCTCGCACTCGACGCGCGCGTCCAGGCGGCGCTCGACCTCGAACTTGGCGATGCGGTGACCAAGCTCGCGGCGCAGGGCGGGGCGGGTGTGGTGCTCGACGTCGCCAGCGGCGAGGTCGTCGCGATGGCGAGCTACCCCAACTTCGACCCCAACCGGGTCCGCTTCCCGACCGCCGAGGCGCAGTGGAACGGCGTCACCTACACCACGTACGAACTCGGCTCGACGTTCAAGCCGATCACCGTCGCGGCGGCGATGGATGCAGGCGTGGTGACCGACCTGTCGCGACGCTACGACGCGACGCGCCCGGTCAGCGTCGGCGGACACCAGATCCGCGATTCGCACCCGATGGGCCGCTGGCTCAACGTTCCGGAGGCGCTGATTCACTCCTCGAACGTCGTCACTGCGCAGATCGCCGACCGGCTGGGTGCGGAGCGGCTGCAGGCAACCTTCCGCGCGCTCGACTTCGACAAGCGGCCCTCGGTCGAGATCAACGAGCGCGGTCGGCCGATGTGGGCGAGCCCGTGGGGGCGCACCACGACGATGACCGCGGGCTTTGGCCACTCGATCCAGGTTACCCCGCTGCACCTGGCGTCGGCCTATGCCGCGCTGGTCAACGGCGGCATCTACCACCCGCCGACGCTGCTCAAGCGCGCGCCCGGCGCGATTCCGGGGCGGCGCGTGTTCAGCGAACAGACCAGCGCACGGATGCGCCAGCTGTTGCGGCTGATCGTCAGCGACGGCACCGGCAGCCGCGCCGACGCGCCGGGCTACCTCGTCGGGGGCAAGACCGGCTCGGCGGAGCGTGCGGTCGGCGGACGCTATGTCGGCAACAGCGTGGTGGCGACCTTTGCCGGCGTGTTTCCGATGAACCGCCCGCGTTACGTCGTGCTGGTCATGATCGACCGTCCGCCGGGCAACGAATATTCGCTCGGCCAGCGGACCGCGGGCTTCACCGCCGCGCCGGTGGTGCGCAAGGTGGTGGAGCGGATCGGGCCGATGGTCGGCATCTACCCCGACACGCGCCGCGACCTCGACCTCAGCGATCTGACCCCGCTGCTGTGGCGCCCGCGGGCCGAAGCGGCGGCGCGGTGAAGACCCTCGCCGACCTCTCCGCCGGCATCGCAGCGCCCCTGCCTCCCCAGGCGGGGGCGGTTCGCATCGACGGCGTGGCGATCGATCACCGCCAGGTCGCGCCCGGCTATCTGTTCGGCGCATTCCGTGGTGCCCGCTTCGATGGGGAGAGCGTCATCCCGGAGGCCATCGCCAACGGCGCGGTGGCGGTCGTCGCGCGGCCCGAAGCGCGAGTGGAAGGCGCCGTGCATATCGCGAGCGACACGCCGCGCCGCACATTCGCACTGCTCGCCGCACGCTGGTTCGACCGCGCGCCGGAAACGCTGGTCGCGGTCACGGGAACCAACGGCAAGACCTCCACCGTGGAGCTGCTCCGCCAGATCTGGACGCTGCGTGGCGAGCGTGCAGCGTCGGTCGGGACGCTCGGCGTCACCACCGCGGATGGGACCGTTTCGACCGGGCTGACGACGCCCGACATCGTCACCTTCCTCTCCAACATGGCGGGGCTGGCGACGGAGGGCGTGACCCACTGCGCGTTCGAGGCGTCGAGCCACGGGCTCGACCAGTATCGCACCGAAGGGCCGCGCATCGCTGCGGGCGCGTTCACCAATCTCAGTCGCGATCACCTCGACTATCATCCCGACATGGACGCCTATTTCGCAGCCAAGATGCGGTTGTTCGACGAGGTCGTCGCCGACGATGGCGCGGCGGTGGTGTGGGCCGACGACGATTGGTCCGCGCAGGCGATCGAGCATGCCCGTCGGCGCGGGCTGAATACGCATTTAGTCGGGCGAAACGGCATCTTTCTGCGCCTCGTCGATCGTCAGCCCAATCCGCTCGGACAGCGGCTGCGGCTTGAAGGGGAGGCGCTTGGCGGCGCTGCGCGCGACGTGAAGCTGCCGCTGATCGGCGCGTATCAGGCAGCGAATGCACTCACCGCCGCCGCGCTCGCGACTGCGACGGGGAGCGGGGTCGATGCG
>CAKZIN010000096.1 GCA_936933955.1 uncultured Sphingopyxis sp. | reverse complement strand
GAACTGCGCCTCTTGCTGGCGACGCATGAGCTCCAGTTGGGCCGGGTCGATGCGACGAGGCTCGCTGGAGCGCGGCTGAGGTTGTGCATCTTGGGGCGCGAGGTCCGGAGTGGGCCCAACGTCCGGTTGGGTGGGCCTAACGTCGTTGAGTTTGACGACCTCTGACGCCGTTGACTGACTAGCGTTCGCCGTGGTCGCCTCCTTACAATTTGTTGCCGCCGACAGGGACACAACAGGGAACTCCCGTCGATGCTTCTGCTCCAGCAACGCGATGAGGCGCGGGCAATGCTGCCATTCCTCGACCGCTCGGAACACAGTTGGCGGCGCGGTTGTTGGAACAACCAGCCGATCACCTTGCTTCGCGATCTCGTTCGGATTGGTCAGGACGAAGGTATCGATGCGGACAATCTCACGGCTCATGCGTTCCCCCAGGGCCCGCAACCAATCGGCGTCCTGCTTACGCAGTCCAGGGAGCTCGACATCGAACCTCGTGTCCCCGACGCACACAGCATCATCGGTCGCAAAAAAGAGCACCCGTCGGTTCTCCAGCTGCCAGCGGCACAGTTCATCGTTCTCGATTTTCGAGCGCAGCCACAGAAGCTCTTTCAGCTTCTTGCGGCGCGGGTCGGGCGTGAGGGGTCGAACCGTCGGCGTGCTCGGGATCTGGTAGCCCGACGGTTCGACGGCTTTGAGCGACGCCGGGGTGACGGTCTTTTGGAGCGCGACCCGGTTTGACCGGGCTATGGAATGCGGGTGAAAAGGTTCGACGGCCGCGGCGTTGCGCGGCGGCTGACTTACCGAAAGCGCCCGCACGACGATTGGCCTTGCCGGGGGGGATGGAATGATCCGAGCGAGATTATGCGGCACCACCGGTGATAGCTTCGCCTTGGACGCGCTGTCCGTCGGAACCGTCGCCAGCTTCCTCACGACGATTTCGTCGGCCGACGCCCTCGGCCCTGACGCTATGGTTTCGATGCGACGCAGCGCGGGCAACTGCCGCTCATTCAGCGGACGGACGGCGTCGAGTTTCGCGGGGGTAGCAACGGTCCTTCGCTCTACCGGCGCAAGCGAGGGCAAAGGGAGAGGCGCTGCGACGGCGTTCGGACCAGGATGCTTTACAGGGACGAGCTTGGCCGGAACAAGCGGGTTACGTGGCGTTTGACGCGGCGCAACGACCGACAGTCGAGCAAGCTTCCCCGCCGGCAGCAAGTCAGACATGCCTGCCGCCGGGTGGTTGGGCTGGTCCGGCAGCTTTGAGAGCGTCGCCCAGACGACCGGCTTCGTGGCTTCGACGTGCCCGACCCGCTCGAGCGTCGCAGGAGGGATAGGCGGAACGGTCGACTTCGAGACAAAGGCTGGGCTGATCGCGCACAATTTGCGGGGTTCGACTTCAGGCGCGAACGTGCGGTCGACCACTTTGGACAGCGTCCTCACCTGAAGCGGTTGCCAATGTGTGCGACTGGTATCCACGCGTCGTGGCACCGCTGCGGCGACCTCTTTCTCAACTGAGACACCGCCAGATGCCACCGGCACAAGCTTAGCCACCTTGCAAGGTGCACCGCATTGCGGCGCTTCAACAGCGCGCAGCGTCGCCACCCGCACAGGTTCTTGCGCGATGGGCCTGACCCGGTTCAAGGTCGCGACTAACAGCTTCTGGAAGTTGATCGGCGGGAGGGTGGACAGCTTGCGCGGTTGCGGAACCTTTGCCGCGGCAAGGCTGTCCGGCGAAGGCTGCGGGACGGGCCGAAGCGGTAAGGGCATGCGTGCCAGCGCAGCTCGGGCAACAGCGAGCTTCTGCTTCAGGCGGCGTTCCTTGGCTGCCAGGCGATCGCGCTCCAACAGTGCCTCATTGGCGGCGATGGTCCGTGCGTTACGGGCATTCGTCGCGTCATATTGCCCGTTGCGGACTTCACGCGTCGAGCGAGGGCCGAGTTTCTCGGTCGGCTTCAAAGCGAGGCCGCGCTCGACATAGGAGAGGCCGGTGTACGAGCGGTCGCTGCCGGCGGCACGCGAAGCCTCGGTCATCAGGTCTGCGGCCAGCAGCCTCCATGCGCGAAACTGCAATTTGTTGTCGAGTTCGCCACGAAGTT
>CAKZIN010000095.1 GCA_936933955.1 uncultured Sphingopyxis sp. | reverse complement strand
CGCCCTGCAACGGGAAGTGTCCGCCGCAGCTTCTGAGGTTGCGCCCGCCACGGCCGAGGAGCCGACGGAGCAGCCGGCGCTCGAGGCGGTCCCCGCGGAAGGCGAAGCTGCTGCCGATGCGCCTGCCCCCCGCCGTGGCTGGTGGCAGCGCACCTTCGGCTGATAGCCGACCCGTCGCTCGCGGCGATGTAGTCGCCCCCGCTCCCCTGCCCCGACGCAGGCCGGAGCGGGGGCAGCGCCTCCACGGAGGCGATGAAGGCGCCCCTTAACCCTCCGCCGCGGATTCCAGCGCGCGCGTGAGCCCGGCGATGCGCGCGTCCCCGCTGAGCTTTGCGCCGGTGAGGTCGGTGACGTAGAATGTGTCCACCGCGCGCTCGCCGTAGGTGGAGATATGCGCGCTATGGACCGTCACCCCGCCGGCAAACAGCGCGTGGGCGAGGTCGTGGAGCAGCGCGGGACGGTCGTGCGCGCTCACTTCCACCACCGTGAAGCGATTGCTTGCGCGATTATCCAGCTGCGCGGACGCAGCGATGCGAAACGCTTCCGCTCGGGCCAATGTGCGCGGCTTGGCGGCGAGCGATGCCTTGAGCGCGCGGCGGTCGCCGACCGATGCGAGGATGTGCCGCCGCACCCGCTCGATCTGACCAGCCTCGACGAAGGGACGGCCGTGCGGGTCCTGCACCACGAAATTGTCGAGCGCCCAGCCATCGCGCGTGGTGTGAATGCGCGCGTCGATGATATTCCCCCCGGCGAGGTGGATCGCTCCCGCCAGCCGGTAGAATAGCCCCGGATGGTCCGGCGCGAGCACGCTCACCAGCGTTGCCGCGCGGGTTTCGTCGTAACGGGTGGCGATGGCGAGCGGTGCGCCCTCCGCCAGCCCCTCCTCCAGCATGGCAAGGTTCGCGGCGGCGACCTGCACCGGCTCGGCGATCCAGTAGCTGTCCGTCAGCCGCGCCGCGAGCGTGTCGAACCGGGCGCGCTCGATCCCCAGCGCCTGCGCGGTCTCCGCCTGCCGCTGCGCAATGCGCTGTTCGCGCCCGCGCTGCTTGTGGCCGAGGCGCAGCTGTTCCTCAGCCGCATCGTAAAGTTCGGTGAGCAGCTGGCTTTTCCACGCGTTCCACGTGCCGGGTCCGACCGCGCGAATGTCGACCATCGTCAACAGCGCGAGCAGTTTCAGCCGCTCCATCGACTGCACCTGCGCCGTAAAATCGGCGATGGTCTTGGGGTCGGAGAGGTCGCGTTTGAACGCGGTCGCGCTCATCAGCAGATGGTGCCGCACCAGCCAGGCCACGGTTTCGGTCTGCGCAGGCGTCAGCCCGAAGCGCGGCCCCAGCCGCTCCGCCACCTCCGCGCCGAGGATCGAATGATCGCCGCCGCGCCCCTTGGCGATGTCGTGCAGCAGCACCGCGACATAGAGCGCGCGGCGCGACCCGATCTGCGCAGCGATGGCGGTGCCGAGCGCGTGGTCGCCCTTGAGCTCGCCGCGCTCGATCTTCGCGAGCAGGCCGATCGCGCGGATGCTGTGTTCGTCGACCGTGTAGTGGTGGTACATGTCGAACTGCATCTGCGCGACGACGCGGCCGAAATCGGGCACGAAGCGGCCGAACACATTGGCCTCGTTCATCCAGCGCAGCGCGGTTTCGGGATCGCGCGGGGAGGTCAGCACGCCCAAAAACAGCGCGTTGGCGCGCGCGTCCTCACGCACGCGCGCGTCGATCAGATGCGCATCGCGCCGCGCTGCACGCAGGGCATTGGGGTGAACCTCCAGCCCATGCGCGTCGGCGAGCGCGAACAGTTCGATCAGCCGCACAGGGTCCTCCGCAAACCAATCGTCGCGTGGCAGCGCGATGCGCCCGCGATCGAGCACGAACCCCGCCAGCAGCCGCTCGTCCCCCTCACGCGTCGCGAGAAAGCGCCGACCTTCCGCCGCGCGCTGTTCGTCGAGGTGGGCGAGGAACATGCCGGTGATATCCCCGACCGATTTGGCGTGGAGGAAGTAGAGCCGCATGAACCGCTCCACCGCCGATTTGCCGGGGCGGTCGCCAAAGCGCATCCGCGCCGCCACCTCCCGCTGCACGTCAAAGGTCAGCCGGTCCTCCGCCCGCCCGGTGATGAGGTGGAGGTGACAGCGAACCGCCAGCAGGAAATCCTCCGCCCGCGCGAACTGGCGAAGTTCTGTCCGGGTGAGCAGCCCGGCGCCGACCAGCTCTGGCGCGGTCGTCACGCGATGGAGATATTTGCCGATCCAGATCAGCGCATGGAGGTCCCGCAGCCCCCCCTTTCCCTCCTTCACATTGGGTTCGACGACGTAGCGCGTGTCGCCCAGCCGCCGGTGGCGTGCGTCGCGTTCGGCGAGCTTGGCAGCGATGAAATCGCGCCCGGTGTCCGCCACCACCTCCCCCCAGAAACGCGCCTGCGCCTCGTCATACAGCGGCTGGTCGCCCCAAATGTAGCGCGCTTCGATAAGCGCGGTGCGCACGGTCAGGTCATCGCGCGCGGCGCGCACCATCTCCGCCATGGTGCGGCTGGCGTGGCCGACCTTCAGCTTGAGATCCCACAGCGTGTAGAGGATCGATTCGATGACCTGCTCGGTCCAGCCGGTGCGCTTGAGCGGGGTCAGGAACTGGATGTCGACGTCGCTGAAAGGCGCCATCTCCGCCCGGCCATAGCCCCCGAGCGCAACCAGCGTCAGCCGCTCGCCTGCGCTTCGGTTGGGCGCGGGGTAGATATGCTCGACCGTCGCATCGTGGGTCAGACGGACGATCTGGTCGATGAGGTAGCTCTGCGCGCGACAGATGGCGCGCCCGCTGGTCGGCGAAGCGTCGAGGCGGCGGGCGATCTCCGCGCGGCCCGCTTTCAACGCGTCGCGCAGGATGGAGGTGAGTGCAGAGCGGCGGGCATCGACAGGCAGTTCCGCCAATGTCGCATCGATGCGGCTCGCGACCTCTCGCCGGTCGATCAGCGCGCGGCGGTCGGCGAGGCGGGCGTAGCGAGCGGACATCGGCAACACCCACGCTATCGCCGCTGGGGCCACGGGGCACGAATTTTCTGCGACCGCAGGTGAACGTCCTCGCCGGGCAGGCGTTACGTGACCGAACGAATAGGAGCGACGACATGAGCCTGCTGCGCACCGCGGTGCTCGCCTTTGGCGGATATCAACTCTATCGCTGGATGCAGCGACCCGAAGCCAACATGAACACCCCGGCCGCGTTCGCTGACGGTGAAGCGACCGACGTTCACACTGCGCCCGTCCGCAACGCCGGCCCGGAAGCGATGAAGTCCGATCTCAAGGACTGGGATATGGTCGACCAGCAGGCCGACGAAAGCTTCCCCTCGAGCGACCCGCCCGGCAATTATTGAGCCGGGACGGGCAGCGACACGGCTGTCCGGAGTACGACCACTAAAGCAAACGCGTTTCAGCGTTCACGCCGTTCCGGTGGCGTGGACGCTGAACTATTTTTGGCACGGCGGACGTTGAGTATCGACCGGCGTGAATGCGCGATGTAGTCGGCTTGAACAGCGACAACGGGGGCCTTCCATGAGTTTCGTCGAACGCGCCAGGTTTCAGGTGGACGAGGCGCTCGCGGAATTCCTCGAAGGCGAGGTGTTGCCCGCGATCGGGTTAGCGGCCGAACGGTTTTGGAGCGGCGCCGCAGCCATCTTTGCCGACCTCGCTCCGGAAAACCGCACGCTTCTTGCGGAACGCGATGCGCTCCAGCGGCAGGTTGACGATTGGTGGCGGCGACATCGCGGCGCTACGCCTGACGCGGCCGAGCAGGAGCGCTTCCTGCGCGACATCGGCTACCTCACCCCCGAACCGGACGCGTTCAAGGCGGATACGTCGCAGGTCGACGATGAGGTCGCGCGGCTCGCGGGGCCGCAGCTGGTGGTGCCGATCCTCAACGCGCGCTTCCTCCTCAACGCCGCCAACGCGCGCTGGGGAAGCCTTTACGACGCGCTCTACGGCACCGATGCGCTGGGCGATGCCCCCACCGCAGGAGGCTATAACCGTGAGCGTGGCGCTCGCGTGATCGCGTGGGCGAAGGCATTCCTCGACGAAGCCCTGCCACTGGCGGAGGGCTCCTGGGCCGACGTCACCGACGCCGACGCAGCATCGCTCGCAGACCCGTCGCTGCGCATCGGGCGAACGGCACGCGGCCCGCTGTTCCGCCACCACGGCCTCCACATCGAGATCATCGTCGACCGCGAACATCGCGTGGGTCGCGACGACCCGGCGGGGATCGCCGACGTCGTGCTCGAAAGCGCGCTGACGACGATCTGCGACCTCGAAGATTCAGTGGCTGCGGTCGACGCGGCGGACAAGCTCGCCGCCTACCGCAACTGGTTCGGGCTGATGACGGGCATGCTCGAAGAGCGGTTCGAAAAGGGCGGCACCAGCGTCCACCGTGCGCTCAACGCGGACGTCGCCTATACGGACGTGAGCGGCGCGCCGCGAACGCTCCCCGGCCGCAGCCTGCTGTTCGTGCGCAACGTCGGGCATCTGATGACCACCCCCGCGGTGCGTCTCCCCAACGGGAGCGACGCGCCGGAGGGCATCCTCGACGCCATCATCACCGCGGCGATCGGCAAGATCGACCTGCTGGGCAGGGGCCGGTTTCGCAACAGCCGCGCCGGCTCGATCTACATCGTCAAACCCAAGATGCATGGGCCGCAGGAGGCGGCGTTCGCCAACCGCCTGTTCGACCGCGTCGAGGACCTGCTCGGCCTCGCCCGTCATACCATGAAGATCGGCGTGATGGACGAGGAGCGCCGCACCAGCGCCAATCTCGCCGCGACGATCCATGCGGTGCGGCACCGCGTCTGCTTCATCAACACCGGCTTTCTCGACCGCACCGGCGATGAAATCCACACCGCGATGCAGGGCGGCCCGGTGATCCCCAAGGGCGAGATGAAAGCGAGCCGCTGGATCGCCGCCTACGAGGATCGCAACGTGCAGATCGGGCTTGCCTGCGGGCTCGCCGGGCGGGCGCAGATCGGCAAGGGCATGTGGGCCGCGCCCGACCGCATGGCGGACATGCTCGAACAAAAGATCGCGCACCCGCTGAGCGGGGCGACCACCGCCTGGGTCCCCTCGCCCACCGCCGCCACGCTGCACGCTACGCATTATCATCGGGTGAGCGTGAAGGATCGCCAAGCCGCGCGTGCCAGCGAGGCTGTCGCGCCGCTCAACGTGCTGCTCGACGTGCCGCTCGCCCGTGGGCGCAACTTCACCGAAGAAGAAGTGCGCGCCGAGCTCGATAACAATGCGCAGGGGATTTTGGGCTATGTCGTGCGCTGGATCGACCAGGGCGTCGGCTGTTCCAAGGTGCCGGACATTCACGACGTCGGCCTGATGGAGGACCGAGCAACCCTACGCATCTCTTCGCAGCACATCGCCAACTGGTTGCTGCACGGCGTGGTCACCGAGGCGCAGGTCGATGCCGCGCTGCAGCGGATGGCCGCGAAGGTCGATGCACAGAACGCCGGTGACCCACTTTACCGCCCGATGGCCGGGAACGAGGAGAGCAGCCTCGCCTACCAGGCGGCGCGGGCGTTAATTTTCGAGGGGACCGCGCAGCCGTCCGGCTACACCGAACCGCTGCTTCACGCTTATCGCCTGCGCGCGAAAGCGGGTTGAGGCGCCAAATGCCGACCTACGCCATCGACGATCAGCAGCCTGTGCTGGGAGAAGGCGTGTGGATCGCGCCCGATGCGCATGTCGTCGGTGATGCGCGCCTCGGTGAGGCGGCGAACGTTTGGTTCGGCGCGGTCATTCGTGCCGACAACACGCCGATCCTCATCGGCGCGCGCACCAACATTCAGGAGGGCGCGATGCTGCACAGCGATCCGGGCTCGCCGCTGACGGTCGGCGATGACGTGACCGTCGGCCACCACGCGATCCTCCACGGCTGCACGATCGGGAACGGCGCACTGATCGGCATGGGTGCGATCATCCTCAACGGGGCGGTCATCGGCGATGGCTGCATCGTCGGCGCGGGCGCGCTCGTAACGGAGGGCAAGAGCTTCGCTCCCGGCACGCTGATCGTCGGTTCCCCCGCACGAGCGGTGCGTGAGCTGGGGGCGGACGCGGCGCAGGGGCTGAAGCTCTCCGCTGCGCACTATGTGGAGCGCGCCAAACGCTTCCGCGTCGGCCTGCGGCGGCTGGATTAGCATCTGGCGCTCGCTTGAGGGGACGGGAGACAGAGGGGCGCTGACCTCACACGCGATCGCGGCTATAGCCGGCGCGCCACCGCCAGAGGATCGCCATGACTGCCACCGACACTCCCGACTTCGGCGACCGAGAGGCGCTGCTCTACCATGCTGCCGGCAGCAGCGGCTCCCGCGCGGGTAAGCTCGAGATTGTCGCGTCGAAGCCGATGGCGACGCAGCGCGACCTCAGCCTCGCCTACTCGCCCGGCGTCGCTGCGCCGGTGCGCGCGATTGCCGCGAACGAGGAGGCGGGGTGGGACTATACCGCGCGCGGCAACCTCGTTGCGGTGATCTCCAACGGCACCGCCATCCTCGGCCTCGGCAATCTGGGCGCGCTCGCGTCCAAGCCGGTGATGGAGGGGAAGGCGGTCCTCTTCAAACGCTTCGCCGACGTCGACGCCATCGATCTGGAGCTCGCGACCGAAGACCCCGACGCGTTCGTCAATGCGGTGGCTCTCCTCGAACCGTCGTTCGGCGGCATCAACCTCGAAGACATTGCCGCGCCCAACTGCTTCATCATCGAAGCCGCGCTCAAAGAGCGCATGGCGATCCCGGTGTTCCACGACGATCAGCACGGAACCGCGATCATCACCGCAGCGGGCCTCATCAATGCGTGCGAGCTGACCGGGCGATCGCTGTCGGACATCAAAGTGGTGGTCAACGGCGCCGGCGCCGCAGCGATCGCCTGCACCGAACTCATCAAGGCGATGGGGGTGCGCGGCGACAATGTCATCATGTGCGACCGGCAGGGCGTGATCTATCGGGGCCGCACCGACAATATGGACCAGTGGAAAAGCGCGCACGCAGCGCCCACCGACGCGCGCGATCTCAGCGAGGCGCTGGTCGGCGCCGACGTGTTCCTCGGCCTCTCCGCCGCGGGGGCGCTGAAACCCGAGATGGTGCAGGCGATGGCGCCGCAGCCGATCATCTTCGCCATGGCCAACCCCGATCCGGAGATCAGCCCGCCCGACGCGCGCGCGGCGCGGCCCGATGCGATCATCGCCACCGGGCGCAGCGATTTTCCCAATCAGGTCAACAACGTCCTCGGCTTTCCCTTTATCTTCCGTGGCGCACTCGACGTGCGCGCGACGACGATCAACGATGCGATGAAGATCGCCGCCGCGCACGCCATCGCCCACCTCGCGCGCGAGCCGGTGCCGGAGGAGGTCGCCGCCGCCTATGGCGGACGCGCGGAGAGCTTTGGCCGCAACTACATCATCCCCGCCCCGTTCGACCCGCGTCTGCTGGAGGTCGTCCCCGCCGCGGTCGCGCAGGCGGCGATGGAGAGTGGGGTCGCGCGGCGCCCGATCGAGGATATGACGGCCTACCGCCAGCGACTTCGCGCGCGGCTCAACCCGACGACGGCGGTGCTGACGCTCGCCTATGATGCGGCGCGGCGCGACCCCAAGCGGGTGGTCTTCGCCGAGGCGGAAGAGGAGGTGGTGCTGCGCGCCGCCATCCAGTTCCGCGACGGCGGCTACGGCATTCCGGTACTGGTTGGGCGCGACGACGTGCGCGACCGGCTGCGCGCGCTTGGGGTCGAGGACCCCGACGCTTACGAGCTCCACAACAGCCGCCACTCGCCGCTGGTGCCGGAGATGGTCGAACGGCTCTACGCGCGGCTGCAGCGCAAGGGCTGGCTGCACCGCGATGCCGAGCGCATGGTCAACCAGGACCGCAACATCTTTGGTTCGCTGCTGTTGGAGATGGGCGTCGCCGACGCGATGCTCACCGGCGTTACCCGCACCTATGCGCAGACGATGCGAGAGGTTGGGCGCGTACTCGACCCGGCGGAGGGGCGGACGCCGTTCGGTATTCACGTGCTGGTCGGCCAGCATCACACGGTGTTCATGGCCGACACCACCGTCAACGAACGCCCGAGCGCTGAGCAGCTGGCGCAGATCGCGCGCGAAACCGCGACCGTCGCGCGGCGGATGGGCCACGACCCCCGCGTCGCGTTCCTGAGCTACTCCACCTTCGGCAATCCCGAGGGCAATTGGCTCGAAAACATCCGCGACGCGGTGCACCTGCTCGACGCGGAGGGCGCGGACTTCGAATATGAGGGCGAGATGGCGCCCGACGTCGCGCTCAACATGGGGATGATGGCGAAATATCCCTTCTCACGGCTGTCGGGGCCGGCCAACGTCCTCGTCATGCCGGGCCTCCAGAGCGCCAACCTCTCCGCCAAGCTATTGCGCGAACTGGGCGGCGACAGCGTCATCGGCCCGATGCTGATCGGCATGAGCCGCCCGGTGCAGATCGCCCCGATGGCCGCCAGCGCGAGCGACCTCGTCACGCTGGCAGTGCTCGCCGCCGGCGGCATCGCGCGGTAGGGCCTCTTCTACGCCTTCTCCCGTCACCCCCGGACTTGATCCGGGATCCCCAGCCAACGGTGCATCACGGACCCTGAGACAAGTTCAGGGTGACGGCCGAGCAGAGGTTTTACCAGTGCAAAGCGGGACCCCGGATCAAGTCCGGGGTGACGGGAAGATCGCGCCCCTCAGCCCTCAATCACATGCGGCACGAACCTCGCCGTGTCGCGCGTGATGGGCTGGTCGTCCTCGCGGATCGACATGGCAACGCAGTCGTCGCCGACAATCCAGCTGCCGACCACCGCATATTGCCCGTCGGCGTGGGCAAGCTTGGCCGCCGCCTGCACGACGTGGCCCTCCGCGCCATAGCCCTGGATCGGGCCGTGGTGCGTTTCGCCACCGACTTCGAGCCGCAGGTCCGCGCCTTCGCGTGAGAACAGCGGCTTCAGCGCGTGATCGCCAGCGCGGATCTCGTCCGCGCCCGCGCTATCGAGGAAAGCGGCGGGGAGGAGGTTGCGGTGGCCGCGGTGGCGTTCCCACAGCAGCGGCAGCAGCCCCTTGTTGCTGAGCAGCGCCTTCCACGCGGGTTCGATGAACATCGTGCCCGACTTGGCAATATGCTCGGCGTAGGGTTCGCGCAGCATATCCTCCCACGGGTAGAGCTTGAACAGCGCCTGGAGGATGGTCTTGTCCTCGTCGACGAAGCGCCCTTCGGCATCGAGCCCGATCTTGTCGATCGCCACGAATTCCGCCTCCAGCCCCGCCTGCTTGGCGAGGTCTTCAAGGTAGCGCACGGTCGAGCGGTCCTCGACATGGTCTTCGACGCTGGAGAAATGGATCAGCGACCCCGGCGTCAGCAGCGCCTTGAACCGCGCGATCAGCGCTTCGTGTAGGCGGTTGAACTGGTCGGTGCCCTCGGCCAGCGCCCGCCGCGCGATCTGGTCCTCCAGCCACTGCCACTGGAAGTAGGCCGTCTCGTAGATGCTGGTCGGCGTGTCGGCGTTGAATTCGAGCAGCTTCGCTGCTCCGCTGCCGTCGTAGGCGAGGTCGAAGCGGCCGTAGAGCGAGGCGTCGCCCTTGCGCCAGCTCTCGGCAACCACGTCGCGGAACGCCTCGGGGATCGCGAGCCGCTCCATGAGCTCCTGCGACCCCGCCGCCTCGTCGGCGATGGCGAGGCACATCGCGTAGAGCTCAGTCGAGGCGTCCTCGATCTCGCGCTCGACCTCGGCGAGGGAGAAGCGCCAGTAGGCGCTCTCGTCCCAGTAAAGCTCACCGCCGATATGGTGGAAGACGAACCCGGCCTTTTCCGCGGTGGCTTCCCAATCGGACCGCGGTTCGATCTTCACCCGTTCCATCGCGCGCCGCTCAGCCCTTGTCTTCGGTGTAGTCGGCGTCCTCGACACGGTCGCGCTGCGAGGGCAGCCGTCCGCTCTGGTCGGGGATGGCCGCAGGCTGCGCCGCCGGCGCCGACAGGCGCGCGAGGATCGAGTCCGCGCTCGACTGACCCTCTAGCAAGCCCGCATTACGCAGCTTTGCGTCGAGGTCGGCGCCGCTGCGCATATCCTCGAGCTCGGCGGCGGCCTTGAACTTTTCGTCCTGGATCGCCTGCCGCTCGCGCAACCGCTTGAGGCTGTCGGCGGCCGAGCCCAACGAAGAAACCGTGCCGTTGTAGTTGGTGGCGACCGACGCCTGCGCTTTTTGCAGGCTATCGTTGGCGCGGACGATCTCGACCTCGCGGCGCAGCGCCTCGATCTTGCCGTCTCCCTGGCGCACAATCCCGCGGATGCGCTCTTCGGCGGTGCGCATCTCTTCGGCCTGCGGAGTCTTGGCGTTGATGTCGGTTTCGATCTGCGCCATCCGCTCCGCCACTTCGCGAGCGAGGTCCATGTCGCCCTTGGCGATCGCGGCGCGCGCGCTCGCTTCGTAGCGGACCATCTGGTCGGTCAGCGTCTCGACCTCCTTTTCGATCATCCGCCGCCGCGCGGTGAGCGTCGCGAGATCGTCGCGCGCCTTCGACTGCGCGTTGGCAGCATCGCGAATCTGCTGGTCGAGGATGGTCAGCGCCTTCGCATCGACGATCTTTTCACCGGTCTCGTGCGCGGTGCCGCGGATCAGGGTGACGAGCTGTTTCCACATGGGTCGGGTCCTTCGGGGGGCGTTGGAGGGGGAACGTCAGCGGGCAGCGAAGGCTTCGCGCAGTTCGCCCGCGGCGGCCATCGCGTTTTCGGCGAGCACGGTCAGTTCCTGGACGATGGTGGCGAGCCGCGATTCGGCGGACAGTTCGCCCATCAACTCATAATATTCGCGCCCGTCGACGTTGGTGATGGCGAAGTTCGAGAGCGGGATCAGCCGCTGCGCGCGCAGGAGGAAGCTGTTGAACTCCGCCGCGTTCTCCTGCTCATCGACCGGCCACAGCAACGTCGCGACGACGATCTGCTCCTCGCCCGCGGTGACCAGGATGGGGAGGTCGCCATATTGCTTCATCCGCACCGCGAGCACGGGCTGCGCGCCGTCGATGCGGTCGACGTCGAAGCTGTCGGCATAGTCGGGCGCGGCGAGCGCGCGAAAGAGGCTGGCGGTGGTCCAGGCAGCAGGGTTGGTGTCGGCCATCGCGTGTATCGCTCTCCCTTGACGTTGACGGGCAACCTATTGCACCCAAAGCACGCAGCGCAAAGGGAGATTGGCGCGACCCGCGCCCGATCAAGTGCGACCGCTGCAAGAGCGACGAGGGGATGCGCCCATATACGCTGACCGCCTTCCTGCGCCGCCTCTACCTGGCGGCGAGCGACCTGCGTCCGGGCGTGCTGCTCGGCGCGGCGCTGGCGCACATGGCGCTGTCCTATCTGCTGCTGCAGTGGGCGGGCGAGGAGAAGCTGCGTCCGTTCGCCGACTTCGCCTACTGGTATGCGGTGACCGCATCGACGGTGGGCTACGGCGACGTCAGCCCGCAGGGAGCGGCGGGGCGGATCGCCACCATCCTGTTCGTGCTGCCGGGCGCGATCGCGCTGTTCACCACCGCCATCGCGCGCGCCTTCGCGGGGCTGGCCGCGCTGTGGAAGCGGCGGCGCATCGGCATGGGTGACTTCGCCGAAATCGAGGGCGCGACGCTGCTGATCGGCTACGATCCCGCGCGCACGCCGCGCATGATCGACGAACTGACCGCCGACGGCGCGCACGACATCATCGTTGTCGCGACGCAGGCGATGGAGGTCGACGACCCGCGCTACCGCTACGTCCACGCGAGCGCGCTGACATCCGCCAGCGATCTCGCCCGCGCAGGTATCGCGGGGGCGGCGCGGGTGATCGTCAAGGCGGCGAGCGATGCGGAAACGCTCGCCGCAACTTTGGCGGTGACCGCAGCCAATCGTACCGCCCACGTCGTCGCCTACCTCACCGACCCGGACGCCGCTGCGCTGATCGGCGCGCATTGCCCGCGGGTCGAAGTGGTGCGCGCGCAGAGCGTCGAGCTGGTGGTCAAGGCGCTCGCCGACCCAGGCGCGAGCCGCGTGCTGGCGCAGCTTGCCAGCCACACCGACGATGGCGGGACGCTCTACGCCACCCCTTCCCGCGCCGGGGAAAGCGTCGGCGCGGCAGCGCAGCGGCTGCGCCGCGCGGGCGCGATCCTGCTTGCGCACGCGGCGGCGCGCGATGCGGCGATCGAACTGCCGCTCGATGACGGCGCCCCAGCGCTGGGCACGCTATTTTATGTCGCGCGCGCACGGGTGCCGGCATGATCTGGGGCAAACTCTTCGGATCGGGCGAGCCCGACAAGCCCGCGGCGCAGCTGCCCGTGGTGCATCAGATCACGATCGGCCGCACGGTCGAGCTCGACACGCTGATCTGGCGGCGGCTCAACGGCGCCGCCTTCACGCTCGATCGCGGCACGCTGGAGATTGTGGCGCAGGGGCGCATCCAGCTCGACGACGCGGGCGGCTACGTCCACCGCTTCTACACCGAAGACGAGCTGATGTTGCAGGCGGTGAGCCAGTCGCCCGACGGCCACGATGCCGACGACCTGACGCTGTTCATGCCTTGGTCGAGCCATTATCCGCGTCCCGGCGAGGAGACCGCCTTCGTCCAGACCATCTCGCAGCCAGTGTTCGACCTGCACGGCGTCGGGCCCTACCAGCGCTTTTGGTACGATGGCGACGAAGGCGTGCAGCCGCCCGTGACGCTGTGGGAGACGGTGTGGGACGATCGCACCATGGCGCGCCCGCGCCACATCCAGCAACGCTGCATGCTCTACGCGCGCGAGCTGGGCGCGGACCGCGAGCTGCTACTGGCGATTTCGACCCGGCCCGAACGCGGCGACGCGACGCTCGACCTGATGGTCGGCGTGCCGGTGACGACAGCCGAATTCAAGGTTTGATGGGGGAGACGAAACAGTGGTGATGGCACCGATCGACGGACAGGCGGTGGCGAACGGGGCGGTCTGGTTCCTGCTCTCCATGGTCCTGGGGATGGCGCTGCTGGTGCTGTTCCTGCGGCTGTATCAGACATCGACGCCCTATGACGAGCGCCGGCTGGTCGGCGAAGGCAATGCCGCGGCCGCGGTCGCGGTCGGCGGCGCGCTGGTCGGCTTTGCGATGCCGCTCGCAAGCGCCATTCGCGAAACGACGAGCCCGATCGAATTTGTCATCTGGGGCGTGATCGCGGGAATCATCCAGATCATTGCGCCGCTGGTGGTGCGCAGCCTTGTCATCCGCGACTTCGCTGCCAAGATCGAAGCGGGCAACGTTGCCACCGGCATCTTCATGGCGGCGCTGTCGATCGGCATCGGCCTCATCAACGCCGCGTCGATGACATACTGATCGGAGTTGCGAGCATGACCACCCTTCCAGCGCGGCGGCGAACCAAGCGCTCGACACGAGTCACGCTCACCAGAATGGGCGTCGCGGGCGCGACGCTGATGCTCGCAGGCTGCGACGATGGCGGTCCGCAGCAGCAGGTCGACGCCTTCCCCGACGTCGCCGCTTGCGTTGCCAGCGGCCGCACCGAAGCGGACTGCAATACTGCCTACAGCCAGGCGCTCGCCAGCAACAACAGCGAAGCGCCGCGCTACGACGGCCAGCAGACCTGCGAGGAGCAGCACGGGGTCGGCCGCTGCGTCCCCGCCAACTCGGGCGGGCAGAGCTTCTTCATGCCGATGATGACCGGTTTCCTGATCGGTCAGGCGTTGAGCCCGCGGCCCTATTATTATGGTCCCGGCGGGGGCTATTACCTCGGCAACGGCTATCGCCTCGGCTACGGCGGGGGGCCGGGAAAATTCTACGCCCAGAGCCGCGCGCTCGAAGCGCCCAAAGCCACCCCCCGCATCCAGTCCCGCAGCTCCGTCGTCAGCCGCGGCGGCTTCGGCGGCCGAGCCAGCGGCGGCGGCTGGGGCGGGTGAGCCGCTAGCCGCTGCTCGCTCCAACGGTTCGGTTGCGCCATTGTCGGCGAGGTTGTAACCGGCGCAGTTGCTAGGGTTGCCCGGTGCGTGGGCGGCGGATGAAAGTTACTGCGGTTTATGCGAATTCTGATTGCGGCTGTGTGCGCCCTAACGTTGACGACAGGCTGCGCCAAGCGTCCTGCGTTGGTTACTGACAGTCAGGTGGTGCGCGTGGTCGACGCGACCGAGCTTCCAGCACCGACCGGCGTGCGGGACGACCCAGGCGCGGACAGTTATCGGATCGGAACGCTCGACCGTCTGGTCATCGATGTCTACGGCTTCGAGAGCATCACCAACCGCCGCATGCAGGTCGATGCCTCGGGTAACATTTCGGTACCGATCGCCGGCACCATCCAAGTGGTTGGACTTTCCACGCAGGAGGCAGAGCGTCGCATTTATGATGCGCTTCGGCGTCGCTACGTTCGTAACCCGCAGGTTTCGGTGAACGTTGAGGAAAGCCTCAGCCGGTTCGTCACGGTGGATGGCGAGGTAGCGCAGCCAGGCAACTACCCGGTTGTAAATAACATGACCCTCATGCGCGCCGTGGCCGCCGCGCGGGGAGCAACCGAATTCGCTCGGCTGAACCAGGTGGTCGTGTTCCGCAATGTCGGCGACCAGCGCATGGTCGCACTTTATGATCTCGCGCAGATACGACGGGGCGGGTACGCGGACCCGCGCATCTATCCGCAGGATCTGATCATTGTTGGCAATTCGCAGTCCCGTCGCATCTTCCGGGACATCCTGAATGTGGCGCCGCTGTTGACCAGCCCACTTATCGCCGTTCTGCAGAACTAGCAGCCGTACGTCGTCGCGAACTACGCGCGTCACTCAATTGATTGGATCGACCGACTTGTTAGCCGACCCGCCCGTTTCCAGCGCGCTAGCTTCCCCGGCACTAGAGGCAACGCCAACGTCTGCAGCTCCGTTGGTGCTGCGTGTCAGTGAGGTACTGCGGCGACACTGGCTCGCGATACTCGGCACGACCGCCGCAGCGATCATCGCAGCCCTTATCATCACGTTGCTGTCGACGCCGCTGTACACCGCCTCCACCCGGATCGAGATCGCGCGACAGAGTGGCAACGTCACCAATGTCGAAGGCTTGCAACGTAACGAAGACGTGCAGTCCATCGAATATTACGCCACTCAGCACGAACTTCTCAACGCGCGTTCGCTGGCTGAGCGTGTCGTGCGGCGTCTACGGCTCGCGAGTAACGACAATTTCCTCAGTGCGTTCGATCTTTCGACCGGCGGCTTTCTCAGCGGAGCGGGCGATCGAGCGCCGACGCGTGGCGAAATACGTGACCGTGAAGCTTTGGCGGCCGATGCTCTTCTCAAGTCTGTTGATATCGCACCGTTGCGTGGTTCGGCGTTGGTCGACGTTCGATTCACTAGTGCCGATCCTGGGCTGTCTGCGCAAATCGCCAATGCGTGGGTTGATGAATTCATTCAGCAGACTCTTGATCGCCGCTTTGAATCGACGGGGGACGCTCGCACGTTTCTCGAAACGCGACTGGTAACGCTACGCGATCGGCTCGAGAAATCTGAGCGGGATCTCGTCAACTACGCTCGCGCTCAAAATATCGTTCGTCTGACGGAAGAGCGCTCTGCCGATGGCCGGACGACTACGACTCAGACGCTCGCATCGCGTGACCTCGAAATTCTGAACAATCAGCTTGGTGAGGCGACGGCCGCGCGGATTGCGGCGGAGGGCCGCCGCGATGCCGCTCGTTCGTCTCGCGCAACCGAAGCACTCATCAATAACACTGCCATCGCAGCCTTGCGGCAGTCGCGAGCACAGCTTGCCAGTCAGTATGCCCAGTTGATGCAGCGGTTCGAGCCGCAGTATCCAGAGGCACGTGCGCTGCAGCAGCAGATCGCTGCGATCGATGCCAGTATCGCTTCGGAAGAGCGGCGCGTTCGCAGTGCAACGGACAGCGAATTCGAGGCGGCATCTTCCCGTGAACGCCAGCTGCGCGCCCGGGTGAATAGTCTGCTCGGTCAACTCGATGAGCAGAACCGCGCGTCGATCCAGTTCAACATCTACCAGCGCGACGTCGACACCAATCGTCAATTGTACGAGGCCTTGCTGCAGCGGTACAAGGAGATTGGCGTTGCGGGCGTCGGTACGAATAACGTCTCGATCATCGACCGCGCAAAGGTTCCGACCTCGCCTTCGTCGCCCAACCTGTGGCTGAATCTGGCTCTTGCGCTCGTCGCGGGTCTGGCTCTCTCCGGCCTGGTCGTGTTCATCATTGAGAACCTCGACGAAACCATCCGGCAGCCGCGTCAGGTGACCGAGACGCTAGGCGTGCCACTCCTGGGCGCGGTCCCGGAAAGCGAGCTGGACGAACCACTACAGTCGATTGCCGATCCGAAGTCGATCCTTTCGGAAGCGTATATGTCGACCCGCACGAACCTTGCTTTCGTTACGGATCACGGCGCTCCGCGCAGCTTCTCGGTGACCAGCTCGGCGCCTGGTGAGGGCAAATCGACCACCTCGCTTGGCCTCGCCACGGCGTTGGCGCGAACCGGGAAGAGCGTGGTTGTCGTCGACCTCGACCTGCGGCGCCCGACATTGCACAAGCGGCTGGGAGCCAACATGGAAAAGGGCGTCAGCAACTTCCTTGCTGGCGATAGCGCGCTCGACACGATGTTGGCCGGCACCGATTTCGCCAACCTCAGCTTCATGTCATCGGGGCCGATCCCGCCGAGCGCCCCAGAGCTGCTTACCGGTGGGCGGTTGAACCTGTTGATGACTGAGCTCACGCAGCGCTTCGATCATGTCGTGGTCGATGGTCCCCCGCTATTGGCGCTGTCCGATGCACAGTTGATCGGTCAGGCTGTTGAGGGCGTGGTGTTCGTCGTGCAGTCGGCGCGCACGCCAATCCGGGCGGTGAATTCGTCGATTCGCGCTTTCCGAAGCAACGGAATTCGCCTCTTCGGTGTCGTTCTGACGAAATATCGGGCGCAGATTTCCACCTACGGCTACGGTTACAACTACGAGAGCCAGTACCGTTACGACGGCGAGCAGTAGGCTGGTGCGCCACGGTCAGACCGGCGCGGGCAAGTCCGGAAGATTTTCGCTTGCGCGGGTGGCGCTGACACTGGCCTTCACGTCGGCTGCAGTGTTGAGCGTTGCCAACACCGCCGCGATCGTGGGCATTCCGGCGCTCTCTGTCCCTGCTTTGGGTGCAAGCTTCGGAGCGTGGCAACGCGCCTACCTCGCTCGTGAGGTTGCAGTGCGTCAGCGAGCAACTGAAGCCAATGTCGCGGGCCTTGAACAGCTGTCGCGGTACATAGCGCGCGGCGAACCGCTGGAGCTGCGTGCATGGCGAGGATTCGCCCTCGTCGCCCAGCAACGCCGGCAAATGCCGACAGCGCGCCAAATCATGCTCGGTGCAGAAGGCATTTCTCGACGAGATCCGGCTGTTGAAGCTTGGCTGCTCGAGGACGCGGCGCGTCGTAACGATGCCCCTGCAACTCTCGCGCGATTTGACGCGATCTTGCGTGTGCAGCCTAGCCTTCGTGCTACGATGCTGGCGCAGCTACAGGGCGTGCTGGCAAATCCACAGGCGCGAGCGGCTCTCGCGCCTTATCTGAACGGGAACACACCCTGGGCCAGCGATTTCGTGCAGGCTGCCGCGCGTGGCGGCCGCAGCGTCGTGCCGTGGGCGGACCTCGTGCTGACAACCAACCGGCTCCCTGACGGCCCGTATGACCGAGATAGCTATGCGACGGTGGTCACACGTCTCGCGGATGAGCGCGAGTACGCGCGACTAGCGCGTCTTTATCCGCGTCTGCCGGGTGCGGACGCCGCGCGGCTGCGTTCGCTTGGCTTTTCGCGCGAGGCCACATACCCGCCGGTCGATTGGCAATTGAGCTCGACGAGCGATGTCGAGGCCTTGTTTGCTGCTTCGCCCTCGCGCGACGGGGGCGTGGAGCTTGTCGCCACCGCTCGACCTCTCGCCCGCGGAACGGTGGCGCGCAAGCTTGTTTGGGTGGCCGATAGCGGCGGCGTTCTAAGTTGGACCGTTGCGGATAGTGGCGGCGGCAGCGGCGCGGCAGCAACTGTCTCCGCGACATGTGCTGGCACGACCGTCACGTCCGACAACCTCGTCGGACGAAGAGGAAAGATGGCGCTTGCGCTGCCCAGGCAATGCGATGTGGCTGATGTCCGGGTCGACCTGATGGGAGGTAGCGGTCGGGAAGACACGATGCTCAGCCTCAAGGGCATGCACCTTGGCTCGGTAGAATGATGGACGTCGCTCTAGTTTCGTCGGCATGGCACGTCATATCGGCGACCGTGACTGTTTTGCTCGGTGCGGTGATCGTTTATCAGTTGAGCAAGGTCTTCCATATCAGATCTCGGGTAGCTCTCGGTCTTTATGCCTGGCACAGCTTATTCGCGCTCGCCTATATTTATATCAGTCTGACCATCGGGGCAGATTCGATCGGTTACTTCGAAGCTTCGCGCAATATTTATGAACTTTTTCGACCGGGCACCTTGGCGGTCACTTATTTCACGGGTTTTTTCTCGACGACTTTGGGCATGTCCTATCTGGGCGTGTTCGCCGTTTTCAACATTATCGGCACCGTAGGGCTGATTGCGTTCGCGGGCGCGCTTGCGGAGGTCGAGCCCCATCTCGCCAAGTGGAGTCAACGATGGCTGCCGCTTCTGCTGTTCCTCCCGGGCGCCAGTTTTTGGAGCGCGGCGATCAGTAAGGACGCCTTCTCTTTCCTCGCTGCCGGCCTAGCCGTTTGGGGGGTGTTGCGCCCGTCTTCGCGATGGCCGGCAATGCTGCTCGCGGTAGCCGCATTGCTGTTGGTGCGCCCGCATATCGCGGTCGTAATGATGGTGGCGCTCGCTGGAGCCTTGATTTTCGGTCTTCGCAGCGCCGTGATCATTCGTGTCATACTAGGTTTCTTGGCGGCGGCAGTGGGCGCCTTCATGCTCCAATTCGCGCTCGAGTATGTCGGTCTGGAGAACGCAAGCGGCACCGCCGATTTCGTCGACTACGTCGAACAACGGCAGAATGCGAATACGGAGGGCGGGAGCTCCGTGGACCTTGTCGGCATGTCGGTGCCTGTGCGCCTGTTTACCTACCTGTTCCGGCCACTTTTCGTCGATGCAGGCAACGTGCTAGGTCTCGCGTCGAGTGTGGAGAACCTAGTCCTCTTGTTGATCGTCGCGATTGCAGTCTTCAGCATTTTTGGTCGAAAGCGAAGCGTGTTACCGAATTTCGCGTGGGTCGCAACATTGCTGTTTAGTCTTTTGACTTGGGGCGTGCTCGCCAACACTACGGCGAACTTGGGCATCGCGACGCGACAAAAGTGGATGTTTGTTCCTCTGCTCCTGGTTTGGCTGTTGTCCTACTTGCGTCCTCCTAAGGGGGAAACTTCACCTTCTTCGAACATACGATAATGAGCCGATCCGTCGCCATCATTGGCTCGCTCGCGTCATCTTTGCGGAATTTCCGTGGCGCGTTAATCGAAGATCTGCTCGCGGCGGGTCACGAGGTGCATGCGTTCGCGCCAGACCTTCGGGCGGACAAAGCGACTGCGGATTGGCTCACTGAACGGAACGTTCGCATTTGGGACGTGCCGTTCAGGCGCGCGGGTCTAAATCCCCTAAGTGACCTGACCGCGACAGTGGCGCTTTGTCGCCTTTTGCGAGCGGTCCGTCCGGATGCCATGCTCGTCTACACCATCAAGCCGGTCATATGGGGCATGATCGCTGGGAGGCTGGCAAGCGTCCCGCGGCGCGTCGCGCTGATAACAGGACTCGGCTATACTTTTGCTGCGCCTACAGGCGGTGGGCGTGCCCTCTTGCGCCGGATCGCCCTTGCGCTCTATCGCTTTGCACTTCGGTACGCCGACGTGGTGCTATTTCAAAACCCGGACGATCGCCAAGACTTCCAAGCGGAGGGACTACTCCCCGGAGATACTCCCACCGCTGTCATCAATGGATCAGGCGTAAGACTGGATGCCTTCGCGCCCCAACCTTTCCCCCCTCCCCCCGTCAACTTCTTGATGATCGCCCGATTGCTGGGCGAGAAGGGTGTGCGTGAATACGCCGCCGCCGCGCGAAGGCTTCGGGCCGAGGGCCTCGCGGTACGATGTACGCTGGTTGGCGGCCTCGCGTCACAATTGGACGCAATTCGCGCGGAAGAGGTGCGAGGTTGGCAGACGGACGGTGATATCGTCTGGCTGGGCGAACTTGCCGACGTACGCCCCGCCATTGCAGCAGCGCACGTCTATGTTTTGCCAAGCTACCGCGAGGGAACTCCGCGTTCCGTCTTGGAGGCCATGGCGATGGGACGACCGATCATCACGACAGATGCGCCCGGGTGTCGCGAAACGGTCGAATGTGGCGTCAACGGTGTGCTGGTGCCGCCTCGCGACGTTCCCGCGTTGGCGCGCGCGATGGCGAATCTTGCCGGTGATCTTGCCCGGATCGAAAGGATGGGCGCTGCCTCGCGCGAAGCAGCCGAACGCAAATACGACGTGCACAACGTAAACCGGGAAATCATCGCGGCGCTGTCGCCCGCAACCGAGCCGGGTTCAGTGGCGCATGGATAAAATCGACGTACTCGTCATCGGCGGAGGTGTCGTCGGCATCGCGATCGCCCGCGCGCTCGCAGTGTCCGGGCGGCAGGTCGTCGTCGTCGAACGTTACGACGGGCCGGGGATGGAAACCAGCTCGCGCAACAGCGAGGTGATCCACGCCGGTATCTATTACCGCCCCGGGAGTGCGAAGGCTTACCACTGTGTACGCGGCCGCGACATGCTCTACGACTATTGCGTGACACGGGGCATCGCTCATCGACGGCTCGGCAAGCTGATCGTGGCGGCGGACGAGTCAGAATTCCCCACCCTTGATCGGATCGAGGAGCGTGCCGCTGCGAACGGCGTCGCCGACGACGCAGCACTGCGCCGGATCGATGCTGTGGAACTGTCGCGGCTCGAACCCGAGGTCCTTGGCGTCGGCGCGCTGTTGTCCCCCTCCACCGGCATCATCGACAGCCATTCCTTCATGCTGAGCATGATTGGAGACGCAGAAGCACACGGCGCGCTCTTTGCGTGGGGCAGCGAGGTCGACGCCATCTACCCCGGAGCATCGCTGGAGGTCTCAGGTAGCAGCCAAGGCGAAGCGTATCGCTTCGCTGCCGATCAAGTCGTGGTCGCCGGCGGTCATGGTTCCGCGCCGCTGATGCGACGTGCCGGCGCGAGGAACGTGCCCGAAACGTTCGAACTCAAGGGGAACTACTTCAGTCTCATGCGCAGAGCACCGTTTCGGCACCTTATTTACCCGGTCCCGGTGCCAGGCGGTCTCGGTGTCCACGCGACGCTCGACTTGGCTGGTGCAGCGAGATTTGGGCCGGATACCGAGCCTGTGGTCGGCCTGGACTACACGGTCGCGACTGACCGAATCGACGCGTTCACGCAGGCCATCGCACGTTATTGGCCGACGGTTCGATCCGAATGGCTCGCGCCCGCTTATGCAGGGGTCCGACCGAAAATACGCGGTGCTGATGGAGAAGATGCCGACTTCTTGATCCATGGCCCGGCACAGACTGACATCGCAGGCCTCTTTGCGCTCTACGGCATCGAGAGCCCGGGCCTCACTACAAGCCTTTCGCTCGCTGAGACGGTGCGGGATATGCTGGGTTAGCCCACGCGCGCTGGGGCGCTCGTCGCTCGGAAAGGCGTTTGAGCAAACAAGGCGGCAACGACGAGCAAAGCGGACAGGGATGGCGTCCTCAACGGGTAGTCGAACACGCTCGCGACAGCAAAAATGAGAATAATGACTACCCCCAAGCGGCCGAGCGTCACGCTCTCGAGGCCGTCGCCAGCGGGAGAAGTTGCCGTAGCGGCAGCCATGCGATGCAATCGCCACCCGTGGGTCAAAGTCCAGCCCAGTCCAACAAGCGCCAGCGCCGCTCCCGGCACGCCGAGCGTGGCGAGGACCTCCAGCCAATCATTGTGAGCGTGATTGAGGTAGTTGGGGGAAAGGTCGGCAGCCGACTCGTGGATCTGGTATACGTCAGCAAAGGAGCCCGATCCGGCCCCGAGCGGCAGGTGGCGCTGCGCCATCGCCCACACCTGCGGCCAGAATTCCGTGCGACCGGCTGCTGAGCCTGAACTCGAAAAGGCGCCGAGCAAGGCCTCGCCACGCAACGCAACCGCGAGGGCCGCAATCGCAGCCCCCCCAGCTGCTACGATTGCCCACCGGCTGGCAGAGGTTGTGGCGGCGCCAACGGATGGACGCAGCCAGACGATGCTCATCAGCCCAAGAGCGAGAGCAAGCACCCCGGCCCGCGAGCCGGTGAGTACGATAATCGTGATGAATAGCGCTCCGATGCACAGCGCAAGCCAGCGTCGCCAGTCGGTCTGAGAACGTACGTCCTGCCCCTTACGGCCGCGCTGGCGGCCAGCCACCGCAAGCGCGGGGACGAGCGCGGCAAGAAAAACCGCCTGGTGATTGGCGTTTGCGAACAAGCCTACCGGAGCGCCCCAGTTGGTGTGGCGGTAGAAGTAGATCGGGCTGCCAGGACCGCCCAGCATCTGCAAAAGTCCGATTACTGCGCTGAGAAGGCCGAGGCCGATAAGCCACGTCACCACCTTGGCCAGATCGCCGCGACGCGTTTGCATGCCGGCAAGTAGGACCGCGAACGGTATCAGCATCGCCAACAGCGCGTTCCAACCTTCGGCAGGGGTGAGCGTAAAGGGGCGCCAGTGATTTTCGAGGCCCGCGAGGCGCTCGAGCGCGACGACGAGACCCCTGTCGGGCAAACTCTGCCAAAGTTTCGCTGGCAGCGGCACGAGGTGCATCGCCAGCAGCGCAATGGCGCTCACCATCATGACCACGATCGCGCGGTGGTTGGCGACGTCCCGGCCAGACACTCGCCAAAGCGCAAGGATGGCAACGATCGCCGCGATGGGACGCAACAACAGCAAAGACACGATGTCGCTTCGCGCACCCCCACCAATCGTGAAAGCGCTGAACAGCGCAACGAGGAGCAAAGCGAGCGGCAGCGATACGAAACGACGGGCGGAAGGATCGGCACTGCGGATCGGCGACCGCCAGTCGAAGATGGTCATTCCGCGCCTTTAGGTGAACGGCGCGGGGGGTCAATGTTTGCTTGTGTGCCGCCTGCGCGTTGGGGTAAGGCGCGCGCCGTTGCAGTTTGCCTTTCAAAAGGGCAGCGCCCCGGCGACCTCGAGGGGAGCGGGCGGTGGGCACGGTGGTAGAGTTTGTCTGCCACGGCGAAACGTCGTGGCAATTTTGTGAGGCACTCCTTGTTCGCACAACAATTGGAAACGGCTCGGGTGGCTGTCATCGGGCTCGGCTATGTTGGGCTGCCGCTGGCCGTGGAGTTTGCCAAGCAACGAAGCGTTGTCGGCTTCGACATCAACCGTGACCGCATCGCGGCGCTCAAGGGCGGACACGATAGCACCCTCGAGGTTTCGGACGCCGAGTTAGGAGAGGCAACCGGCCTCAAGCTTACTGCCGATCCGACGGACCTCACCGAATGCAACGTATTCATCGTAACGGTGCCGACCCCCATCGACACGTCAAAGCGCCCTGATCTCACGCCGCTCGTGAAGGCATCGGAGACGCTTGGTCAAGCGCTTCGCGAAGGTGATGTCGTAATCTACGAATCGACGGTTTATCCGGGCGCGACCGAAGAGGTCTGCGTGCCAGTGCTCGAGCGGGTGTCGGGTCTGAAGTTCAACGTCGACTTCTTCGCCGGCTACAGCCCGGAGCGTATCAATCCTGGTGACAAGACCCACCGGCTGACGACCATCACCAAAGTCACTTCTGGCTCGACACCTGAAGTCGCCCGCTTTGTAGATGCTCTCTACGCCTCAGTGGTCACGGCCGGAACCCATCCTGCGCCGAGCATCAAGGTCGCCGAAGCAGCGAAGGTCATCGAAAATACACAGCGCGACCTCAATATCGCGCTGATCAATGAGCTCGCAGTGATCTTCAACCGAATGGGGATCGATACGGAGGCAGTTCTGCAAGCCGCAGGGACCAAGTGGAACTTTCTCCCGTTTCGCCCGGGGCTCGTCGGCGGGCACTGCATTGGTGTCGATCCCTATTATCTCACCGAAAAGGCGGAATCGATCGGGTATCATCCGCAGATCATTCTCGCTGGACGGCGCTTGAACGATGGCATGGGGGCCTATGTCGCCGATCAGTTGATCAAGGCGATGTTGCGCAAGCGTGTCCAGATCGTCGGGGCGAAGGTTCTCATGCTCGGCCTGACGTTCAAGGAAAATTGCCCGGATTTGCGCAATACGCGCGTCGTCGATGTGATCGCCGCCCTCAAGGACTTCGGCGTTGAGGTCGACGTCTACGATCCTTGGGTTGATGCGGACGAGGCGCGCCATGAATATGGCCTGGAGCTGGCCACCGAGCTTCAACCCGATAGCTATGACGGGATCGTCGTCGCGGTCGCGCATGACGAGTTTCGCACGATGGGGGCCGAAGGCCTGCGAGCGCTCGGCAAGCGCGAACATGTGCTGTACGACCTGAAGTATTTGCTTTCTGCGCACGAAAGCGACCTGCGACTGTGACAGCGCAATCGCCAACTGAAAAGCGCTTCGGGCTCGTCGGCGCTGCCGGGTACATTGCTCCACGGCACATGATCGCCATCCGCGATACGGGGCACGACCTAGTCGCCGCGCTAGACCCGTCCGACTCGGTCGGGATCATGGACAGCTACTTTCCCGATGCCCATTTCTTCACCGAATTCGAGCGTTTCGACCGGCATGTTGACCGGCTAGCTCGACAGGGAGCGGGCATCGACTACATCGCCATCACCTCCCCCAACTATCTTCACGACAGTCATATTCGCTTTGCATTGCGCTCGGGGGCCGACGCGATCTGTGAAAAGCCGCTGGTATTGAACCCCTGGAACCTCGATGCTCTTGCCGAGATTGAGGAGGATACTGGCCGCAAGATCAACACGATCCTCCAGCTGCGGCTGCACCCTGCTATCATCGCGTTGCGAGATAAAGTGCAGGCGGCAGGCACAATAGGCCGCAAGTACGACGTCGACCTCACCTACATTACCTCACGTGGCCGATGGTATTTGCAAAGCTGGAAGGGCGACGAGAGGAAGTCTGGCGGCATTGCGACCAATATCGGTGTGCATTTTTACGACATGCTGCATTTCCTTTTCGGACCGCTGGTGGAGAATCATGTCCATCTAAGCGAACCGCTCAAGGCGGCAGGTTACCTTGAATACCAGCATGCGCGCGTGCGCTGGTTCCTGTCGGTGGATCTGAACGATGTGCCAGCCGCCGAGCGGGCGGCAGGGAAGCGCACGTTCCGCGCAGTGACGGTCGACGGCGATCACGTGGAATTTTCAGACGGATTCACGGACCTCCACACCCGCTCTTATGAGCGTATCCTCTCCGGACAGGGGTTTGGGTTGGAGGACAATCGGGTAGCGATCGAAACCGTCGCGCACATTCGCAACGCGGTCACGGACAACATTGGCGACGTCCACCCGTTTTGCCTTGCCGCGCGAGCGCGAACGTGAGCGCCTCGGTACACCCCAGCGCTATCGTCGATGATGGCGCTACGATCGGGGCGGGCACTCGCGTCTGGCATTTCGCGCATATCTGTGCGGGCGCTGTGATCGGGCGTGAAGTGTCGATCGGCCAAAATGTGTTCGTTGCCAACCGAGTGAAGATTGGTGACCGATGCAAGATACAGAACAACGTGTCGGTCTATGACAATGTCACTCTCGAAGACGACGTCTTCTGCGGGCCGAGCATGGTGTTCACAAACGTCTACAATCCTCGCGCGCATGTCAGCCGGAAGGATGAGTACCGCGACACCTTAGTCAGGCGTGGCGCCACTCTGGGGGCCAACTGCACGATCGTCTGCGGGAATGAGATAGGCGCCTACTCTTTCATCGGCGCGGGGGCGGTCGTGCAGCGTCCTGTTCGTCCCCACGCTCTTATGGTTGGCGTGCCCGCGCGACAGATCGGTTGGATGAGCCGATCAGGTGAGCGGCTACCGCTGCCCGCGCACGGTGACGGAGAGGCGCGCTGTCCTGCGACGGGCGAGCTCTATCGCCTCGATGGCGACACGCTGACCTTGATCCCGGACGACCTAACGTGAACATTCCTTTCATCGATCTCAAAGCGCAGTTTGGTGCGCTCGAACCCGCAATCCGCGGACGCATCGACGCCGTTCTGGCGCACGGGCAGTATATCATGGGTCCGGAGGTGGCGGAGCTTGAATCCGCGCTCGCTACGTTCGTTGGCGATGGCCGCCACTGTGTCACTTGCGCGAGCGGGACCGAAGGTCTGTTAATGGCCCTTATGGCGCTCGGTATCGGTCCGGGCGACGAGGTGATCACCACACCGTTTACCTTTGCCGCAACTGGCGAGGTCATCGCGCTGGTGGGTGCGACCCCTGTCTGGGTTGACGTGCGAAGCAGCGATGCGCTTCTCGACGAACGTCAAATCGCCGCCGCGATCACCCCTCGCACGCGCGCCATCATGCCGGTCAGTCTTTACGGTCAGATGGCCGATATGGCGGCGATCGACGCAATCGCTGCGGAACATGGGCTGCCCGTTATCGAAGATGCGGCGCAAAGCTTTGGGGCGCAGTATCGCGGACGTCGCAGTTGCGGCGTCAGCACCATCGGCGTCACCAGCTTTTTCCCCTCCAAGCCCCTGGGCTGCTACGGCGACGGCGGTGCCATCTTTACGGCCGACGAGAGCCTGGCACAGGCGCTCCGCGAGATACGCGTCCATGGACAAAGCAAGCGTTACGTTCATACACGCATCGGCGTGGGCGGACGGATGGACACGCTGCAGTGCGCCATCGTCCTCGCGAAATTCGAGCGGTTTGCTCAGGAGGTGACCGACCGCGCCAACATCAGCGCGCGCTATCTCGAGGCATTCGAGGATCTTGAGCCGGATCTGACGCGCATTTCCGTCGCTCCCGATCGCACCTCCGTATGGGGCCAGTTCACTGTGCGTGTGGGCGATCGCGAAAGTTTCGTCGCTGCACTAAAAGACGCGGGCGTTCCAACGGCAGTCCACTATCCGGTGCCGCTCAATGCCCAGCCGGCCTATCTGCCTTTCGGTGGGCTCAATTCCACGCCCGTGGCCCAACGCCTTGCTGATGAAGTCGTCAGCTTGCCGATGAGCGCCGACCTTAGCGTCGAGCAGCAGAACTATATCATTTCAACCGTGCGACGGTTTTTCGGGAAAGCGTGATGGATATCAAAGGGAAAAAACTCGTCGTTGTTGGAGGTGCGGGACTGATTGGCTCGCACACGGTCGACAAGCTGACGGCGCAGGACGTCGGAGAGATTGTCATTTACGACAATTTCGCGCGCGGTTCACTCGGCAACCTCGAGCAGGCGCTCAAAGATCCGAGAGTGCGTATCTACGAGGTCGGGGGCGACATTTGCCAGCCGGACATTCTCGAAAGCGCCTTCGAAGGCGCGGATGGCGTGTTCCACTTTGCAGCGCTTTGGCTGCTGCAGTGCCATGAATTTCCGCAGAGCGCCTTCAACGTGAACATTGAAGGCACGTTCAATGTTCTCCAGGCCTGCGTGAAGAAAAACGTCTCGCGTCTCGTCTACTCGTCTTCCGCATCGGTGTACGGAGATGCGGTCACCGAGCCGATGGCAGAGGATCATCCGTTCCTGAACAAAAACTTCTATGGCGCTACCAAGATCGCCGGTGAAGCCATGGCGCGATCCTTTCACCATCGCTACGGCCTCAATTTCGTCGGATTGCGATACATGAACGTCTACGGGCCGCGGCAGGACTATCACGGCGCGTACATCGCGGTGATTATGAAGATGCTCGACGCGATCGACCGTGGTGAAGCGCCGACCATTCTCGGTGACGGATCGGAGGCTTTCGATTTCGTCGCGGTTGAGGATTGCGCACATGCGAACGTATGCGCGATGACTTCGGATGCGACTGACGAGTTTTATAATGTCGGAACCGGCCTCCGTACCAGTCTCAAAGAACTGGCTGAGAAACTGCTCACTTTGACCGGCAGCGATCAGCCGATCCGGTATGCGGAACGCAGCCAAGCGACGTTGGTACGCAATCGCATCGGCTGTCCTGATAAGGCAGCGCAGCAGATTGGCTATAGAGCGCAGATCGATCTGGACGAGGGGCTGCGCCGACTGATTGCCTGGCGCGCCGCGCACAAGCAGGAAGTCGCATCGCGACGCCGCGCGGTGGGGCTCGAGGCGTGACCGGGTCGACTTCCGCGATGCAGGTTCCGATCGCTCGCACGACCTTGACGGACGCCGAGATAGAGAGCGTTCTTCAACCGCTTCGGTCAGGCTGGCTGGTGCAAGGGCCCAACGTGCGCGCGTTCGAGGACGCTTGGAGTGCGTTCACGGGTGCCGAACATTCGATCGCCGTGACGTCCTGTACGACCGGTCTCCACCTGTCGGTCGCGGCGCTGGGTTTGAAGCCGGGTGATGAGGTCATCGTCCCCGCGTTCACATGGATCGCGACTGCCAACGTCGTCGAACATCAAGGCGCGACCGTGCGCTTTTGCGACATCGACCTCGAAACGTTCAATTTGGACCTCGCATCCGCCGAGGCGGCGGTTACTGATCGCACCGTCGGTATCATTCCCGTCCACCTATTCGGGCTGATGGCGGACATGACCGGCGTTCAAGCCCTCGCGGACAAGCACGGGCTGTGGGTTGTCGAAGACGCTGCTTGCGGGTTCGGCGCAACGATGAACGGGCGACACAGCGGGACGTTTGGCACCACCGGCGCCTTCAGCTTCCACCCGCGCAAGGCGATCACCACCGGCGAGGGCGGGATGATCACGACCAGCGACGCTGCGTTGGCGGAACGCCTACGGCGACTGCGCGACCACGGCGCGGCGATGTCCGACTTGCAGCGCCATCTCGGCGCGCGGCCGTACCTTCTCGCCGATCACCCTGACGCCGGCTACAATCAGCGCATGACCGATTTTCAAGCGGCGCTGGGTGTCGCGCAGATGCAGCGGGCTGACGCAATTGTGTCTGAGCGTCGCGAGCGCGCAGACCGCTTCGCAGCGGCGTTCGCCGGCCTGGATTGGCTTCGCACCCCTTCCGCCCCGGAGGGCTTCGGGCACGGTTATCAGAGCTACCCGTGCCTGTTCCAACCCGAACCCGTCGGACCGTCATCGGTCGAGCGGGTCAATCAGGCGCGCAATGCGTGGATGGACGAGCTCCTGAGAGCGGGTGTTTCGACCCGTCCGGCAACCCACGCGGTCCATATGCTATCGTTTTACCGCGAGAAATACGGCCTTCAGCCTGAGGATTTTCCGAACGCCTATGCGGCGAACCATTGCTCGATCTCGCTACCCCTGTTCCATGGGATGAGTGATGCTGAGCAGCAGCATGTCATCGATGTGGTGATGCGCGGACCTGTCAGCGCGGCCTGATCGGGACAGCGACCATGTGTGGCATTACCGGATTCCTCCAGCTTGACGGCGCGCCGGCCAGTCAGCCGACGCTGGTGCGCATGGCCGATGCCATCATGCACCGCGGGCCCGACGGCCATGGTTACTGGATCGATGGGCCGATTGCGCTCGGACATCGCCGGCTGGCGATCATCGACTTGAGCGACCACGGCCATCAACCGATGCAAACGAGTGATGGGCGATACGTCATCACTTACAACGGGGAAGTCTATAATTTCGCAGAGCTGCGGGCGGAGCTGACCGCGAAAGGCTACTCCTTTCACTCGCAGACCGACAGCGAAGTGGTGCTCAACGCGTGGCATGCCTGGGGCGAGCAGGCGGTGCATCGCTTCAATGGCATGTTCGCTTTTGCCGTCTGGGACCGTCGCGAGCGGCAACTGACACTCGTACGCGACCGGTATGGCATCAAACCGCTGTATTACGCTCAGTTCGGCGATGTGCTGCTGTTCGGATCCGAGCAAAAGGCCATTCTTGCGCATCCCGCCTCGCGCCGGAACTTGAATCAGCGTGCGCTGGTCGAATATCTGACATTTCAGAACATCTTTACCGACCAGACCTTGATCGAAGGTGTGCATTTGTTGCCGCCCGCAACGATTGCCACAATCGACATGGACGACCGGTCCAAAGGTCTGACGCAGCGCCGGTACTGGGATTATCATTTCGCCGAACCGGACAATCCGCGTAGCGCTGAAGAGTATCGCGAAGAGCTCGACTACCTCTTACGGCAAGCGGTTTCTCGACAGCTAGTCACCGACGTCGAGCTGGGCAGCTTCCTTTCGGGTGGCATGGATTCCGGTACACTCACCGCGCTGGGCGCGATGCAGTTCCCGTACATGAAGACGTTCACCTGCGGCTTCGACGTATCCTCCGCGAGCGGTCTTGAGCTCGCGTTCGATGAACGTCGCAAGGCGGAAGCCATGTCCGCGCGCTTCCGCACCGAACACTATGAGATGGTCCTGAAGGCGGGCGATATGGAGCGCGCGATGGACAGCGTCGCATATCATATCGAAGAGCCGCGCGTCGGTCAGAGCTACCCCAACTTTTACGCAAGCAAGCTCGCCAGCAAGTTTTGTAAGGTGGTGTTGTCCGGCGCGGGTGGCGACGAAATGTTCGGCGGCTACCCGTGGCGATACTATCGCGCCGTTAATTGCGAAAACTTCGAAGACTACGTCGGCCATTATTACCAGTTCTGGAATCGGCTGGTCGATAGCGCCGACATGAAAAGGCTTCTTGCGCCGTTGTCGGCCGAAGCCAGAGATGTCGACCCGAAAGCGATTTTCGCTAACGTGTTCGAGCATCACGATAACGCCCTCGACCGGCCGGAAGACTTCATCAATCATTCGCTTTATTTTGAAGCGAAAACTTTTCTGCACGGCCTGTTTGTCGTCGATGACAAGTTGTCGATGGCGCACAGTTTGGAAACGCGCGTCCCCTTCATGGACAACGACCTCGTCGATTTCGCCATGCGTTGTCCAGTTGGCCTCAAGCTCAATAATCTCGCCGACGTGGTGCGCGTTGATGAGACGGACTCCGTCGAAAAACGCGCTAGTTTCTTTCAGAAGACAAAAGACGGCAAACAGATCCTCCGCGACGTTATGCGTCGTTACATCCCGGACGACATTGCCAACGGGGAGAAACAAGGCTTCTCCGCTCCCGACGCAAGCTGGTTTCGTGGCGACAGCATCGACTTCGTCCGTCGCAAACTGTTCGACGAGCGCACCCCGCTCTACGACGTCCTCGATCGTGACACGGTCCACGCCATAGTAAACCGCCATCTCGACGGCGAAGAGAATCGCCGCCTCTTCATATGGTCGCTTCTCAGCCTCGACAGTTGGATGAGACAAACGCTGTGATAGACGACCTGCTCAGTCGGCTACGAGGGTTTTGGGAAGATCGCCGCGTGGCAGTTGCGGGCCAATTCCACCGCCACCTTCCATTCGGGGATTATATCGTCGACCGGTGGGAAAAGGCGCGTGCGCTCGGCTTCGGAGAGGGCACCTCCGTATACGACAGCGCCCATATCTTCGGCGACGTTTCCGTTGGCCAAAACTGCTGGATAGGCCCGTTCACGATTCTCGACGGGAGTGGCGGGCTATCAATCGGCGATAATTGTTCAATTTCCGCCGGAGTTCAGATTTATTCTCACGATACGGTGCAGTGGGCAGTCAGCGGCGGAGAGGCCCCGTATGAACACGCGCCGACCGAAATCGGCAGCCGATGCTATATCGGGCCGAACACCGTCATCGCCAAAGGCGTCCGTATCGGCGATGGGTCGATCATTGGCGCCAACAGTCTCGTTCTAGCGGACATTCCGGCGGGATCGACAGCCTACGGCACCCCCTGCAAGGTGCAGCACGGCACGCGACCGCAAATTAGCGGAGATTACCCGTGACCGATTTCAGTTCGATCCTGACAGCCGCGCTCCAACAGCCACTTCAGTTCACAGGCAACTTCGTATCCGCTCTGGATGTTAGCGCCGACGAAAATCAGCAGCAGACCAACGAGGTCTTCACCGAGAAGTGGGACAAGTACGCCGATACGTCGAACCTTGAGGTTTTCTATCAATTCCAGCGCGAATGGTATTTGAAACTGTACGGATTCGATGATGAGAAGGCGCTCGCGAACCATTTGGTCACGGCGAATGTGATTTTGGATGCGGGATGCGGATTGGGCTACAAAGCTGCTTGGTTCGCACGCCTCGCACCGCACGCCGTAGTGGTCGGGATGGATTACTCGGGCGCTGCGCAGCAGGCATCAGAGATGTTCGCGGATCTACCCAACCTGTTTTTCATTCAGGGTGACATCGCTAAGACGCCTTTCGCTGACGGTGCAGTCGATTATGTCAGCTGCGATCAGGTCATCATGCACACGCAGGTGCCCGAAGCCACATTCTCGGAACTCGCGCGCATAACCGCCCCTTCAGGGGGCCAATTCGCATGCTATTTCTATGCGAAGAAGGCTTTACCCCGGGAACTTCTCGATGACTATTTCAGAACGCACTGCAAGAATGTCACCACGAGCGAACTTTGGGAGATGTCTGAACAACTGACGGAACTGGGTAAACGCCTTTCCGCGCTGGACATCAGTTTCGACGCTCCCGACATCCCGCTACTCGGGATACGTGGCGGAAAAACGGACATTCAGCGATTTATCTACTGGAATTTCCTGAAGTGCTTCTGGAACGAGGAATTGGGCCCCGAAACATCGGTGGCAACCAATTTCGACTGGTACAGCCCCAGCAACGCGCGTCGGTTCAGTGAGCAAGAGGTGCGGGAAATCGTGTCGGCAAACAATATGAGCGTCGTGACGTTCAACAGCGAAGAAGCCTGCTATTCAGGCCGCTTTGCCCACAGCCGCGGATAACGCAGTGTCCCAGCCGTCGAGCCTCGCGGAGACGAGCTTGCGTGTGTGCAAGCGCTGCATTTACGACGAGCGTGTCTCTTCCATCACGTTCGACGCGGACGGGGTGTGCAATTATTGTCACCAGCTCGACAGCTTGAAGGCGGAATACGGCACCGGTAATACCAAGGGCGGTGCCAAGCTCCAAGAAATCATAGAAGAGATACGGGCTGCCGGCCGCGGCAAGAAGTATGACTGCATCATTGGCGTCAGCGGTGGAACCGACAGCAGTTACATGGTGCATCTCGCGAAGACGGTTTGGGGTCTGCGTCCTCTGGCGGTCCACTACGACAACACGTGGAATACCGCGATAGCAACGCTGAACATACATCGCGTTCTTGAGAAGCTCGATGTCGATCTTTACACGCACGTCGTCGACAACAAGGAGGTCGACGACATCTTTCTGTCGTTCTTCCGCGCTGGCGTGGCAGAGATCGAGGCGTCTACGGATCTCGCGCTTGCGGAGGTGATGAACCGCGCCGCGATAAAGTTTGGTGTCAAATATGTGTTGGAAGGTCACAGCTTTGTCACTGAGGGGATCACGCCGATAGGTCGCAACTATTTCGACGGACGGTATATTCAGGCCATCCACGGTCGGTTTGGGGCTCGGAAAATATCGACCTACCCGCTTATGACATTCGAGCGCATGTTATTTGCCAGCGTAGCGGCGCGGATCCGTAAGATCCGGCCATTCTGGTACATGGACTATAATAAGGAAGATGCGCGCGCGTTACTCGAGAGGGAGTATGGGTGGGAGTACTACGGCGGTCATCATCTCGAAAATCGTATGACGGCGTTCTTCCACAGCATTTACGCCCCGCAAAAGTTTCAGACGGACTTTCGAAATAACACGCTTTCGGCGTTGGTCCGTGACGGGAAGATGAGCCGGGAAGAGGCTTGGGAGCTTTACAACAGCCCCCCTCACGTTGAGGAGGACCTGCTCGCCTATTTTCAAAAGCGGCTGGGGCTATCTGACAACGAATATAAAAGCATCATGGCAGAGGCGCCCCGGTCATGGTGGGAGTTCCCCACCTACAAGAAACGGTTTGAACGCTGGCGTCCGATTTTCAAGATTCTTGCGAAAGCGAACTTGGTTCCGATGTCGTTCTATCTCAAATATTGCTTTCCGATAAAGACACCGTCGCAATGATTACGGTCCTCGACTGTGGCATCGGAAATCTTGGCTCGGTGCGGAACATGTTGCGCCGGGCGGGTCTGGACTGTGAGGTCACCGACCAGCCTGAGATCGCGGCGCGCGCAACCAAGATCATACTGCCCGGTGTCGGCGCGTTCGATCGCGCGATGCGCCGGCTGGACGAGAGTGGGCTGCGTTCGGTCCTCGACCAAAAGGCGTTGGTTGAGAAAGTGCCGGTCCTCGGCATTTGCCTAGGCATGCAGCTGCTGACCGACGGTAGCGACGAGGGCGTATTGCCGGGCCTCGGCTACATACCTGCCCGAGCGCATATCTTTCCAGCTGAGATGGGGTTGAAGGTGCCCCATATGGGCTGGAACCGGGTTTCCAAGGCGAGTACGTCCCCGCTCACCGATGCGCTGCCCGACGACGCGCGCTTTTATTTCGTGCACAGTTATCATGTGCAGGTGACGCACGCCGCTAACTCGATGCTCAAGTGCCGCTACGGATTGGAGTTCGACGCAGCTATCCGCCACGACAACATTTTCGGCGCGCAGTTCCATCCGGAAAAGAGCCACAAGTTTGGCCGCGCGCTCTTCGAAGCTTTTGGCAGGCTGTGATGGAGCTGCGAACGCGCCTAATCCCCTGCTTGCAGCTGCGACATGGGTCGCTGGTGAAAACCCGCCGGTTCGGCCGGTTCGGCTATATCGGCGACCCGGCTAACACCTGCCGCATTTTCAACGAGTGCGCCGTCGATGAGCTTGCTCTGGTCGATATCGTCGCGACGCGGGAAGGTCGGGGCCCCGATCTGAAACTACTCGCGGAGCTGGCGGAGGAATGCTTCATGCCGGTGGCCTATGGCGGCGGCATTACGACCGCTGCGCAGGCAGGCGATATCCTGCGGTTGGGCATGGAGAAGGTTATCATAGGTTCGGCCGCCTATGAACGACCGGAATTACTGAGCGAGATCGCTGACGGCTTCGGCACGCAATGCGTCGTCGCCGCGATAGACGTGAAGCGCAATTGGCTGGGGCGCGAACATTGCATGGCGCGGTCAGGAACGAGGACGGCTTCGCCCGACCCGGTTGCCTGGGCGCAAGAAGTTGAACGCGCTGGTGCCGGTGAAATCCTGCTGACATGCATCGATCGGGAAGGAACCTGGGAGGGGTTCCAGCTCGACCTGGTGGCACGGGTCAGCGCGTCCGTTTCCATACCGGTGATCGCGCATGGCGGTGCGGGCAGCCACGACGACATTCGACGGGTCGTCAACGAGGCGGGCGCATCTGCGGTCGCGCTTGGCAATATGGTTGTGTATCAGAAACGTGGCATGGGCGTGTTGGTGAATTTCCCTTCCGAAGCGGATCAGGACGCCATGGAGTTGCGCTCCCCGATGCAGGCGATGACGGCGTGACGTCCCTCTCCGTCTCTTTGGAGCGATATGACGACAGGCTGCGCGAAGAGTGGCTGGCGCTGCTTCCGCATCAGGCTGCTGCCGCTGGGGCGGGAAAGCTCGACTGGAAGTTCCGCCAAAACCCGGCCGGCGACGGACTGATCTCCGTCGCACGGATCTGCGGAGATGTTGTCGGAATCAACGCATTCATGCCCGTGCGCTTTGACGGCTTTGGTGCGCCAGGGCTTGCCGGCTTTCAGTCGATGGACACGATCGTCGCCCCTGCCGCGCGCGGCCAGGGCGCGTTCACTCGGATGGTCCAGGCCTTTCAGGACGCTGCGCCGGGCGACATTCTCTACGGGTTCCCCAATCTGAGTTCGTCCCCTGGCTTCTTTGGCAAACTTGGCTGGACTCACCTTGCGCCGGCGCCAATGCTCATACTTCCGATCCGGTCGGGACTATTCTTGAAGCGCCTGCATCCGCGTATGCCTGACATTGCGCTGCCCACCTTCAACGGGCGTAGCGATCGTTATGCGGATGTTGAGCCAATTAGTCGCTTCGATGCGCGGGTGGATGCGGTATGGGGCGAATTCGCGCGCACCAACGGCGTTCGCCATGGCGTCCAACGCGATGCGACTTTCCTCAACTGGCGGCTATTCGACCATCCCGTGGCGCGATACTCCGCGGCGACGGTCGGGCACCGCGCCTATGCCGCCTGGTGCCTGGAAGAGAAGCATGGCGGCCGGGTTGGCTACATCATGGACGTCTTCGGTGACGACATGGGGGTGCGTACCTTGGTTGGCTACGCGAGCGCACGGCTGAAGGAACTCGGCGCCGACGCGGTGTTCGCTTGGAACTTGCCGCACATGATGAGCCAACACGCATACCGCGCTGCCGGTTACTGGTCGCTTCCCGATCGACTGCGTCCGATACGTTTGAACTTCGGTGGCCGACCGCTCCGAAGCGAGATCGCGGACTTTAACGATCTGCGCCGCTGGCACGTCAGCTACTTGGACTCCGACACGGTATGAGTGGGGCGCGTTTCATTCTGTCGCTCGACTGCGAAGGCAAGTGGGGCATCGCCGACCACTTAGGGCCACGCGATCACGAGCTCCTTTCGGACGCACGTCTTCAGCGAGCATATCGTGACATTATCGCCCTGCTCGACCGCCACGAAGTTCCGGCGACCTTTGCCGTCGTCGGCCTATTCGTCGAACCCAAGGATGCCCTCGCCAGCCTTCCCCATTCCGACCTCGCAGAGCAACTTCCGTACACGCGAGCTGCAATGCAGGCGCTGGCCGCGGGCGAGTTCGACGGATGGTGTGGCAATTGGCTGCGTGCGATGCTGGGGGAGGCGCACGAATGGGCCTCGCACGGTGTCACTCACACCCCGTACGATCAGATGACTGCCGATGACGTCCGGCTGGAGCACGCGCTTGTGTCGCCGGTCGCGGGACAGACGTTCATTTTTCCGCGAAACCGGATAGGGCATCTCGACGTGCTCGCTGAACTGGGCGTGACCGGCTACCGGCTCGCGGCGTGTCGTGGGCGAATCGCTCGGTTAATGGGCGAATTTCAAATGCGAACGCCATCAGAAGCCGACCCCCTGCAGCTGCCTCACGCGCCTGTGGCGATTCCTGCCGGACACTTCGTGAACTGGAAATCCGGTGGTCGAAAGCTGGTCCCTGTGGCAGTGAGTCGCAAGCGTGCAGCGGCGATGCTCGATCATGCTGTGAAGACCGGTGGCGTGGTCCATTATTGGACCCACCCTGAGAACGTCGCGACTGCCCCCGACACGCTGTCGGTGCTGTCGGCAATCGTCCAGGAGGCGGCGATACGGGCCCGTCGGGGCGAAATTCGCATTCTCACCCAGGCAGACTATGTCGCCGAGCAGATCGTAGCATGACCGCCCGCCCGCGCGTTGCTGTGCTCGGCAACATGAACAACAACGGCCACAACCTTGTGCGTTTCTTGCGGCGCGAGGGCGTCGACGCACATTTGCTGTTCTTCGCTAATGAGGCTGGGCATTTCGTCCCGTCCGCCGACAGCGACGGCCAAGCGGACTACCCGTCGCGCACCCTCAGCTGGGGCGGCTATGGTCAGCTGCTGACCACGCCCGCCGCCACCATCCGCGAAGACCTGCGTGAGTTTCCTTTTCTCATCGGCTCTCGGCTAGCCCCGGCTTACGCGCAAAAGGCGGGGCGGCGGCTCGACATTTTCATGCCCTCCGGCGGCGATCTCCACATGTTGCCGATGTTCAGCGGCTGGGCACCCAAGGATCTCTTCAAGTTCCTGATCTATTCCCGGGCACAGCGGCGTGGGATTCAAGCAAGCCGGACCCTGTTCTGGGACGCTACCAATCCTGAGCTCGAGGAGAAGATCCGCCCCGTAGTGCAAGGGATGGATCGCATTAGCCACGCAATACCGATGCTTTATTACCCTGATTTCGAAGGAGAGGCGTTCGCACGTCGTCGTGCGGCCTCGAGCATGCCGCAGACGATGGCGAAGCTGCGTGGCGACGCCGACATCTTGCTGCTGCACCATGTCAAGCATGTTTGGAAGCCGGCGACCATTCGGCACTACGGCCTGTTCCACGACAAGGCCAACGACGAGCTGGTCCGTGGCTTGGCGCGTTACTACGCTGGCAACCCGGCCAAGCAGGTGCGGTTGGTCATGGTGCGCTTCGGTACCGACTATGACGACACCGCCGCCCTTGCGGAGGAGTTGGGCGTCGCGGAACATATCGCGTGGTTGCCGCAGATGCCGCGCAAGGAACTGATGATCGCCATTGGTGAAGCGGACGCGGTTGTCGGCGAAGTGGCGCGTAGCTGGTTCTCTTATGGCACCATCTTTGAGGCGATGGTCATGAAAAAGGCCGTGCTGCATCACCGGGACGACGCGTTGTACCCGGACAAAGAGCTGTATCCTATGCTCTCTATCCACGATGGGGAAAGCTTTGCGCACCAGCTCGACCGTATCGCCCGCGGAGAGGTGGACCTTGTCGGCATGGGCGAGGCCTCTCATCGCTGGCTGATGGACTATGGCTTTGGCGGGGGCATCCGCGAAATTCTCGCTCGCATCGATCAAGCTAGCACATGATTGCGGTTCCGGGCGCTGTCGCAGCACTGTTGCGACGCGGGCTGGTCGACACGGCGCTTCAGGTCGCCGCTACTGTCGGCACCCGTTTCCTCCTCATCCTCGCGATATTCGTGCTCGCCCGCTTCGTCGGTACCGATGAGATTGCGACGTACGACCTGTTCATTGTCGCCACGTCGCTGCTGCTGATCGTTATGACCTTCGGGCTCGACTCCGCACTAGCGATCGTCGCGACGGAAACTGACGAAGAATCCAGGCACGCGGCAATCTGGACGTCGATCCTGATGACGGTGGTGCTGTTCGTGTCGCTTTACTGGCCACTCCGGCTCGCCTCACAGGTTCCGCAACTCCAATCGCTGCTCCCGCCGAAGGTGTTCAACGCTGCATATCTCTATGCTGGCGGTTCCGCGCTCATGACGCTGGTCTTCGCCTATTTCCGTTGGCTGGGAAAGGCACTGGCGGCGTCCGCAGTCATTACCGTTGCCAACGTCGTCGGCGTCACAGCCGGCGCCATATGGTTCGCGAAGACGGGTACCATCGACGGCTTTATCAGCGGATTGCTGCTGGGGAGCGCAATTGGCACAGCGGCGGTGCTCTGGATTATCTCCCGGCACGCGCCGCTGCTGCCCGTGCTCCGAAAACATGGTGGATTGACCGCGCTGAGCGCGCGCCTGGCAAATCTGGCCTGGCCGTTCGGCATCGCCAGCCTACTCTTGATCGCCCGGCGCGCGGTTGATCGTGGGATCCTCATCGGAGCCGGCGGTGCGAGCGCTCTTGGTTCATATGCACTCGTGTCTAGAGCCGGCGAAACCGGGGCATTCTTTCTGGCACTGCCGGCAATGGGCGTCGCTCCGATCATTCTCGCTCGTCATCGGGAGGCCGAAGGGCAGCATGTCGCGCGCCTGCTTTACGGAGGCTATCTCCTTCTCTCACTCGCAGTCGTCGCAGTCGTCGTCGTTATCGTGCGCTTCGGTCAGGGGTTGGTGCCGCCGGCGGCCGTCGCCGCGCTTCCGGCGCTCGCCGCTTTGACCGTCGGAAACCTCTTCTTCACCGAATCGACGGTTGCGGGTTTTGGCTTCGTCATCAACGGTCGCACGTCGGCGATCGCTTGGCTGAGCCTGCTGTTCATTGCGGTCATGGTCGCAGTGGCCTGGCCCTTGAGCCGAGCCTTCGGTCCCCTGATCGGGGTGAGTGCGGGCTTTGTGATCGCCGCCTTTGTCCACAGTAGCCTGTTCATTTGGTTGTCCGAGCGGGTGGTGACGTTCGGCTACCCACTCAAGCTGATCGTCGCGTTGAAACTGGTCGTGCTCGGGCTATCGCTCTACCTGCTATTTGCATGAACAGCGCACGGTCTACGCGCTTTGGCGCCCTCGCGAAACGCGGGATCGATATCCTAGGAGCAAGTGCCGGATTGATCCTCCTCTCGCCACTGCTGGTGTTGGCAGCATTGGCTGTTCGGGTCAGTCTTGGCTCGCCTGTCCTGTTCGCTCAGCTTCGCCCGGGACGCGGCGGCGTTCCGTATCGCAACCTGAAACTGCGTACGATGCGCGACGCCGTGGACGTCCATGGGAGAGTGTTGCCGGATGCCGAAAGGTTGACCCGGTTAGGTCGTTTCCTGCGCTCTTCCAGCATCGATGAACTCCCAGCCTTGTGGAACGTGCTGCGCGGCGAGATGAGCCTTGTCGGACCCAGGCCCCTCTTGATGGAGTATCTGCCACTTTACACCGCCGAGCAGGCGCGCCGACACGAGGTACGTCCTGGCCTAACTGGCTGGGCGCAAGTGAACGGTCGCAATGCGATCGATTGGGAGAAAAAGTTCGACCTCGACCGCTGGTATGTCGACAACCAGTCCACGCTCTTGGATTTGCGTATCCTAGCACTCACCGCGTTGAAAGTTCTCCGCCGCAGCGACATCAGCGCAGCGGGCGAGGCGACGATGAGCCGGTTTACCGGTACGGCTGTTTCGAAAGAAGGGGAGACCGACACGTGAAGCAAGAAATCGGGATCTTCGGCGCGGGCGGGTTTGGCCGCGAAGTGCTCCCGTTAGCGCGATCTTCGTTCCCGGAGGCGGAGGTTTTTTTCCTCGACGACCGCGTGTCGGGAGAGCTGAATGGCGTCCGCGCAATCAGTTTCGAGCAATTTACTCTCAAGGTTACCGAAGGTAGCAACGCCGTGATCGCCGTGGCCGATGGCCTAGCTCGCAAACGCATCGCTGACCGCTGTGCTGCCGCGGGTATCGCGTTGGCCAACATCAAATCGCCGGAGGTCGTAAAGTATGACGACGTGGATATGGGCGACGGTGCCATCCTTTGCGCCGGCACGATCCTCACTTCTAACATCCGCATTGGTCGCGGCTTCCACTCCAACCTGCAAAGTTACGTCGCGCACGACTGCGTTATTGGGGACTGGGTCACGTTCGCGCCGGCGGTGCGGTGCAACGGAAACGTGACGATCGGTGACCACGCGTACATCGGCACGGGAGCGATCATAAAGCAGGGAGTTACCATTGGTGCTGGCGCTGTTGTCGGCATGGGCGCGGTTGTGACCAAGGATGTTGCACCCGGCATTACCGTAGTCGGCAATCCGGCGAAGCAACTTATCAAAGGATAGGCGTTTGCTTAACACTCCCTTCGCGCCATGGCCCTGTTTCTCCGATGAGGAGGCCGACGCGGTTGCGCGGGTAATTCGCTCGAACCGCGTCAACTACTGGACCGGGGACGAGTGTCGCGCCTTTGAGCGGGAGTTTGCCGCTTGGGTCGGAACGTCCCATGCGATCGCGGTCGCCAACGGCACGGTTGCGCTCGACCTTGCGCTACACGGTCTCGGGATCGGTGCGGCCAACGGAGGGTCAGCTGAAGACGAGGTGATCGTCACACCGCGCACGTTCATCGCTTCGGTGAGCTGCGTCGTGAACGCAGGCGCGCGCCCGGTATTCGCGGACGTGGACCCAGACAGCGGAAACCTGTCTGCAGCGACCATTGGGCCGATGCTCACGCCATGGACGAAGGCGGTGATCCTTGTCCATCTCGCCGGGTGGCCCGCAGACATGGACCCGATCCTCGAGATGCTCGAGCCGCGGGGCATCCGATTGATCGAAGACTGCGCGCAGGCGCACGGCGCACGCTACAAGGGGCGAAGCGTGGGCAGTATCGGCCACGTCGGCGCTTGGTCGTTCTGCCAGGACAAGATTATGACCACCGGCGGCGAAGGCGGGATGGTGACGGTCAACGATCCCGACCTTTGGTCGCGGATGTGGTCCTATAAGGATCATGGGAAAAGCTGGGACGCGATTTACGAACGCGCGCATCCCCCGGGTTTTCGCTGGGTTCACGACAGTTTCGGCACCAACTGGCGCATGCTGGAAGTGCAAGGTGTCATCGGCCGCATTCAGCTCGCTCGCATGGCGCAGTGGACTGCGGCTCGGAACGCACATGCCGCCGTATTGCGATCCGCGCTCGCGGTGTGTGCCGGGGACGGTGGCGTCATTCGCATGCCACAGCTGACGGAGCCGGACAGCGTCCACGCGGAGTATAAATTCTACGCCTATGTCGTTCCCGAACGACTGGCATCGGGCTGGGACCGCGACCGTATCGTCGCGCAGATCAACGGCCACGGCGTGCCATGCTATCAAGGGAGCTGCTCGGAGGTATATCTTGAGCACGCGTTCGACCGACATCCCTCCCGTCCGGCCGAGCGACTGCCCATTGCCCGCGCGCTTGGTGAAACGAGCCTGATGTTTCTGGTGCATCCGACGCTGACAGAAGCGCAGATTGCGGAAGCGGCGCGAGTTGCCGTCGACGTCCTCTCGCAAGCAGCGCGGCGCTGACGTGAGCAGTTTCTAAACCGGTTGACGGTAGTGGGGCCGCGATGAGCGCAAAGCCCTTACCAAGGATCATGGTGGTTTTCGGCACGCGTCCGGAAGCGATCAAGATGTTTCCGGTTGTCGATGCGCTGCGTTCGCACGGCGGGCTCGACGTTCGCGTCGCCGTTACCGCACAGCATCGCGCTATGCTCGATCAGGTGATGGACCTGGTTGGCATCGTTCCCGACATCGATCTCGATCTGATGCGGCCCAACCAGTCGCTCGAGGATCTGTGCGCCCGCATACTCGTGAGCTTCGGCGCAGCTCTGGACGAGTGGCGTCCTGACCGCATTCTCGTCCACGGCGACACGCTCACGACGATGGCGGCGACGCTGAGTGCGTATTTCCACAAGATACCGGTGGGTCACGTAGAGGCGGGTCTGCGCAGCGGCGATATGTATTCTCCTTGGCCCGAGGAAATGAACCGCCGCGTCACAGGCACGATCGCCGACCTTCATTTTGCGCCTACCAGTTCCGCAGCCGCGGCTTTGCGGGCCGAGAATGTCGCGGCGGACACGATCCACGTGACCGGCAATACGGTGGTCGACGCATTTTTGGCGACCGTGGCCCGAACCCGAGCCGACCCGAGCCTGACGACAGAGATCGACGGGCTGCTCGATCGGTTCGAAGGTCGCCGGCTGATCGCAGTCACGTCGCATCGGCGAGAAAATTTCGGCGAAGGCATGCGCCAAATCGCAGCCGCGATAAGGGCGGTCGCGGACCGTCCCGATGTTGCGGTGGTGTTTCCAGTGCACCCGAACCCCGCGGTGCGCGCGGTGATGGAGGCGCATCTCGGGGGGAATGAGAACATTTTGCTAAGCGAGCCGCTCGACTATCTGAGTTTTGTCAGGCTGTTGGACCGTTCCCACTTCGTCCTCACAGACAGTGGTGGCGTGCAGGAGGAGGCGCCCTCGCTCGGCAAACCTGTGCTGGTCATGCGCGACACGACCGAGCGGCCGGAGGGCGTGGTCGCTGGGACCGCGCGGCTGGTTGGGTCCGACACTCGCACGATCGTCGAACAGTGCATGCTGCTGCTGGATGATCCCGTCGCTTACGGCCGCATGGCCCAAGCGCATAACCCGTACGGCGATGGTCAAGCCGCCGTGCGCATCGCCAAGGTCATCGCCGATGCTCACTGCCACTGAACGTTCCCACACCTCGTCCATTACCGAAGAAGGGGCCACAGCCGTCGACACTGTCGTTGTCGGTCTGGGCTACATCGGCCTACCCACCGCGGCGGTCATCGCGCGTTCCGGGCAGCGGGTTCTGGGGGTCGACGTCAATCCTAATGTCGTCGACACGGTAAACAGCGGGCGGGTGCACATCGAAGAAGTCGATTTGCACGGCCTGGTGCAGGGTGTCGTCGATCGGGGCCTGCTTCGGGCGTCCGTCGAACCTGAACCAGCGTCGACCTTCGTGATCGCGGTTCCGACGCCGATCCGGGAAGATCGATCTCCGGACATTCGCTATGTCCTCGCGGCAGCGGAAGCGATCGCGCCTGTTCTGGAGCCAGGCAATCTCGTTATCCTAGAATCGACTTCTCCCGTTGGCACGACCGAGCAGCTGGCGGCGCGGCTGGCTGAGCTGCGACCGGACCTTAGCATGCCGGGCAACGGCGCGGCCGCACCCGATCTCGCGGTCGCCTATTGCCCGGAGCGGGTGCTCCCAGGACGCATCCTGATCGAGCTGATAGACAATGATCGGGTGATCGGCGGGATCACGCCGCGTTGCTCGAGGCGAGCGATGACGTTTTATCGCCGGTTCGTCCGTGGGGCCTGCGTGCCAACGAATGCACGAGCAGCTGAAATGGTGAAGCTCGTCGAAAACAGCTATCGCGACGTCAACATCGCGTTCGCCAACGAACTATCCATGATCGCCGATGCCATGGGCGTTGACGTGTGGAAGGTGATCGAGCTCGCCAACCGTCATCCGCGCGTCAACGTGCTCCAGCCCGGACCCGGCGTCGGCGGCCATTGCATCGCTGTGGATCCGTGGTTTCTGGTCGCCGGCGCACCGAAACAGAGCCGCCTGATCCGTACCGCGCGGGAGGTGAACCTCAGCAAGACCGACTACGTCATCGCAACGGCGAGTGAACTCATCGCCTCGCATCCAACCGCCAAGGTCGCGGCGCTCGGTTTAGCGTTCAAGCCCAACATCGACGATTTTCGCGAGAGCCCCGCGCTCATCGTCGCGACGGAGCTGGCTCAGCGCTTCGGCCCGCGGGTTCATATCGTCGAACCGTTCGCCAGCACGCTTCCGCCGGCCCTGCAGGACGCAGGCGCGACGCTGGTCGATCTCGATACCGCGCTGGATGAGTGCGAAATCATCGTCCTGTTGGTCGACCATGATTTGTTCAAGTCCGTCCCGAACGATGAGCGCGCGGGCAAGCATGTGTACGACACCCGCGGGGTGTGGCCGCCCAACCCTTGAAGGATGGGACAGCGTGGCTGGACTCGCTATCGCGATATTCGCGGTTGCTGCAGGCCATAACCCGGCGCTGGTCCGCTGGGCGCCTCGATCCTATCTAGGGGCGATGATCCCCACCGAACCTGAAGTCCGTCTGGTCGCAAGCACCATTCAGTTGGCGGTGGCGCCGGTGTTCTTGCTGGCGGGGATTGGGGCTTTTCTCAACGTCTGCACCGGCCGACTGGCGCGGGTGATTGACCGGGCGCGCAAGCTTGAGAGCGCGATCTTTGAGGAGAGCGGCGCGGAGCATGACCGCACCCAGCGCGAACTGACGCGGCTCGACCGGCGGATGCGGGTGGTGAACTGGGCGATCTTCCTCACCGTGGCGAGCGCGATCGTCGTCGCCTGCGTCGTCATGCTGCTGTTCATCGCCGCGCTGACCAGCAGCGAGCTTGGCAACACCATCGCGCTGATGTTCGTGGCCGCAATGCTGCTGCTGATCGCCGCCTTCGTCACCTTTCAGATCGAGGTCCGCCTCGCCGCGCGGAGCATCGGCGTCCGCCAGGATGCGCTCGATCACTCCGCCGACGAAGGCGACGTGGATTAGCGCCGTCGCACGACCGGCGCCGCCGCGCGGTCGGCGGCGAGGCCGTTGCGGTAGGTCGGGGTGGGCCGCATCGGGGCGATCGCCTCGTAGGCGGCGCCTACCGAGAGCAGTTGCGCATCGCTCCAGCGCGCGCCGATGAAGCTCAAACCCACCGGCATGCCCTCGACCGTCCCCATCGGCACGGTGAGGTGCGGGTAACCCGCGATCGCGGGCAGCCCGCTCGCCGAGGGGCCGCCGAAATTGTCGCCGTTCACGAGGTCGATCGACCAGCCCGGCCCGTTGGTCACGCCAAGGATCAGGTCGAGCGGCGCCCCTCCGCCCGCGCGCCCCGACAGCAGCCTGTCGAGCCCCTGCGTCGCCATCCGCACCGCATTGTCGCGGTCGCGCCGATATTCTGCGCTGTCGAGCGCCGGGGCGCGAGCAGCACGTTCGAACATGTCCTGCCCGAACCAGCGCATCTCTCGCGCGGCCTCGCGATTGTTGAACGCGATCAGTTCGTTGAGGCTGCGCGGGCCGGGCACCCCGGCGGGGCGGCCGCGCAGATATTCGTCCATGGTGGCGCGCAGTTCGCTCATCAGCAGCGACGTCTCAGCCTCCCCGAGCCCGCGGTAGGCGGTGTCGTCCTCGCGCAGCTCGACGATGGTGGCGCCTGCACCGCGCATGCGTTCGAGCGCGGCGTCGAACAGCGCGGCGATGTCCGCTCGGCGGCCGAGCTGGCTGCGCACCACGCCGATCCGCATCCCGCGCAAGCCATCTGGGCGCAACCCCGCGGCGAAGCCCGCACCGCGCCGCTGGTCGGCCTCACGCGTGGCGGCGTCGGCGGGGTCGCTTCCGGCGAGCGCGTCGAGCAGCAACGCCGCGTCGCGCGCGGAGAGCGTCATCGGTCCCGCCGTATCCTGCGTGCCGGAGATGGGGACGACGTGCGTGCGGCTGACCATCCCGACGGTCGGCTTGAAGCCGGCGATGCCATTGATCCCCGCCGGGCAGGTGATCGAACCGTTGGTCTCGGTCCCGATCGCGGCGAGCGCGAGCCCCGCCGCCACTGCCGCCCCGCTGCCCGAGGAAGATCCGCAGGCGGTGCGTGAAAGATCGTGCGGATTGCGCGTCAGCCCGCCGACCGCGCTCCACCCGCTGGTCGAATTCTCGGAGCGGATGTTGGCCCATTCAGAGAGGTTGGTTTTGCCGAGAATGACCGCCCCCGCCGCGCGTAGCCGCACCACCAGCGGCGCGTCGCGGTTGGTGACGTTCTGCGCCAGCGCGAGGCTGCCTGCGGTGGTTGGGAGCGGTCCCGCCACCTCGATATTGTCCTTGATCAGCACCGGCACGCCATGCAGCGGCCCGCGCAAGCGCCCTGCGCGGCGTTCCGCATCGAGCCTGCGCGCCTGGTCGATGGCATCCGGGCTGACTGCGATCACCGCATTGATGCGCCCTTCGATGCGCGGGTCGGCGATGCGCGCCAGCGCACCGCGGACGATCGCTTCGGAGGTCAGCGTGCGCGCGGCCATTGCGCGCCCGGCCTCGCTCACCGGGTCGCGACGGCCGAGCAGTTCGGCGTAGCTGCGCGCCGGGGCGGGCGCGGTGGCGACGCTGCGCGACTGGGCGATCGCCGCGGTGGGAGCAGCGACCGTCAGCAACGCTCCAGCGGCGAAAGTGGGGGCGAGGGCGAGAGCGAGCTTGCGGCGAGTCATGCGCGTGAAGCTACGCGCCTTGCGCACCGCCACAAGTGACTTCGACGCAGCGCTACCCGGCGACCGCGCGCGCTGGCGTGGCGTTGACCCCCCGCGCGCGAAGGAACCGACCGAGATTGCGCGCCGCCTGCCGCAAACGCTGCTCATTCTCGACCATGGCGATGCGCACATAGCCTTCGCCATCCTCGCCGTAGCCGACGCCCGGCGCGACCGCGATGCCCGCTTGCGCCAGCAGCTGCTTTGAAAATTCGAGGCTGCCGAGGTGCGCGAGCGCAGGCGGCAATGGCGCCCAGGCGAACATGCTCGCCGGCGGGGGTGGGATGTCCCAACCTGCGCGACCGAAGCTTTCGACCAGCACGTCGCGCCGCTTGTGATAGAGCGCGCGGTTCGCCTCGACGATGTCCTGCGGGCCGTTCAGCGCCGCGCACGCCGCCGCCTGCACGGGGGTGAAGGCGCCGTAGTCGAGGTAGCTTTTGACCCGCGTCATCGCCGCGATCAGCTGCGCATTGCCGACCGCAAACCCCACCCGCCAGCCCGCCATCGAATAGGTCTTGGACAGCGAGGTGAACTCGACCGCCACGTCCTTGGCGCCCTTCACCTGCAGGATCGAGGGAGTCGGACGGCCGTCATAGTAGAGCTCCGAATAGGCGAGGTCGCTGATCACCCACACCCCCGCGTCGCGCGCCCAGGCGACCAGCCGCTCGTAAAAGGCGAGGTCGACCGTCTCCGCGGTCGGGTTGGAGGGGTAGTTCACCACCAGCACCGACGGGCGCGGCACAGTGTACTGCATCGCCCGCTCGAGGCTTTCGAAATAGGCGTCGTCGGGCGTCGTCGGCACCGACCGGATGGTCGCGCCGGCGATGATGAAGCCAAAGGTGTGGATCGGGTAGCTGGGGTTCGGCGCCAGCACCACATCGCCCGGCGCGGTAATCGCGGTGGCAAGGCTGGCGAGCCCCTCCTTCGACCCCATGGTGACCACCACCTCGGTCTCGGGATCGACCTCCACCCCAAAGCGGCGCGCGTAGTAATTGGCCTGCGCGCGACGCAGTCCGGCGATGCCCTTGGACGCAGAATAGCCGTGCGCATCGGGCTTTTGTGCGACTTCGCACAGTTTGGCGATGACGTGCGGCGGCGGCGGCAGATCGGGATTGCCCATGCCGAGGTCGATGATGTCCTCACCCGCCGCCCGCGCCGCCGCGCGCATCGCGTTGACTTCGGCGATGACGTAGGGCGGCAGCCGCTTCATGCGGTAGAATTCGTCGGACATGGCCTCCGCTATGCCGCCCCCGTCGCGTGAGGGAAAGGCCCCTCACCCCTCCCGCGGAGTGCGCAGGAATAGCGTCTGCGTGCCAACGTCGATCACGCCGTTGAACCGCGTCAGCACATCCTGGCCGATCACGCCGTCGACCGTCTCACCCGTGGCACGGCGGATGGCGCTGACGACGTGCGACAGATCGCCCGAACGCAGCGTCGTCAATGGCAGCGCCGTGTCGCCCAGCGCCAGACTGCGCACCGGGTAGGTGACATAGGTGAATGCCCCGCCCGCGCCGGTGCCGCTCCGCTGCGATCCTGCCTCAGGCTCGCCGAGCGCAAAGCGCGCCGCCTGCGCCCGGTCGAGCAACGACCCGCCCGCGCCCGAATCGAGGATGAAGCGCCCCCGTACGCCGTTGATCGTGACGACAACGGTTTCGTGCCCAGTGGCGAGCTTTGCGAGAGGGATTGCCGCTTAGCCCTGCGCTTGAAGCGTACGGCTGAGCGAAAATGGCTCAGCCCCCTGCGATGCGCCCGTCGTCGTGCATCCGCTCAGCAACGTCAGCGCCAGCGCGGCGGCGATGGTCCGGATCATTGTTCTCAATCCCCTTCGTTCAGCAATCCCCTGCCGAGCGCGCCCTGTCCCCGCCCGGCTTTCGGGCCGCTGAACGCCGGCAAAGCTAAAAGCGCGGTAAACCGGCATTTAACCAACCCTCGCATCCGGCGGTTCATTCCGGATGATTAACACCGCCTCCACCACGGTCGCTGTCGGCCGCGGATGGAGAGCGAGACGATGGCCTTTTCCCGCAAGGCAGTGGTGCTGGCGAGCATCGGCGCAGCGACCTTGAGCGGATGTATCCCCGCCGGGCGCTCGCCGGAGGCTCGGGCGTCGCGGGACGACAGCGTGCGCATCGCCACCCCGCCCTCGCCGCCCCGTCGGAGCACCGCGGCGAATCGCCCCGCCGCGCCGCGCTCGACCCCGGTCCGCAGCGCCGGGGCGACCGTCCCCGCCGCGCCCGACTGGCGTGAGGGGGAGCGCTGCATCTCCAACCTCAGCGCGGTGGGTGCGCGCTTCACCCCGCTCGCCGACCGCGACATGGGGGAGAATTGCTCCGCGCGATCGAGCGTGCGGCTGTCCGACGTGGGGGTCGCCCAAACCAACTTGGGGCCGATGACCTGCAGCCTCGCCGGCGCCTATACCGGCTGGATCCGCAACGCCGTCCAGCCCGCCGCCCGCCAGGTCTACGGCAAGGAGGTGGTGCGCGTCGAAACCTTTGGCACGCTCGCCTGCCGCAACATCTACAACCTCCAGGCGGGGCCGCGGTCGGAACATGCCTATGCCAATGCGGTCGACGTCGCCGCCTTCGTCCTCGAGGATGGGACCAAGGTGAGCGTGCTCGGCGGGTGGCGCGGGGACGAGCGCGACCAGCGCTTCCTGCGCCTGCTCCACACCTCCGCCTGCCGCCGCTTCGGCACCGTGCTCGGCCCCGAATATAATGCCGCGCACGCCAATCATTTTCACTTCGATATGGCGGCGCGACGCTTCTGCCGTTAGCGCGCGACGGATCATGACCGACCCGCACAACAAGGCCGCCACCGCCGCGCCCGCCGCGTCCCCCTTTCCCAAGGCGCGCGAGGACGCGAAGTTCGCCGCGCGCACGCTGCCGACGCCGCAGACCGACCACGCCGCCTACCGCCTCGCCTTTCAGGACACCGAGTTCCTGCTGCGCGAGGATTTGCGCCCGGTGCGCTTCCAGCTCGAGCTGATGAAGCCGGAGGTGCTGCTCGACGAAGCGCAGATCGCCTCGATGTTCGTGATGTACGGTTCGGCGCGCATCCCTTCGCCCGAAGCCACGCCTGCGCTGCTCGCCGCCGCCAAGACCCCCGCGGAACAGCGGGTGGCGGAGCGGCTCGCCGCCAACGCGCATTATTACGCCGAGGCCTACAAGCTCGCGCAGCTCGCCAGCGCGGTGCCGCGCGATGAGGCGGGGAAGCGCCACTTCGTCGTATGTTCCGGCGGCGGCCCGTCGATCATGGAGGCCGCCAACCGCGGCGCTTACGAAGCGGGGGCGGAGAGCGTCGGGCTCAACATCGTCCTCCCCCACGAACAGGCGCCCAACCGCTACGTCACCCCGGGGCTGTCGTTCCAGTTCCACTATTTCGCGCTGCGCAAGATGCACTTCCTGCTGCGCGCGCGGGGGGTGGCGGTGTTCCCCGGCGGGTTCGGCACGCTCGATGAGATGTTCGAGCTGCTGACGCTGGTGCAGACCGGCAAGATGAAGCCGATGCCGATCCTCCTGTTCGGCCGCGCCTTTTGGGAGCGCGTGGTCAACTTCGGCGCGCTGGCGGAAGAAGGCGTCATCTCCCCTCGCGATCTCGACCTGTTCAGCTTCGTCGAGACGGCGGAGGAGGCATGGGAGAAAGTGCGCGAGTTCTGGAGCGACGATCCCGCAGTGGCGCCGCTGCTGGGGGCGGCGACGCCTTCAGTGTAAGTTCGCGCGCTATCCTCTGGCGCAGGCCGGACCGTGGGCAGACGGTCGCGCCCCTCCCTAACCACCAAGTGCTCCAGTTTGGCCCTAGCGAGCCTCGGCGGCTGTAGGCGCTTCGCGGGCCGCACCCTCCGCCTGCGCGGCCACCCCAGCGGCGCCGAGCAGGAAGCCGGCGCTGAGCGACAGGACCAGGCCAATGCGGCTCCGGGCCGCGCGCGACAGGATGGGACGAGTCATTCGCAGGCGTTACACCGCGGGCGGTTGAGCAACCCTGAACGCGGCTGTCGTGCGCGGTTCAGCCTTGCGCGTCGTCGCCATCGCGCGGGGCGAGGTCCTGCGCGACGTGCGGCGCGCGCAGCAATTCGTCGACATGCCCCGCTTCATCGAAGCTTTCGTCCACCAGAAACTTGAGCTTCGCTGCATATTTCTGGCGCACGCGATGCGCCACCTCGCGCTGGAGGAAGGCGGTGTTCTGCCGCAGCGCGCGCAGCACGTCGGCCTCGTCGCGACCGAGCAGTGATTTGACGAACACCGTCGCATGACGCAGGTCGGGCGACATTCGCACTTCGGTCACGCTCACCGGGTGGGTGGAGAGGACGGGGTCGTGCACCTCTCCGCGCTGCAGCAGTTCGGCGAGCACGTGGCGCACCTGTTCGCCCACGCGCAACAGGCGGACGGAGGGGGTTGCGGGGTCGCGGCTGGCCATGCCCCCATCTGCCCCCGCTGCCGGGCGTAGGCAAGCGCGCTGTGGCCCGCCGCGACGCATCGGAAGTTCAGGCAAAGTTCACACCAAAAACGCGGCTTTCGCGCCATTTTTTCGTGACGGTGCCGAAACGAGTCTCACTTCCGGTTTAGGCCTGGAGACGGGCGCCTAGAGCGCATGTTTCCAAAAGCTGCGCTGGGGGGATAGACCCGGTGATGGGCCCTGCCTGCGCAGGGGCACATCTCCGTTGCCGCGCCCGTTACAGCGTGCGCGCGCGTTCCTCGACCTCGAACACCTCGAGCATGTCGCCCGGCTTGATGTCGTTGGTATCCGCCAGCAGCACGCCGCATTCGAGACCCGCGCGGACCTCCGCCACGTCGTCCTTGAACCGCCGCAGCGACGCGATGGTCGTCTTGGAGACGATGACATCGGCCCGCGTGAGGCGCGCGTGGAGCCCCTTGCGGATCGCGCCTTCGAGCACCAGCAGACCCGCCGCCTTGTCCTTCTTGCCGGCGGGGAAGACCTCCTTCACCTCGGCGCGGCCCATGACGTTTTCGATGATCTCCGGCGACAGGTTGCCGGCCATTTCCTCAGCGATCTGCTCGGTGAGGTGATAGATCACGTCGTAATATTTGAACTCGACCTTGCGGCTGTTCGCGATCTCCCGCGCCTTGGCGTTGGGGCGCACGTTGAAGCCGACGATCGGCGCGTTCGATGCCGCGGCGAGCGTCACGTCGCTTTCGGTGATCGCGCCCACGCCCGAATGCAGCACGCGCACCTTGATCTCGTCGTTGGAGAGCTTGTTGAGCGCGTTGACGATCGCTTCGACCGAACCCTGCACATCCGCCTTGATGATCAGCGGATATTCGATGACGTTGGCCTTGTCGGCGAGCGCGGAGAACATGTTCTCAAGGCTCGCGGGCGCCGACGCGGTGCGGCGTGCGAGTGCCTGCTCGGCGCGGTAACCCGCCACCTCACGCGCGCGCGCCTCGCTTTCGACGACGGTCAGCGTATCGCCCGCCTGCGGCACCCCGCCGAGGCCAAGCACCTCCACCGGGACCGAGGGACCGGCCGCCTTGATCTGCTTGCCCGCATCGTCGACCATCGCGCGCACACGGCCCGACTCCGACCCGACGACGAAGATGTCCCCGGTCTTGAGCGTGCCGCGACGCACCAGCACCGTCGCCACCGGCCCGCGGCCCTTGTCGAGCTTGGCTTCGACCACCGTCGCCTCCGCCGCGCGGTCGGGGTTGGCGCTCAGCTCCATGATCTCGGCCTGGATGGCGATGGCGTCGATCAGCTTGTCGAGGTTGGTGCCCTTCAGCGCCGACACTTCGACATCCTGCACGTCGCCGCCCATCGCCTCGACCACGATTTCGTGCTCGAGCAGACGTTCGCGGATGCGCTGCGGGTTGGCTTCGGGCTTGTCGACCTTGTTGATCGCGACGATCATCGGCACGCCCGCGGCCTTGGTGTGATTGATCGCCTCGATCGTCTGCGGCATCAGCCCGTCGTCGGCGGCGACCACCAGGATGACGATGTCGGTGACGTTGGCACCGCGCGCGCGCATTTCGGTAAATGCCGCGTGGCCCGGCGTGTCGAGGAAGGTGATGACCTCCCCGTTCGACGCCTTTACCTGATAGGCGCCGATGTGCTGGGTGATCCCGCCCGCTTCGCCCGACACAACCTTGGTGCCGCGCAGCGCGTCGAGCAGGCTCGTCTTGCCGTGGTCGACGTGACCCATGATGGTCACCACCGGCGGCCGCGCCTTCAGCGTCTCCGCCGCATCGACGTCCGCATCGGTGTCGATGTCGACGTCGGCTTCGCTGACGCGGGTCAGGTTGTGGCCGAATTCGGTGACGAGCAGCTCGGCGGTGTCCTGGTCGATCGTCTGGTTGACGGTCACCACCATGCCCATCTTGAACAGCGCCTTCACGAGGTCGGCGCCCTTCTCGGCCATACGGTTGGCGAGTTCCTGGACGGTGATCGCGTCGGGCACGACCACGTCGCGCACCTGCTTTTCGCGCGGCTGCGAAGGGCCACCGCCGAACGCACGACGATGTTCCTTCTCGCGCGCGCGCTTCAGCGCGGCGAGGCTGCGCGCGCGCGCGCCCTCATCGTCGCCCAGCGCGCGGGTGACGGTCAGCTTGCCCGACTGGCGGCGGTTGTCGCCGGTCGCCTTCTTGTCGGCGGCGGGCGCGGGGCGCTTGGGTTCGGGCCGCTTGGGGCTCTCGACCGGAGTGAAGCGGCGCGGCGGCGGGAACTTCGCCTCAGTGCTCGCCGGAGCGGCGGTATCGTCAGCAGTTTCCGGGGTCGCAGCGGCGGGTTCGACGGGCGCGGAAGCCTCGGCCGCAGCCGCCTGTTCGGCGGAGCGAGCTTCCGCCTTGGCGCGCGCTTCGGCTTCTTCAGCGGCGCGACGATTATCCTCGGCGCGGCGGCGTTCTTCCTCGCTCGCCTGCTGCTTTTCGCTCTCCTCGCGGCGACGCGCGTCTTCGAGCGCTTGCAGCCGTGCCTCTTCCGCCTCGCGCAGCAGGCGGGCTTGGCGCTCCTGGCGCGTTTCGAGGCTGTCCGCCGGCGGACGCGGCGCGGCGGGCTTGGGCGCGGGCGTCGGTGCAGCCGCGACCGGAGCAGGCGCCGGCGTGGGCGCGGCCTCGGGCGTCGGCGTCGCTTCGGGCGCGTCGCCGGGCTTGCCGAGCATGCGGCGACGCTTCACCTCGACCACCACGGTATTCTTGCGCCCGTGGCTGAATTGCTGCTGCACCTGGCCAGCCTCGACCGTCCGCTTGAGCCCCAGGGGCTTGCGGGTCAGGGTCGGCTTGTCGTTCGTATCACTCATCGAGGGTCAACTCGTCCTTCAAACAGCAGCAGCCTCGCCACCGGCGCTTTCCGGTGACGAAGAAACTTCGAGCGGCTCGGTGGAGCCCAAAATCTGTTGCTCGGCGTCGCCGCCCGTAGCGCATCCGCGGAACGCGCGCCAGCGGGCGAACAGCCGCACTGCACGTTCCGCCCAGCCACGATCGGTGAGCGCGAGGTGCACCGCGTTTTCCCGCCCCAGGGCAACCGACAAGGCATCGCGTCCCAGCGGCAGCACGTCGCCCTGCCGGCCCGAACCTTCCTCGTCGAGCCCGACGCGCCAGCTTTGATCGCGCTTGCGGCGGCCATCGTCGGCGGCGTCAGCAGCGTGCGCGAGCCAGTGCACCTCTCCCCCGCGCGCGGCGGTGTCGATGCGATCCGCGCCGAGCAGCAACACCCCCGACCGCGCCGCCATCCCGAGCAGCGCCAGCGCCTCGCGTTCGAAGGCGGAGTCGATGCGCGTGGGGAGGTCGTCGGGGATGGAGAGCGGCGCGCCCTTGAACGCGCGCGCCAACGCTCCTTTTAGCTTGCCCTTGGCGAGCGCGCTTTCAAGGGTCGCACGATCGACGCTGAGCCACGCCCCGCGGCCCGGCGCCGCCGCGCGCACGTCGGGCAGCACCGCACCGTCGGGCGCGATGGCAAGGCGCAGCATATCCTCCCGCGCGCCCGTCACGCCGCTTACCACGCAGCGCCGTTCGGGCTCGCGTGGCTCGCGTTCCGTGGTGTCGGGGATCAGGCGATCGTCATTGGGTGGAGTCCGCATCGGCGGCCTCCATGCTGGCGTCCGCGCCCGCATCCGCACCATCAGCCTCGGACGCTTCGTCCTCGAACCAATGCGCGCGCGCGGCCATGATGATCTCGTTGCCCTGCTCTTCGGTAAGGCCGTAGCTGCCGAGCACCCCGCCCTTGTCCTCCGGGCGCTCCTTGCCGCCGCGGCGCGGTTCCTGCCGCTTCTTGGCGATGAGTTCGTCGGTGGCGAGGTCGGCGACGTCGTCGAGCGTCTTGAGCCCGGCCTTGCCCAGCGTCACCAGCATCGCTTCGGTGAGGTGCGGCAGGTCGGCGAGTGCGTCCTCGACGCCAAGCCCACGGCGTTCCTCACGCGCGGCGGCCTCGCGCTTTTCGAGCGCTTCCAGCGCGCGCTGCTGGAGCTCTTCGGCGAGTTCCTCGTCGAAGCCTTCGATCGCCGCCAGCTCGTCGATCCCGACGTAGGCGACTTCCTCCATCTCGGTGAAGCCTTCGGCGACGAGCAGCTGCGCCAGCGTTTCGTCGACGTCCAGCTCCTCCTGGAACATGGTCGACCGCTCGACGAATTCGCGCTGGCGCTTCTCGCTCGAATCGGCCTCGGTCATGATGTCGATGGCGCGGCCGGTGAGCTGGCTGGCGAGGCGGACGTTCTGCCCGCGCCGCCCGATGGCGAGGCTCAGCATGTCGTCGGGGACGACGACTTCGATGCGGCTTTCCTCCTCGTCGATCAGCACGCGGCTGACGGTGGCGGGCTGGAGCGCGTTGACGACGAAGGTCGCGGTGTCCTCCGACCAGGGAATGATGTCGATCTTTTCGCCCTGCATTTCCTGGACGACCGCCTGCACACGGCTGCCCTTCATGCCGACGCAGGCGCCGACCGGGTCGATCGAGCTGTCGTAGCTGATCACGCCGATCTTGGCGCGGCTGCCCGGATCGCGTGCGGCGGCCTTGATCTCGATGATGCCGTCGTAAATTTCGGGCACTTCCTGCGCGAACAGCTTCTTCATGAACTCGGGATGCGCGCGGGAGAGGAAGATCTGCGGGCCGCGCGTCTCGCGCACGACCTTCAGGATGACGGCGCGGATGCGATCGCCGATGCGCGGAATTTCGCGCGGGATCTGCTGGTCGCGGCGGATGACGCCCTCGGCGCGGCCGAGGTTGACGATGATGTGGCCGAACTCGACCGACTTGACGACGCCGGTGATGATCTCACCCGTGCGGTCCTTATACTCTTCGAACTGCCGTTCGCGGTCGGCGTCGCGCACGCGCTGGAAGATGACCTGCTTCGCCGACTGCGCGTCGATGCGGCCGAGGTCGATTGCAGGCAGCGGGTCGACGATGAAGTCGCCGACGCTCGCGCCGGGTTCGAGCTGCTGCGCCCGATCGAGGTCGACCTGCTTGAAATGATCGTCGACCGCCTCGACCACCTCGACCACGCGCCACAAGCGGAGGTCGCCGGTCATCGGGTCGAGCCGCGCGCGGATGTCGTTTTCCTGGCCGAAGCGGGCGCGGGCGGCGCGCTCGATCGCTTCCTCGATCGCCTCGATGACGATGCCCTTGTCGATCAGCTTTTCGGTCGCAACCGAGTAGGCGATCGCGAGCAGTTCGGCGCGGTTGGCGGAAATGGCGTTGCTGGCCATGGTCAGTCCTCTGTGGAGTCGATTTCGAGCGTTTCTTCCGCCCCGGTCGCGTCGAGCGGCGCGGTGGCGGCGAGCAATTTGTCGGTGAGCGTCAGCTTAGCCTCGGCGACGTCGGCCAGCGCAAAGCCGAGCCGCCCCGCCTTGCGGTCGTCGAAGGCGATGGTGTCACCCTCCACCCCCGCGAGCGTGCCGGCGAGGTTCTTGCGCGCCGATCCGTCGGCAGCGTCCGCGGCGTTGGCGAGCGTCACCCGTGCCTCGTGCCCCGCCCAGTCGGCGAAGTCCTTGAGCCGGGTGAGGGGCCGGTCGATCCCGGGCGAGCTCACCTCGAGCCGATACGCACCGGGCACCGGATCGCGCCCATCGGCCTCCAGCGCGTCGAACGCATCGGAGATCGCGTGCGACAGAGCGGTGCAGTCGGGTATGGTGAGCTGCCCGGTGTCGGGACGCTCGGCCATGATCTGGAGCGTACGCTCCTCCCCCTCGAACAGCCGCACGCGCACCAGATCGAGCCCCAGCTCGTCGAGGTGCGGCTGAATCAGCGCGGCGATGTTGTCGAGGTCGGCCATGAAGCTCCGGTACGTGTATCGCGCGACCAGCCATGCGAGAGCGCCCGCCGAAGCGGCTGCCCCGGCGCTGCCGAACCTCTCACGATGTCAGGAAGCGATGCGGGCTGTAGCGTGCGCTGCGCCCCTATGCAATCGCTCAGTCGAGCGATACCCCCCGGCGTGTCGCTTCGGCGCGCAAGTTCGCCTCGAACTGCTGCGACGTGTGGCCTGCCCGGACCGCGAGTTCAACGAGCCTCTCGTCCAACGCTGCGAGCGCGCGACAGACGCCCGCCCGATCACCGCGCGCCGCCGCCGCGTCCGCTGCGTGGGTCAGCGGGAGTCCGCCCTCGATATGCGCCAGTAACTGATTTGCCGTGTCGTCCACCGTCCGCGGCATCAGCCGCATGATTAGCGGCACCATATCGGCGTGCGGGATGTTGGCGGCTCGCTGGAGTCGCGCGACCAGCCAATGTTCCAAACGTTGCCGGGCGCGCGACTGTTGCATGAGGGCGAGGGCTGGACCACCGCCGCCGGCCTGAAGCGTGTAACGCTGCATCGCTTGGGCCTGCACAGCACGATCGGTGCAGTCCACGGGCGGCGACGGCGAGATGGGGTCGTCTGGCGGAGCGGGGCGGGGCGCGTCCGGTGGTACCTGCCCCCGCGCTTCGTCCGCCGCCTTCTCGAGCATATCCCCGCGCGAGCATCGCACCATGACGGAGCTTTCGCTCGGCTGCGGCTCCACCTGAAGATAAAGGGTGGTCGATGCCCCTTCGCGTGTCGTTACCGAGCGCCGAAAAAGTGGGGCGCCGGCGCCGAATGGCAGCAACTGACGGGCTACCGGTACGCGCTGCCAACCCGACTCAGATGCCCGCGTCAGCCATCGGTCGCCGGCCCTGGCGACAACATCGGTCTCCATCCGGATAAGGCGCTCGCCAAGCACCATCTGCTCGCTCCACTCGCTGTTGCGAAAGATGGCTGGGTCTCCGGACCGATGCGCCGTCGACGTGTCCTCGTAATCTTTCCAGCGAATGCCGTCGCCAGTTGTGCCGAACATTCGTCCGAACGCCGCATCGGCAGTGCATTGATCGGTCGCGGAAAGCACCGCATCCGCGCCCGCCACCTCGGCGCTCTGTGCTTGCGCGGTCGATGCGGCCAGCGTCACCAGCAGGCAACCCAAGATCCAGCGCATCCCATGCCCCCCTCGCGACGACAACGACAGGTTTCCTGCGCTGCCAGCGGCAAAATCATTGCAGGCATGGTCAGTTTGCGCCAGCCTGTATCGGCGGGCGATGATGGGTGATCCGGAATGACGAGATTGTTTCTTGCAGGAGCTTTGGTGCTGGCAATGCTTCCTGCGTGCGCACCATCGCCATCGACGCGGGAGACGAGCGAAACCGTCCTTGGCGCCAGCAGCAGCGGCAACGCCGGTACCATCGAGCCCACCGCGCTTCCTGCCGCGCCGTTCACGCTTACCGAGGTCGGCAAGTTCGCCGATCCGTGGGCGATCGCCTTCCTCCCCGGTGACAATGGTGCGCTGGTGACGGAGAAGGCGGGGAAGCTGCTGTGGTGGCGCCCCGGACAGGCGGCGGTCGAGGTCGCGGGCGCGCCGCGGGTTGCTTTTGCGGGGCAAGGCGGGCTCGGCGACGTGGTGCTCGACCCCGGCTTTGCCACCAACCGTCGCGTCTGGCTGAGCTGGGCGGCGGCGGGCGAAGGCGGCACGCGGGGCGCGGTGGTCGGCCACGCGACGCTCTCCGCCGACATGCGCGCGCTCTCCGCAGTGACGGAGGTTTGGCGGCAGGTGCCGTTCGTCACCGGCGCGGGACATTACGGGCATCGCATCGCCTTTGGCCCCGACGGCAAGCTCTACATCAGCTCGGGCGAGCGGCAGAAGTTCGACCCCGCGCAGGACCGCGCCGCGAACCTCGGCAAGGTCGTGCGGCGCAACCTCGACGGCAGCGTGCCCGCCGACAACCCCTTCGCGCGCGAAGGCGGGGTGACCGCGCAGATCTGGAGCATGGGGCACCGGAACCCGCTCGGCATCGCCTTTGCCGGCGACCGGCTGTGGGAGCTGGAGATGGGGCCGCAGGGGGGCGACGAGTTGAACCTCGTCCGTCGCGGCGCGAACTACGGCTGGCCGGTCGCCTCCAACGGCGATCACTACGACGGCCGCGCGATCCCCGACCATGCGCCGAGCGATGGCTTTGCCGCGCCGGCGCTGTGGTGGAACCCCGCCATCTCCCCCGGCGCGCTGCACATCGTGCGCGGGCGCGCCGTGCCCGGCTGGCAGGGCAATGCGCTGATCGGCGCGATGGGCGGCACGGGGCTGGTGCGCGTCGAGCTCAACGGCGACACCGCGCGTCAGCTCGGCCGCTGGAACCTCGACATGCGCGTCCGCGCCATCGGCGAGGCGAACGACGGCGCACTCTACCTCCTCGAAGACGGCGGCTCGCGCGGACAAGGCCGCCTGTTCCGCCTCACCCCGCGGAGTTAGTCGGAAAGCGGCACCCCCTGCGCGGCAAAGCGCGCGCGCATGGTGGCGATGGCTTCCGGGTTGGAGTCGATCAGCAGACAGTCGCGCCCATGCGCCGCGGCGGCGGCCCCGAACGATCCGCTCCCCGCGAAGAAGTCGAGCAGCCGGTCGCCGGGGTTGGAGTGCACCTTGACGATGCGATCGAGGATGCCGCGCGGCTTCTGGTTGGGATAGCCGGTCTTCTCGCGCCCGTTGGTCGGCACGATGGTGTGCCACCAGACGTCGGTCGGCGTCTTGCCGCGAGCGGCCTTCTCCGGCGTCACCAGGCTCGGCGCCATATAGGGGATGCGATCGACCGCCTCGAGGTTGAAGGTGAACTCCGTCGGGTGCCGCGAATACCAAAGGATATTGTCGTGCTTGGCGGGCCAGCGGCTTTTCGAGCGCGCGCCATAGTCGTACGCCCAGATGATCTCGTTCTGGAAACAGTCGCGCCCAAACAGTCGGTCGAGCAAAACCTTTACATAATGCACCTCCCGATAATCGAGGTGGACGAACAGGCTGCCGTTCCCCGCGAGCAGCCGATGCGCCTCCTCCAGCCGCGGCGCGAGGAAACCGAGATAGTCGTCAAAGCTGTCGCGGTAGCCCACATCCGAAAGAATGGTGCTGGAATAGCGCTCGCCATGATAGCCGACCTTCCCCCCGGCATCGCGACTGGAGCGCTTTGCGACCTTGCGCTGCGTCTTGCCGGTGTTGAACGGCGGGTCGATGTAGATGAGCTCGAACGATGCCTCGGGCAGCGCGCGCAGCAGCGGCAGGTTGTCGCCCGCCCAGACCCGCATTTTGGGGTTGTCAGCCCGATCGGTCGGCTCAAAGGGAGGGAGCGGCGCGGCCATCGCCATATCCTTGGCGTTGCGCGGGAATGTGAGCAACGGGCCGCGGCAAAGATTTGGAAGGGCGCTGAATGAAGATTGCGATGATCGGGTCGGGCTATGTCGGGCTGGTGTCCGGCGCGTGCTTCGCCGACTTCGGCCACGACGTCGTCTGCGTCGACAAGGACCCGGCCAAGATAGACGCGCTGCTCGCCGGGCGGATGCCGATCTACGAACCGGGGCTCGACACGCTGGTGGCGAGCAATGTGCGGGGCGGCCGCCTTTCCTTTACCACCGACCTCGCGCCTGCGGTGCGCGGCGCCGACGCGGTGTTCATCGCGGTCGGCACGCCCTCGCGTCGCGGCGACGGGCACGCCGACCTCACCTATGTCGAGGCCGCCGCGCGGGAGATTGCCGAAGCGATCGAGGGCTTCACGGTTGTGGTCAACAAGTCGACGGTTCCCGTCGGCACCGGCGACAAGGTCGAGCGCATTCTCGCCGAGGTGAACCCGGGGGCCGACGTGTCGCTCGTCTCCAACCCCGAATTCCTGCGCGAAGGCGCGGCGATCGACGATTTCAAACACCCCGATCGTATCGTCATCGGCAGCGAAGATCCGCGCGCGCTGGAGGTGATGCGGCAGGTCTATCGCCCGCTCACGCTCAACAAGGCACCGATCATCGAGATGAGCCGCCGGGGTGCGGAGCTCACCAAATACGCGGCCAACGCGTTCCTTGCGGTCAAGATCAGCTTCATCAACGAAATCGCCGACCTGTGCGAGAAAGTGGGCGCGGACGTGCAGGAGGTCGCGCGCGGCATCGGCATGGATAACCGCATCGGCGCGAAATTCCTGCACGCAGGGCCCGGCTACGGCGGCAGCTGCTTCCCCAAGGACACGCTCGCGCTGCTGAAGACCGCGCAGGACTATGAGGCGCCGCAGCGCATCGTCGAGACGGTGGTCGCGGTCAACGACGCGCGCAAACGCTCGATGGGGCGCAAGGTCATTCAGGCGATGGGGGGCGATGCGACCGGCAAGACCGTTGCGGTGCTGGGCCTGACCTTCAAGCCCAACACCGACGACATGCGTGATTCCCCGGCGATCAGCATCGTCCAGGCGCTGCAGGATGCCGGCGCCACCGTGCGCGCCTATGATCCGGAGGGGATGGAGGCTGCGCGCGCCGTGCTCGACAACATCACCTACTGCGACGGCCCCTATGCCGCGATGGAGGGCGCCGACGCGGTGGTGCTGGTGACCGAATGGGACGCCTTCCGCGCGCTCGACCTCGACCGCGCCAAGGCGCTGCTCAACGCACCCGTGATGGTCGACCTGCGCAACGTCTACCCGCGGGCGGAGCTCGAGGCGGCGGGGTGGAGCTACACCGGGGTCGGACGTTGAGCGGAGCGAATCCAGTGGGCGAGCGCCAGCGCACCGCCTTCGTTACCGGCGCTACCGCAGGGATCGGGCGCGCCTGCGTCGATCGGTTGGTGGCGGACGGGTGGCGCGTGGTCGCGACCGGGCGGCGGCAGGAGCGGCTCGATGCGCTGACGGCGGCGCATGGCGATGCGGTGCTCGCCCTGCGGCTCGACGCGGCCGACTGCGACGCGTGCGCGGGCGTGCTCGACCAGTTGCCGGAGGATTTCCGCAAAATCGACCTCTTGGTCGCCAACGCGGGTCTCGCGCTCGGCACGGCGGTCGCGCAGGAGGCGGCGTTCGCCAACTGGCGCACGATGATCGACACCAACGTCACCGGACTCACCGCGATCGTCCATGCGCTGCTGCCGGTGCTGATCGAGCTGCGCGGCGGGATCGTGCTGCTGTCCTCGGTGGCGGCGACCTACCCCTATCGCGGCGGCAACGTCTATGGCGGGACCAAGGCGTTCGTGCGCCAGTTCGCGCTTGGCCTGCGCAGCGACCTCGCCGGGACGGGGGTGCGCGTCACCTCGGTCGAGCCGGGGATGGTCGAGACCGAGTTCACGCTGGTGCGCACCGGCGGCGACCAGGCCGCCTCCGACGCACTCTACGCCGGCGCCGAGCCGATGACCGCGAGCGACATCGCCAACACCATCGGCTGGATCGCCGCCCTGCCCCCGCACCTCAACGTCAACACCATCGAACTGATGCCCACCCGCCAAAGCTTCGCCGGCTTCGCGGTGGAGCGGGGCTGAGGGGGTCCGCGCTGCGGCCAGCGGACCCCCGCCGCGGGCGAGGCTCGGTCGGCAAGCCTGCGCCTTGTGTGACGCGGGCAATGCGCTAGCACCGCCGCCATGACCACGCCTCCGTCCGATGCAAGCTGCCCGATGAACCAGCCCGCCTCCGAGATGACCTACGGCGACTATCTCGGCCTTGATGCGGTGCTGGGGAGCCAGGCGCGGCGGTCGGATCGGCATGACGAACTGCTCTTCATCATCCTCCACCAGACGATGGAGCTGTGGATCAAACAGCTGCTGGCGGAGATCGACGCTGCCACCGCCGACATCCGTGCCGACCGGCCGATCGTCGCCTACAAGAGCCTCGCGCGGGTCAGCCGCATCTTTGCGACCATGACCAGCGCGTGGGACGTGCTGGCGACGATGACGCCGTCCGATTATTCGGCGTTCCGGTCGGTGCTTGGATCGAGTTCGGGGTTCCAGTCGGACCAGTTCCGCACGCTGGAAGTGCGGCTGGGCCTCCGCGAAGGGCCGCGCGGCGGCGCAGCGACGCAAGCCGCGCGGGCGCTCCCCAGCCTGTGGGCAGAGGCCAACGCCGCCGCCGCGCGAGCCGGGCTCGCCATTCCCGCCGATGTGCTCGCGCGCCCGGCGGACGCCGTCTGGACCGAGGACGAACGCGTGCGCGCCGCCTGGGCACAGGCCTATCGCGAGCCGGACCGCTTCTGGGACATTTACCAGCTGGCGGAAAAGCTGGTGGACATCGACGATGCCCTGCTGACCTGGCGCTATCGCCACGTGATGACCGTCTCGCGCATAATCGGCGGCAAGCGCGGCACCGGCGGGTCGAGCGGGGTCGCCTACCTCGAAAGCACGCTGCGGCAGCGCGCCTTCCCCGAACTCTGGCAACTGCGGACCGAGCTGTGAGCCTGATCGACGCGCGCCGCCTGTTTCAGCGGAGCCTGTCTGCTGCGCCCGACCGGCTGCACTTCGCCGCGCACAGTCACCATCTGTGGCCCGACGCGAGCTACGTCGGCCAGATCGCGGCGTGGGACGATGCCGCGCGGCTCGCCGACCGCAAATGGGACCGCGTGATGGGCGAGCTGTGGCCCGCCGCGCAGCACCATGTCGCGCACGAACTCGGCCTTTCCGACCCGTCGACCATCGTCTTCGGCAGCAGCACGCACGAGCTGATCGTGCGCCTCGCCAGCCACCTCCCCCGCCCGCTGCGGCTGGTGATGGGCGAGGGCGAGTTCCATTCGATGACGCGCCAGGCCGCGCGTTGGGAGGAGGCGGGGGAGGCGATCGTCACCGGCATCGCCGCGGGTCCCGACCTCGCCGCGCGGGTAGCGCAGGCGGCGCGCGATGCGAAAGCGCAGCTGGTGGTGCTGAGCCACGTCGCCTTTGGCACCGGGGCGGTGGTGGAGGACCTCTCCCCGCTCGCGGAGGTTGCCGGCGACGGTGTCGATGCGCCGATCGTGGTGATTGACGGCTACCACGGCTTCATGGCCATCGAGACCGACCTGTCGCGCTATGCGGACCGGCTCTGCTACGTCGCGGGGGGCTATAAATATGCGATGGCGGGGGAGGGGGTGAGCTTCCTGCACGTGCCCCACCACATCGCTCCGCGCCCGCTGCTGACCGGCTGGTACGCGGCGTTCGATGACCTACAAGCGCCGAGCGGGGTCGGCTTTGCCCCCGATGCGCGGCGGCTGCTGGGCGCGACCTTCGATCCGTCGGGGCTGTACCGTTTCGTCGCGGTGCGCGACATGCTCGCCGACGAAGGGCTCACCACCGCGCGCATCACCGCGCATTGCGATGTCCTGCGGCGGAGGTTGGAGGAAGGCACCGCAGCGACAGCCCTTGGCCAGGCCGAACGCGTCAACCCGGACCGGAATGGCGCCAATCACGCGCGCTTCGTCGCCTACCGCCACCCGTCCGCAGCCGCGTGGAGCGCCGCTCTGCTGGAGCGCGGGGTTATCACCGACGTGCGCGGCGATGTGCTGCGCGTTGGCCTTGGCCTCTATCAGACCGAAGCGGACCTTGCTGCGCTGCTCAAGGAACTATCGCGCCTCTAGTCGCTTCACGCGATGATGGAGCTTGCGATGATCCGGGAGCCTGGGATGAGGGTCGGTCCCGAAAAGACCTTCGCCGTGTTGCCGATCCTGCTGGCCGCGCTGCTCGCATGGTTGCCCGTCGTGCTGCTGGTCTGGTGGCTGTTCGGCTAGGGGCGAGCCTATTTCCTACAGCGGGCGGGTTGCACCACGGGGCGAGGGATCGATCCCGCGACCGGAGCCCCGCATGACCGCAGACCCCCTTCCCGCCCCTCGCCGCATCTCGCCTGCCGGCATTGACCTCATCAAGCGCTGGGAGGGGTGCCGCCTGACCGCGTATCGCTGCCCTGCGGGGGTGTGGACGGTCGGCTATGGCTCCACCGGCGACCATGTCCACGATGGCCTGAGCATTGACGACGCTACCGCGGAGGCGTGGCTGCGGCGCGATCTCGAACGATTTGAGCGCGCAGTGGCAGGGGCCTGCCCGGCGAGCGCTCCGGCGCAATTCGATGCGATGGTCAGCCTCGCCTTCAACGTCGGCGCCGCAGCATTTCGCGCCTCGACCCTCGCACGGCTGCACAATGCGGGCGATTTCGACGGTGCGGCCAAGCAGTTCGGTCGCTGGGTGTTTGCCGGGGGCAAGCGGCTCCCCGGCCTCGTCAACCGCCGCCGCGACGAGGCGCAGCTCTACGCGAGCGCCAAGTGATGCTGCTGGCGCTGCCGCCGGCGCAGGCGCGGGAGGCGCGGGCGATGCTGGCGCTGATCGCCTCGATCGCGGGGGCGGCAGTGCTGACCGCCTTCGCCGCCTGGGTGACGCTGCTGCTCGCGACCCCGCAGCGCTGGCTGTTGGGGAGCGCGGCGGAGCGCATCGCCGCGCTTAGGATGCTGCTCGCCATGCTTGGCGGGACCATCGCCGCGGTGCTGCTGGCGCTCGGCTTCGCGATCAACCGCCGCGCCTTTCGTGCGAGCATGGGGCGCGAGGGCGGCAGCCTCGAGCTCAGCGGGGGTGACGACGCCCCGCGTGCTGCATGACGGCGCTGTTGCCGCTGTGGCGCGCGATCCAGCCGCGCGCGCCGCTGCTCGTCGCGCTCGCTGTCGCGCTGGTAGCCGCCGTGGCAGCTATCCGCCGCGATGCCGCGCGCGATGCGCTGCGCCGGGCCGAAACCGCGCGGAGCGAAGCAGCGCAGGCGCAACGCACGCGCGAACGCACCGCCGATGCCGCCCGCCACCTCGAACTTCAACGCGGCGCCCTGCGCGACCGTGCCCGCCAGGAGCAGCTCGATGCCGCCACTCGATCGCTACCCGACGCGCCGCCCTCTGCTCATGCTCGCGCTCGCCTGTGCCTTGAGCCCGGGCTGCGCGACCACCCCGCCTGCCGCGGCGCCGATACCTCCGCCAGATCTGTTCGCGAGGGCGCCGCGTCCGACGCCGGAGGCTGATGCGCTCACCAGCGAAGCCGCTTACGAACGCTGGGTCAGCGCGCTCGACGCCTGGGGCCGCGACAACGCCCGCCGACTCGACGCCGCCTGCCGCTGGTGGCGCGCGGCAACCCCCACCGCAAAGCCGCTCCGCTGCGGCCAGGAGTGAAGCGCTTACGTCGAGTGGGGGAGCCAACGTCCCCCTCCCCCTCGTGGGGAGGGGCCGGGGGTGGGGGCCGAGCCGCGTCCGCGGCTCGTGAAGAATCGTTAGTGCATCGTGGAGATGCGTCTCTTCCGCTCGCAGACGCGAGCGGGCCCCCACCCCTACCCCTCCCCACAAGGGGGCGGGGGGACGAAAGATGCGTGACCTCTTCCCGAGAGGCGCTAATCCCCGCGCATGACCGAAACCCCCTCCGCTCCCCCCATCGCCCCCCGCCGGCCGTCGACCACGACGCATCACGGCATCGAGCGCCACGACGATTACGCCTGGCTGCGCGACCCCGGCTACCCGGAGGTCAAGGACGCGGAGATCCTCGCGCATCTGCAGGCCGAGAACGCGTGGTTCGAAGCGCAGATGGCGCCGCACGCCCCGCTCGTCGAAACGCTGTTTCAGGAGATGAAGGGGCGCATCAAGGAGGCGGACAAGAGCGTGCCCGTGCGCGACGGCGACTGGCTCTACTGGCGCGAGTTTGCCGAGGGCGCGCAGTATCGCACCTGGTGGCGCCGCCCCGCCGACGGCTCGGGCGAGCCGCAGTGCATCCTCGACGAACCCGCGCTGGCGGAAGGTCACGAATATTTTCGTCTGGGCGCGATGGACATTTCGAGCGACCATCGCCGACTCGCCTACTCGGTCGATACCGACGGGTCGGAGCGCTACACCATCCGCTTTCGCGACCTCGCGACGGGTGAGGAACTCGACGAGGTCATCCCAGGCGCGCGCGCGCCCTGGGGCGACGACGCCGTCGAAGGGACGCTCGGCAACATCGTGTTCAGCGCCGATGGGACGATGCTGCTCTACGGCCTGGTCGACGACAATTGGCGCACGCGTACGATCAAGCTGCACCGGCTGGGAACTCCGGTCGCCGATGACGTGACCATCTACGAAGAGCCCGACGAAGGCTTTTCAGCCGGGGTCAGCATGACCCACAGCGAACGGTTCATCGTCATCTCGACCGGCGATCATGAAACGAGCGAGGTGCGCCTCATCCCCGCCGACAACCCGGTGGCCGAACCGCTGCTGGTCGCCGCGCGCCGCCCCGGCGTGGAGTATGAGGTCGAGGAGCGTGGCGGCACGCTCTACATCGTCACCAACGACGACCACATCAACTTCCGCCTCGCCACCGCCAGCGTCGATGCGCCGGGAACCTGGACGACGCTGATCCCCGGCAGCGACCGTTTCTACCTCACCGACGTCACCTGCTTTTCAGACTTCTTCGTCATCGAGGGGCGCGAGGATGGGCTCGATCAGCTCAGCTGGGCGAGCTACGACGCGCCGCAGGACCAGCACCGCATTGCCTTTCCCGAGGCGAGCTACAGCGCGGGGCTGGGCGAGAACCCCGAGTTCGCGACGCGCACGTTGCAGCTCGTCTACAACTCGATGGTCATCCCCGCGACCGTCTACGACTACAGCATCGACAGCGGCGAGATGCTGGTGCGCAAGGTGCAGGAGGTGCCGTCGGGCTACGACGCCAGTCTCTACGCGACCGAACGGCTGATGATCCCCGGCCGTGACGGGACACTCATCCCGGTGAGCCTCGTCTGGCGCCGAGATCTGAAGCGCGAGGATGGCGACCAGCCGCTCTACCTCTACGGTTATGGCGCCTACGGCATCGCCATCCCGCCGGGCTTTTCGACGACGCGGATGAGCCTCACCGACCGCGGCTTCGTCTATGCCATCGCGCATATCCGCGGCGGCGACGACCTCGGGCGCGGCTGGTATCTTTCGGCCAAGAAGGCGCACCGCCAGCGCAGCTTCGACGATTTCATCGACGTCGCGCGCGGGCTCGTCGAGCGCGGCTGGACCCGCGAGGGGCGCATCGCCATCGCCGGCGGGAGCGCCGGGGGCGAGCTAGTCGGCGCGGTGCTCAACCAGGCGCCGGGACTGTTCGGCGCGGCAGTGGCGCATGTGCCGTTCGTCGACGTGCTGGCGACGATGCTCGACGCGAGCCTGCCGCTCACCCCCGGCGAATGGCCCGAATGGGGCAATCCGATCGAGGATGCGGAGGCCTATGGCCACATCGCCGCCTACTCCCCCTACGACAATGTCCGCGCCGGCGAATATCCGCCGTTGCTGGTGACCGCGGGGCTCAACGACCCGCGCGTCACCTATTGGGAGCCCGCCAAATGGGTCGCCAAGCTGCGCGCAACCAAGACCGACGCCAACCCGCTGCTGCTCAAACTCAACATGGGCGCGGGCCACGGCGGCAAATCCGGCCGCTTCGAATCGCTGCGCGAGGACGCCGAGGAACAAGCGTTCCTGCTGACGAGCATGGGCCTGGCGTGACGGCGAAAGCCCCTGCGACGACGTGGGGGCAGTGGAGGCCGAGCCGGAATCGAATTCAACCAGTAACTTACTGACTTAATTTCCGATTTTCGAGAGCTGCCCAACTCGATCCATCAATTGGTCCATCAGGGCCTCAATCAAAATCGGTTCGAATCCGACGGCCGGAATCGCAATCTGCAAAGCAGCCCACGAATCGGGTCGCGTAAGCCAGCTTTCGCAGCGGCGGTCAAGCACTGCACCTAAGCGATCCGTCAGCGGGACGGCGATCCGATGCGTGCACATGATGGGCCGACCAGTGCCCAGACAGCTTCAACCACCTCCTCCAGTGTCACACCTTCGAGATCGATCGATCGGGCATACGCGCGCCATTGACGCTGCTTCGCCTCGTCGCCTGTGAAGGCTTCCGAGAGGCCTGGAGGTCGGTCGCGCGGAATGCCGGTTCCTCTCCGCGCGAATGTCGCTCGGATTGCTGCGTCGAGATCGGCGTCGACGATGGGAAGCGCTTTCGGGATCGCCCACAGGTCGAAATAGTCCTTCATTCGCCCGTTCGCGACACCCAGAGCAACCATTGCCTGAAACTTCTCGGCGATGACGGTGGCCGGCGGATAGGCGCGTATCTGCGGCGTCTCCATACCAAGCAGCGAGGGATAGGCGAGCGGCGGTGCCGCACCGGCGAGCGCATCACCAAATCCCACGTCGATCGTCACCGGTATCCTCGATCTTTCGAGATATGCCGTGGTGCGCAGGCGCACGCCGCCATACTCCATTTCCTCCCGGATCGCCGTCGCGGTCAGGCTTTCCACATCGAACTTGAGCCCGTCATCCGCATCGATGGACAATATGTCGGCGAACGCAGTCCTGAGACTTTCCTGGTCAGCATCGCCGTATCCGAGGAAGTCGGCGTCGCGAGTCTCGCGGTTGTCGCTTTCGATCCACAGGGTGACGAGCATGCCTCCCTTAAGGATGAACCGGTCCCGCTGATCGGAGATCGAGAGGCGATACAGCAGCCGCTCCAAAGCATACCGCACCAGCACTACCTCATATACGCGCCCTTCTGCTCTTGCGAGATTCAGGAGCCGCTGCTTGATCGAGGCTGCCAGATTTGACGTGCCTTTAGCCATTCGAGGTCAGGGCTTCGAGATACGGGCGCATGATCCTCCACGCGCCGCCCTCCTTCGCGGCTTCCGCGATGGCGCCGGGCGTTGCCTTTCGCTGGTCGAGGGCAGATCGCAGAGCCTCGACCGCAACGGAACGATCGATCAGCCGACTGTTTCTGAAAACGTCGGCGAGTGTCTTGGGCACCGAGAAGATTGGGACGTCGATTCCCGATATCTGGTGGTGCTCGACTCCTTGATTCATGTACTTGTCGCTTAGCTCGACTATCCGGATGGGCGGGTAGGAGGGCGCGGGCTTGCCCCAATCCTTCGGGCTAATCGCGACCCATATCTTGCGAGGCATCTGATCGGTAAGGCCATGAAAGGCGAGCGCTGAAACCATTGCTATCACACCTTTCGGAACCCGCTTCGCGGCCTCGGCAAGCGCCTGCTCAGGATCGACCTCGCTGTTGGGGCGCTGGTAAAGGCCTCGCGATATCTTGATGAGGTCGCCATCGCGGACCGCCCTCAGGATTGTCTTGCCGTCGATCCCCGCCCTTCTGAGTTCGTAGGCACGTACGATCGGTGTTGAAGACAGGATTTCACGCAGACGCTGTCGCTGAGTGGGTTCGGACTTCGCCATCCCTCGTCATCCATTATCCGTTTGTGTGGGCGCCGGCCCCGTCGCCTTTGCCACATATCCTGGGTCTAATTTCGGAATGCACCCAGGATATGTGGCATTTCTCAATCCTCTGCGTTTGCCGCGGCAGCTCGCACGATTTCCGTTTCGAAGTGATCGCCGTCAGATCGTATCCACTCTACCAGTTGCGAAATCGTCGCTTCGCTATGGCTCACGCGCAAAGCGCATTCCCAAACCACTGCCACACGCCAACCGGCCGCACGAAGCTGGTTCCGCGTCCGAAGATCGCGCTCGACGTTCGCGGCAAACTTTTCGGTCCAGAAGTGTTGGTTGGAGCCGGGTGTCGAACACCAATGGCAGCCACTGTGGCGATGCCAGAAGCAGCCGTGGACCAGGATCACAACCCGATGTCGAGGCAGCACCACATCGGGGCGACCCGGCAGGTCGCGCGCGTGAAGGCGAAAGCGGAGGCCGGCCCGGTGTAGGGCGCGCCGCAACACGAGCTCAGGCTTCGTGTTCGCACCTCCGATCCCGGACATCATCCGCGAGCGGGTCACCGAATCGACTACATCCGCCATGGCACGAGCGTCTGTCTTTCCTGGACCGAATCGTTATTCATGGAGGCGGGGTTGTTCCGGGGAAGCATGATTCTTGCCTACTTATTCTGTAGTTGACATCTTTGCAGGTCCTGGGGGGCTGGCTGAAGGATTTTCCAGTGTCCGGGGGGAAGACGGGGAACGCGCCTTCCGGATCGAGCTCTCGATCGAGAAGGAGGCATCGGCCTATTCGACGCTATTGCTGCGCGCCTTTCTGCGGCAGTTCGGCGACGCACTGCCCGATTGCTACTATCGTTTCATAAACGAAGGCGGGGACGAGCCCGACTGGGGAAGTCTGCATCCGAAGGAATGGGCGGCAGCCAAGCGGGAAGCCTGGCAGCTCGAACTCGGAGTTGAAGATCCTGGTGACCGGCTCGACGCTAGGCTTGACGCGATCCGGGAGGCGAGCGGCGGCAATACGGTCCTGATCGGGGGGCCTCCCTGTCAGGCCTATTCGCTGGTTGGCCGAGCTCGCAACCAAGGCAAGGAAGGATATATCGCGAGCAAGGACGCGCGCCACTTCCTCTATCACGAGTACATCCGCATTCTCGACCGGCTGAGGCCCGCCGCCTTTGTCATGGAGAACGTCAAGGGCATGCTCTCGTCGTCTGTCGACAATGGGGAGAGCAGAATTTTCGACAAGGTTCTGGAAGACCTGCGCGGCGACCATCGCGACGGAGAACAATATCGTCTGATCGCGCTTGACCCGCGCAGCCGGCGCCCGCTGTCCCTTGAGCCGTTCGAGCCGCGCGCGAGCGACTTTGTCATCCGGGCAGAGGACTTCGGCGTGCCCCAAGCCCGTCACCGCGTGATCGTGGTTGGCCTGCGGGCAGACCTTTCGGCCGACCTGTCTGAGAACGCGCTCGCGGACGCCATGCGGCGGCACGCCCTGACCGCGACGGTGGGCCAGGTCCTGTCGGGGATGCCAAGGCTGCGCAGCGGACTGAGCCGTGAAGACGACGCACCGGAAGAGTGGCGCAAGGTTGTCGCCGATGCGATGGCTCTGGTCGCGGGTCTCGACACGCGGCTGGGCGACGAACAGCACCTTGCCTTCACCATGCGTGCGTCGAAATGTCTCGCAGCGTTCAGGGGCCTGAATGAAGTGCCCGCTCGGCAGGCGTTTGGAACCGGCATCGCGGCGGACTGTCCGAGTGAGCTTCGTGACTGGCTGACGGACCCTAACCTTGCCACGCTACCAAATCACGCCAGCCGCGCGCACATGAGGAGCGATCTCGCACGCTATTTCTTCGCGGCGATCTTCGCGGAGGTGACAGGCCGCTCACCCAAGGCGTCCGACTTCCCGGCCGCGCTTGCGCCGGATCATCGCAATTGGAAGTCGGGCAAGTTCGCGGACCGTTTTCGGGTCCAGGTGCGTGACCAGCCTTCGACGACGGTCACGAGCCATATCTCCAAGGACGGGCATTACTTCATCCATCCCGATCCGATGCAGTGCCGCAGTTTGACGGTCCGCGAGGCCGCCCGTTTGCAGACGTTCCCCGACAATTACGTCTTCCGGGGCAATCGAACGCAACAGTTCGTGCAGGTCGGAAACGCGGTGCCCCCGTTCCTCGCGCGTCAGATCGCGGCATCATTGTTGGCCATCCTATCTCGTTCGGCCATGGGTGCGGAGGCAGCCAGGCGTTCCGCTGTGATCGACGAGGCCGCGTAGCGATGGGGCGAGCTGACGCACCGACTGACGTCCGGACGAAGGAAGCCGCTCCCCACGCAGCGATGCTTATCGAGAGCATGCGTGACATCGGATATTCCCTCGAAACCGCACTCGCTGACATCATCGACAATTCGATCACGGCCCAGGCGCGCTCCATCCGGCTTTTTGCCGACACGACGAGCGCTCAGCCAAGTCTTGCCATTCTGGATGATGGCGAAGGCATGACCGAAGATGAGCTGCTCGCAGCCATGCGGCCGGGCAGTCGCAATCCGCTTGATACTCGCGACAAGGAAGACCTGGGCCGCTTCGGATTAGGACTGAAGACGGCATCGTTCTCTCAATGCAGGAAGTTGACGGTCGCTTCGCGCAAGGACGGTGTCACGAGCTGCGCCAGATGGAATCTGGACGAGGTTGCACGCACCAACCGGTGGTTGGTGGAGTTCCTTGACGACACGTCCGGGGTTCCGTGGATCGACGAACTCGCCGGTTCAGGAACATTGGTGCTATGGGAAGCGCTCGATCGCCTTGTGGAAGGCGATGGCAGCGATGCCCGCGCTGCGTTCGTTTCACGGATTGATGAGGCCGCGGAGCACCTGGAACTTGTCTTCCATCGTTTTCTTGCCGGTGAGCGTGGCGTAAGGAAAATCGCCATCTCGCTGAATGGCCGGCAGCTCAGGCCGTTTGATCCGTTCCATTCCTCTCATCCCGCAACGCAGGCTGGACCAATCGAGAGGATAAAATCGGGAGGGCAGGAGGTCGAAGTCCAGACCTTCACCTTGCCCCACCACAGGAAGGACCCCGCCGGGTGGGAGCGCAACGCTGGCAAGGCCGGCTACCTCAAGAATCAGGGCTTCTATGTCTATCGCGGCAAGCGGCTGATCATCCACGGTACCTGGTTCGGTCTGGCCCGTCAGAAGGAGCTGACGAAACTGGCGCGTGTCCGCATCGACATGCCGAACGGAATGGACGCGGAATGGAAAATCGATGTCAAGAAGGCTTCCGCCCAACCGCCGTATCATGTTCGCGAGCGGTTGCGCAGGATCATCGAAACGATCGGTGCCACGTCGCGGAGGGTCTACACCGCGCGTGGGCACAGACTGGCTAGCGATAGCCGGCTGCCTGTCTGGCAGCGCCGGCAAACCGGCAACGAGATTTCCTATTGCCTGAATCCCGAGCACCCAGTGTTCGCCGACTTCTCCGGCCGCTTGCCCGATGACCTCCGGACCGATTTCAGGCGCATCCTCGAAATGGCAGCCACCTCGATTCCGATTGACGCCTTGTTTGCCGATATCAGCGCGAGTCCTGAGCAGGTCTCTGGGTCGGAGATGGCAGATGACACGCTCACCCACGTCGCACGGACCACATTTGCGGCGCTGAGAGCCTCGGGGATCGAGCCAGTAGATGCGATGCAGATGATGAGCGCAACTGATCCATTTCGCGAGAAATGGAATCTCGTTTCAGAGGAACTTTCCAAAATGCTGGAAGGCCGTGACGATGAATAGCGGCCTGAAAATGCTAGAAACAATGGTGGGCGCACAGCTGGCGAAGGAGCCGTTGCCGACGCCGGACCGCATCCGAGAACTCATTGAGCAAATCCGCCAGATACCGCTGTGCTCCGATGTAACTGAAGACCAGGCCGAAGAGCTGGCCCGCTCCCTCGAGAACAGCCACGGCGTCTCGATGAAAATTGGGTCGATGCTCACGGCAGCGGATTACGTTCCGTGGCTTGACGCAGCTCGCGCCGGGATCGACCCCTATTACTGGAACCGCTATCGCAAGCTTCTGGCAGAAAAGGGTTTCTCAGGCGACGTCCTTGTCACTCTTGACGACGTGACCGACCGAATTTTGAACCTGCTTGAAAACCCGCTCAAGACTGAGAGCTGGGACCGGCGAGGGATGGTCGTGGGCCACGTCCAATCGGGCAAGACCGCGAACTATACAGGTCTGATCTGCAAGGCTGCCGATGCCGGTTATCGTCTGATCATCGTCATCGCAGGCATTCACAATAATCTTCGTAACCAGACACAGATGCGGATCGACGAGGGCTTTGTGGGGCGGGATAGCGCCCGACTGCTCTCCAATCGTGACGATCCGGCGCAGCGCTTCATCGGCGTGGGCAGGTTCGACAAATCCCGCAGACCGGTGACCTTTACCAACTCGATCAAGGATTTCAGCAAGACCTTGGCCTCAGGCGTCGGCGTGCCGCTCGACAACCTTCGTGAGCCTGCGATCTTCGTCATCAAGAAGAACAGCTCGACCCTGAAGAACCTGATTTCCTGGCTGCAGGAGCATAATCAGCGCGCCGGCACGTCTGTGATCGACGCTCCGATGCTCCTGATCGACGACGAGGCGGATAACGCATCGATCAACACCGCGAAAGGCCCGGATGAAGCCACCAGGATCAACGGGCAAATACGCACACTGCTGAAGCTGTTCGACCACAGCTGTTATGTTGGCTACACGGCTACGCCCTTCGCCAACATCTTCATCGACCCGGACAGCGAAACGGAAATGTTGGGAGAAGACCTCTTCCCACGGGACTTCATCGTCAGCCTTGATCCTCCCACGAACTACTTCGGGGCCAATCGGGTTTTCCTGGAAGACAGTGAATCGATCATCCGTCCCATCACCGACAACGGCGATCTGCTCCCCTTAGAACACAAGAAGGACTTCCGGATCTCGGGGCTTCCTCTCAGCTTGGAAAAGGCCGTCCGGGCATTCGTCGTGGCACGGGCAATCCGGCTGGCACGGGGGCAACGGAACAAGCACTGCTCCATGCTGGTCAATGCCTCGCGCTTCACCGATGTGCAGCGGCAGTTGCGCAACGAAGTTCACGCTCTCGTCGATCGCATCCGGGCGAGTGTCCGTGTCAACGGGGCTCTGCCAGACGCGAAAGCCCTGCGGGACGCCGAGATCGCGGCTCTGCATGAAGTCTGGCACGAGGAATACGCGTCGGACAGCGAGTTCGACTGGAGCGATATCCAACCGCTCCTGCTTGAGAGCATCGCGCCTGTCTCGGTGGTCGAGGTCAACAGCCGATCTTCCGGTAATCTCGCTTATGCCGATCATGAGGAGAACGGACTCAATGTCATCGCGGTTGGCGGCTTTTCGCTTTCGCGCGGACTGACGCTCGAAGGGCTGATGATCAGCTACTTCCTGCGCAATTCCATGATGTACGACACGCTGATGCAGATGGGCCGCTGGTTCGGCTACCGTCCCGGCTACGACGATCTGTGCCGCGTGTGGATGCCGGAAGAGGCGGAAGGCTGGTATGCCCACATCGCCGAATCCATCGAAGAGCTCAGGGACGAATTGCGCAGCATGGAGGCTGTGGGCGCCACTCCCGAGCAGTTCGGTCTGAAGGTCCGCAGCCATCCCGACACGCTGATAGTCACCGCCCGCAACAAGATGGGATCGGGCGAAAAGCTCGTGGTCTCCATCGGACTTGCGAACAAGTTTGCCGAGACGGCCATTCTGAAGCGCGATGCCGACAGTTTGAGGGCCAACCGCAATGCCGCTGTCGCACTGGCTAAGGCCTTGGATGCTGAAGGGATGCCACTGGCTTCGGCGGAGCCGGTTTCAGGGGGTTATCTCCTCTCCGGCGTGCCCGTCGGCTTGGTGCGCGAATTCATAGCATCCTTCGTCAACCACCCCGGCTCACTGCTGACCGACACGGGGCCGGTTTGCCAGCACATAGACGATCGAGCGGCAACGGAACTCGCTCACTGGGACGTCCTGTTCGCGAGTCTGAAGAAGCGCGAAGACAAGGGGCTCTCGGACGACTCGCTTGGGATTACCATCAACTGCCCCCGGCGAAGCGAGGCCGACAGAAGCCGAAACGACCCCACGACCTTGCGCGTCACTAACAAGCAGCGCGTGGCCTCCCGAGGCGTGGAGAAGACGGGTCTGACGGACGCGCAGATTGAAGACGCGCAGCGGGAATATCGGGAGCGCGATGATGCGAAGCCGTCCAAAGACGGAAGCTGGAATTACCCTGATCGCATATATCGCGCCAAGCGGGAGCGCCCGCTCCTTATCGTGCATCTGCTGGCAATCGGCGCGGAGGAGGACGACCTTCGGGGCACCGAGCCTGTCGTGGCCTGGAGCATCAGCTTCCCCGGCACCGAATTGGAGGAGAAGAAAGTCGCCTACGTCGTGAACACGACTTGGGTCCGGGAGAACTTCTCCGAAGACCTCGAAGAAGAGGAAATGGCGGGCGATGACGACCGCTGACGATCCGTGGACTGGCCTAGAGCCGCCCGCCTCGGCCGACATCATCAATGCCAAGCGTGTTGACGGCAAGCACCCGTGGAACTTCTTTTGGGCGCGCAGCGTGGACCGGAAGTGCCTGCTCATCTTGCAATGCGCAGCCGCCTCGGCGCCCAAGGGCAAGCTCCCGAAACTGAAAGGGATCGAAGTCGCCCTATCCGAGCCGGATTCGGGTGGCAGCACGATGGTTTCCCTCAAGCTGACTGACAATCAGCATCGGGACATCTTCCACCGCCTTTGCCTGGACATCGTCCAGGCGACTTCTCTCGCCAGATCGGAGATCGAAGCGGGCGAGACATTTCTGGCACGAACCTGGCGATGGCACCATCTGCTGAGAGGCGGTGGTGACGGCCGCCTGTCAGCGGAAGAGCAGAAGGGCCTGATCGGTGAGCTGTTGGTGCTGGAGCGATATCTGATTCCCGCCTTCGGTCCGGCGGACGCCACGGGAGCGTGGGTTGGTCCGACGGGCTCACCAAAGGATTTCGAGTGCGGGCGGATCGCGATCGAGGCCAAGGCAAGACGCGGGGCAGCTCGGCCTTATGTCGCGATATCCTCCGAGTTCCAGCTCGATACCGATGGATGCGACGCCCTGTTTCTCTACGTCGTCGAGCTGGACACGGCGCCGGAGGATACCGGCGCTGCCTTCACTCTGACCGATGTGGCACGGCGCATCTCCACCGTGATTGCTGCGGACGCGCCGTCGGTGGTCGAGAGGTTCGAAGGCCAGCTCGTCGCGGCGGGATTCTCGTGGGACGATGATTATTCATCCTCACGCTGGGTGTCCGGCCCTCACCGCTTTCTGCGCGTTACCGAGGATTTTCCCCGCATTACACCGGAGGCCTACTCCTCCGGCGTGGAGCGAGTCCGCTACGATCTATCGCTGGTCGACTGCGAGCAGTTCCGGATCGACGATGACCTCATGCGCAACAGACTGAAGGGCGTGGCGCAATGACAATAAGCCTCGAAGAGTTTCATCAGGACTTCTTCCAGGAAGTGATGGCGTCCGCCGACGTGGACGGCCATTATGCGGAGGACGCGTTCTTCGAGCTGTTCTGCAACTACCTGGCCGATGCCGGCGAGTTCGATACAGCGGACCGCGCCTCCTACTGCCCCCCGACGGGCGGCATCCGTGTTGACGGCTATGCCGGCGATCCAGCCCACAGCGGCGGAGTGCTGAGCCTTGTCATCTTGGACTTCAGCCAATCCCCGGAGCTGGCGCGCCTCACTCAGACGGACATGAATGCCATATTCAAGCGCTTGGAAAATTTCCTCGGCAAGTCGCTTGATACCAAATTCAGAAACAGTCTGGAGGAAACAAGCGCTGCCTTCGGTCTTGCCGACCTGATCGCCGTTCGCTGGCCGACCATTTCCAAGATTCGGCTGTTCCTGGTAAGCAATCGCCAGCTGAGCGCCAAGGTCGATGGCCGCGAAGCAGGTGAGATCGACGGACGCCATCTATCCTATTCGGTCTGGGATATTGAACGCCTGCATCGTTTTGCAGCGTCCGGCTTTGGTCGCGAGGAAATCATCATCGATCTTGAAGCCGATTATGGCGGACCCATTCCATTGCTTCCCGCACACATGGGAGATGCCGACTACAAGGCCTACCTCGCCGTTGTCCCTGGGCCGCAGCTCGCGTCCATCTATGACCGTTGGGGTTCACGCTTGCTGGAGCAGAACGTCCGCGTATTTCTTCAGGCGCGAGGCGGGGTCAACAAGGGCATCCGGAACACCATCGACAATGATCCGGACATGTTCTTCGCTTACAACAACGGAATTACTGCGACCGCCGAGGACATCATCACGCGGGAATCGGCAGACGGCCTGCTGCTGACGGGGCTCAGGAACCTCCAGATTGTGAATGGAGGACAGACCACCGCGTCGATCCATGCGGCGAAGCGTAGAAACGCCGATCTTTCCAAGGTTTTTGTGCAGATGAAGCTATCGATCGTCCCGTCCGACAAGGCGATCGACATTGTCCCGAAGATTTCGGAATTTGCCAACAGCCAGAATCGGGTGAACGCTGCCGACTTCTTTGCAAATCACCCCTTCCATGTCCGGCTCGAGGAATTCTCCCGAAGGATGTTTGCGCCGTCGCCAGACGGTACGTTCCGCGAATCCAAATGGTATTACGAGCGTGCCAGAGGTCAGTATCAGGACGCCCGCGGATTGCTGACACCCGCCCAGCGCAAGAAGTTCGATCTCGAATATCCGAAATCGCAGCTGATTTCAAAGACCGATTTGGCCAAGTATCTCAATGTCTGGCGCGGGCACCCGGATATCGTCAGTAAAGGTGCGCAGAAGAACTTCGCTCACTTTGCAGGATCAATCGGTAACGAGTGGAAAAAGCAACCGGACGCATTCAACGAAGATTTCTATCGTCACGCCGTGGCCAAGGCACTGATATTCCGCGCCACGGAGGAAATCGTCACCGAGCAGTCATGGTATCAAGGCGGATACCGGGCAAACGTCGTCGCCTATGCCTTGGCGAAGATGGGCTATGACTGCGAACAACGCGAAGAGTTTGTGGATTTTGACGCCATTTGGCGCGCTCAGGGCATCTCGGAGAACATGGGTGCAGCGATAGCCTTGGTGGCCGAAGCCGTTCATGATGTTCTTGTATCCCCCTCGGGCGGGATCAGCAACGTCACCGAGTGGGCCAAACAGCAGGCTTGTTGGGCGCGCGTGAAAGCGCTGGAGATCGACTGGCCGGAATCGTGGCTGGACGAACTCATCGACAAGGACCGCCTCAAGGAAGGGAAGCGGACAGGCATCAAGGAGCAGAAGCTCCTGAACGGAATCGAGGCCCAGGCACTGGTGGTTTCCGCGGGAGCTCAACTCTGGGGGCAACTGAGCGCCTGGGGTCAGGCTCGAAAGCTCCTCACCCCGACGGAACTCGGCATCCTCCAAGTGGCTGCCTCCGTTCCCTCGAAGATCCCATCGGAGAAGCAGGCTTTGCGGGTCATCGATTCTCTCCGCAAGCTTAGATCAGAGGGTTGTATCATCGGCTCGGAAATCTCCGTCTGAGCCAAGTTCGCGAAACCCTCAAGCGCCGGGAGCTTCATTCTCCGCTGGCTGTCTCACTCTCGCGCCGGTTGATTGAAGCAGGAAAATCTGTTGATCTGTTCCCCGCAGCTGGGAACAGCGCAGAGCACACCCTACGCGACAAATCGCCGATACTAATCCTTTGGATTAGCTAGAAAAAAGGCCAGATTTCGGAAGTGGCAGCTTCTCAATCAAAAGTGAATTGCAGCATCTTCGGACTGGCGGATAATTTGCGCAAACTGAATTCAGTGCATCTCGGCCCTCGGCCGGCCGTTGACAGCGGCATGGAACATACATAGAACAGACGTGCCTTTCGCAGTGCGTGCCAGGCTCCAGATAAATGGAGTCTCCAGTGACACGTAATGTTTCCGTCCAGACCTATCTCCCGAAGCACGTCGCGGCTTGGGTCCAGAACGAAGCGTCCCGCGCAAAGCAGAGCCGCAGCCAGTGGATCGGCGCTATCGTGACCGATCTGTTTCAGGGGCAGGACCTGCGCGAGGAGAGCCGCCAGAACATCGAGCTCGTCAAACGCAACCTAACTTTCATGGTCTGTGCGGTTGACGGGCTGCTGGCCGGGCATCCGGACCCGTCACTGCGTGCCCGCGTGCATGAAGCTTATCGCCGGAAGGTGGAGCAGGCTGAGCCGGAGCTGAGCGGCCAATGATCCGGCGGACCACAAACGGGGCGGGCGGCGGCATTCAGCTTGGCTTGCCCTTCCGAACCCCGGCCACGCCGTCGGCGATGATCGCTGAACCAATTTCCGTCAGAATAGCAGAAGCGATCCGGTTGACGGGCATTCGGCGTTCCAAGCTTTACGAGCTGATGAACTCCGGAGACTTGGAGACGGTGAAGATCGGGCGTTGCACATTGATTCCGATGGACAGCCTTCGCGCACTTATCGAACGGGGGCGTCAGGGCCGTTCATGACCCACTGTGCCCGAATTTTGGGCGCAGGATCGTGGCGCCGTCGCGCAGCTGATCGAGATAGTCCGACCAGTGCTGCATCATGCGGACGCGCTCGTCCCAATACTGACCGCGCGTAGGCTCGGCGGATCGAGTTACCATCGGCGTGTGCCAGTTGCCGTTCGATGGCGTCGGGATTCCAGATGCCCATTTCGTTGAGCAAAGTGGCTGCCATTGCGCGGAACCCGTGGGCGGTCATCTGGTCCTTGCTGAAGCCGAGACGGCGAAGCGCTGCGTTGAGCGTGTTGTCCGACATCGGCCGATCAAGCGCCCGGAGCGATGGAAACAGGAACGTGCTGTAACTGGAGTCGTGCTCGATTTCACCGATGATCGCCAAGGCTTTGCGCGAGAGCGGCACGGCATGAGGCCGACCCATCTTCATCTTGTGGTCCGGGATCGTCCAGACGCATTTGTCGAAGTCGAATTCCTTCCATTCTGCCCAGCGTAGTTCGCCGGGGCGGACGAGAAGGTGCGGCAGCAGGCGGAGAGCAATTCGGGACACCGGGTGCCCGTCATAATCCTCGATTGCCCGAAGAAGTTCGCCCGCCTCCGCAGGCGTCGTGATCGCCGCGCGGTGGTTCGTGCGCGCCGTGATGAGTGCGCCGCGCAGATCGGCGCAGATATCGCGTTCGGCGCGAGCGGTGGCGATGGCGTAGCGGAAGACCTGGCTGCAGGTGCTGCGAATGCGGTTGGCCGTGTCGTATCGCTTGGACGCCTCAACCTTCTTCAGGACCAGCAGCAATTCATGTGCGGTGATCGCGGTGATCGGCCGCTTGCCCAATGCCGGGTAGGTTTGCGCGAGAAGCCAACGGGCCTTCTTGAGCGTCATCGCGGCGACGCCCTCCAGCTCGATCTTTTCGAGCCATTCCTCGGCTACCGTCTGGAAGGTGTTCGTCGCCGCAATCGACTTGGCGATCTTATCGAGCTTGGCCTGTTCGCGCGGGTCGATCTTTCGGGCGAGGAGGCGGCGCGTTTCGAGCAGCATTTCTCTCGCGTCCGCCAGCAGTATTTCGGGCCAGCGGCCGAATGAGACAGTCCGCTGCTCACCGCCGAAGCGGTAATTCATCCGCCAGTATCGGCTGCCGCTCGGCTTCACGAGCAGGTAGAGCCCGTCGCGATCCGACAGTTTGTAGGGTTTCTCGCGCGGCTTTGCGTTTTTCACCGCGTTTGCAGTGAGTCCCGAATTGCGATTTGAGCCCGCCGCCATTGATTGACCTCCGAAGCCTCTGCCCGGCGCGAGGTCCATCAATCGTTCCACATATGTTGCTGGAACCGTGCGGAACCGCCCGAACTGATGCGGAGCAACATACCAGAAAAAGCTGTCGGAAAACAGCCGGTTACTGGACGTTGGCGGACGTCTCTAAACGAAGGAATGGAGGCCCGAGCCGGAATCGAACCGGCGTAAACGGATTTGCAGTCCGGTGCGTAACCACTCCGCCATCGGGCCGTCCGCGCGGGGCTTTGGCGAAGCGGGGGCGCGGGGTCAACGGCGGATCGACTGTATTAGTCTTGCAATACAGGCGGGCGGAGTGTAACGGCACCACGCCCGGCATACTCCTCCCCACCCCGCCGGCCTCTGCACAGGTGATGCGATGACCCTCTCCCCCGCGCCCGAAAGCCGCCCGGCCAGCATCAGCGGTGCGCCCGATGTCGCGCCGTTCGAGCCGACGCCGAGCCGCGCCGATCTCGCGCGCGAAGCGATGGTCGCATCGCAATTGCGCACCAACGAGGTGATCGAGCCTCGGCTGGTGGCCGCGCTTCGCCGCCTGCCGCGCGAGCAATTCGTCAGCGAGGCGCAGAGCGAGCTCGCCTATGTCGATCGGCCGCTGCCGCTTGGGGGTGGGCGGAGCATCAATCCCGCGCTGACCACCGCGCGACTGATCGCCGACCTCGACCCGCAGCCGGGCGAGCGCGTGCTGCTGGTGGGCGCGGCGACGGGCTATGCGGCGGCGCTGCTCGCTGCGCTCGGCGTGCGCGTGACGGCGGTGGAAAGCGATGCCAGGCTGGTCGACCTGGGGCGCCGAGCGACGGCGGTGCACGGCGCGGCTCTGGTCGACTGGGTGCAAGGCGACCTCCACGCCCCCGCGCTCAGCGACGCCGATTACGACGCGCTGTTGATCGACGGCGCGGTGGAGACGCTGCCCGCGGCGCTGACCGACGCGCTGCGCCCTGGCGCGCGCATTGCGCTCGGCTGGAACGATCGCGGCGTGACCCGCCTCGCCCGCGCGGTGAAGGTGGAGGGGGCGCCGGTCGCGCCGGTCGCCTTTGCCGAATTCGAATGCGTCGCACTGCCCGGTTTCGCGCCGGCGCAGGGCTTCCGTTTCTGATGCGACGTCGGGTTCGCATCACGAGCGCGGCGCTGATCGTGCTCGCGCTGCCGCAGGCGCTGTCGGCGGAAACGCTGCGCGAGGCGCTGGCGAAGGCGTACGTCAACAACCCCACGCTCAACGCCGCGCGCGCTGGCCAGCGCGCGCAGGACGAAGCGGTGCCGATTGCGCGCGCGGATGGCCTGCCGAGCGTTGGCGGCACCGTCGGCTATAACGAGAACCTCGTCCAGACCGCGGGCGGCGTGGGGCCGGACCGGCTGCTCAACACGCAGGCGCAGGTCAGCGTGCCGCTGTTCGCCGGCGGATCGGTGCGCAACGGTATCCGCTCCGCCGAAGCGCGGGTGGAGGCCGGTCAGGCACAGCTGCGCGCGACCGAAAGCAACGTCTTCACGCAGGTTGTCGCCGCCTACATGGACGTGCTGCGCGATGAAGCGGTGGTGGCGCTCAACCGCAATCAGGTCGACGTGCTGAGCGTCAACCTCCAGGCCGCGCGCGACCGTTTCGACATCGGTGACATCACCCGCACCGACGTCGCGCAGTCGGAGGCGCGGCTGGCGCTGGCGCGGGCGCAGCTGCAGGGGGCAGAGGCGCGGCTCATCTCCAGCCGCGAGGCCTATGTCCGGCAGGTGGGCGATGCGCCCGACAACCTGCAGCCGCCGCCGCCGCTGACCGGGCTCCCCACCGACCCGACGCAGGCGACGGAGCTTGCGGTCGCGAACAATCCCAACCTCGTCGCGGCACAGGTTGCGGCGCGTGCGGCAGGGCTCGACGTGCGGGTGGCGGAGGGCGCGCGACTGCCGCGCGTCGGGGTCACCACCAACGCCGGCTATGTAAACTATCTCGGCTCGATCAGCGCGCCCCCGGGTGTGACGGTCAGCAACGGCGGCTTCACCGCGGGCGCGGGGTTGAGCGTCAGCGTGCCGCTGTTTCAGGCCGGGCGCACCGCGGCGCGCATCCGCCAGGCGCAGGCGCTGGAGGGGCGCGCGCTTGAGGATGTGATCGCCACCGAACGCGGCGTCGTCGCGCAGGCGCGCTCCGCCTATGCAAGCTGGCAGGCGTCGAATGCGGTGATCCAGTCGAGCCAGGTGGCGGTCGATGCGACGCGGCTCGGGCTCGAAGGGGTGCGCGCCGAAAACAGCGTCGGCACGCGTACAATCATCGAGATCTTGAACGCCGAGCAGGAGTTCCTGAACGCGCAGGTGCAGCTCGTGACCGCGCGACGCGACGCTTATGTCGCCGGGTTCGCACTGCTCGCGGCGATCGGCCGGGCGGAGGCGCCGGACCTCGGCATCGTCGACGATACGACTCGCTATGATCCGCGCACAAACGCCGCGCGGGTGCGCGACATCATCTGGGACTGGGGCCGCGATCCGGCGCCGGTGACGCAGTCGAGCTCGACCCGCAGCGTACCGCCGCAGGGGGCGCAGGCGCCCGCGACGGTAGGCCGCGCGACGTTGCGCCCGACGCTGTTGCCGCCCTCCACGCCCGGCCAGTGACACCGCCGACGGCCGGGCCGCCGAAGGGGGCGCGGCGGCAGCGCCGCTTGACGTCACCGCCGCAGCCAGCTTCAATGCGCCCCCGTCGCGGGACAGACCCGCAAGCTGGGGGTCAGACTATGGGCGATTTGTCGCGGGAACCGTCGATGGAGGAGATCCTCTCGTCGATTCGCCGGGTCATCGCCCGTGACGAAGGGGGCCGCGCCGGCATGACCGTACCGACGGTTGGCGGCGGCAAGCGCAAGCCGCCGCTCGATCTCGACGCTGCGGTGCCGGAGGACGCCTTTGCCGGCACCGACCTCGAAGCGGCGGTCGTCACGTCGGGCGATGAGGACGATGTGCTCGAACTTACCGACGAACTCGGTGGTGGCGCGGACGACTTCGCCAACCTCGTCGATGACGCGGCGGCGGAGCTGGATCGCGCGGCGGAGCGGCCGGTGCTCGATCAGGATTTGGATGGCGCGATGACGCCGGATGAGGGGCATGCACCGATGGCGGCCGCAGGACAGGTAGCGGAAATGACGAACGGCCATGCACCGGATGGGGACGGCGCGCACGCCGTCGCTCCGCATGTCGCAGCGCCGCTCGCCTCGCCGCAGCCGGTCGCGGCCGCGCGCCAGTCGCTCGACATGCTCGCCGCTGCGGTTGCCTCTGCGCATCCGGCGCCGACGGTCGACACCGCGCAGGGGCCGACGGTTGCCGCGCTGGTCGATGCGGCGCTGAAGCCGATGCTGCGCGAATGGCTCGACGCCAACCTCCCGACGATGGTCGAGGGGCTGGTCGCGGCGGAGATTGCGCGGATCACGGGCTCGTCGCGCGGCTGAACCGCACGGGGCGGGCCGCGCCGCCCTTGATCTGAAGTCGCCGCGCGCCACTTGAGCGGCGATGCCGCTGCACATGACCAAGATCGCCTACGGCTGCCCCAACCTTGAGGTGCTGGAGGAACGGCTGGCGGGGTACGGCGAGCACGCGCGCATCCACACCCGCTACCGCCCGACGCGCTTTGCCGAGATCCTCGATGGCGGCTCTCTCTATTGGATCGTGCAGCATCGCATCCTCGCCCGCGCGCCGATCCTCGCCTTTGAGGAGACGCCGGAGGGACGCTGGAACATCGTCATCCCATCGCGGCTGACCGCGGTCGCGCCGCGCCCCAAGCGCGCCCACCAGGGCTGGCGCTATCTCGCTGCGGACAAGGCCCCCGCGGACCTCGCCAGCTTCGAGGGCGGGGAGGAACTGCCCGCCGCCCTGCGCGCCGAACTGGGCGCGCTCGGGCTGGTTTGAGCCAGTCCCTTCCCTTGGCCCCTTCTCGGCGTGGCGCACCGCTGGGCCGGTCACAACCCCCCGGCCCGCTGGCGCGGGCCACCTCGCCTTGCAGGGGAGGAACTAGGCCCAGTGCCTTAGCTCCGTCACCCTGAACCTATTTCAGGGTCTCGCGCCAAGCCTCACGCCTCAACCCACTGGCGCAGCAGGTGGTGCGCGATGGCGAGCGGGGGTGGGGCGATGAAGGGGGCGGCGGGGTCGCCGGAGAGCGATGCCTCCACCTCCGCGCGGGTCGCCCACAGCGCATGCTCGATCTCCGTCGTATCGAGCGTCAGCTCGCGCGCGTCGACCGCCGCCATGCACGCGATCATCAGTTGCGAGGGGAAGGGCCAGGGCTGGCTCGCGATATAGCGAACGGAGGTGGCGCGCACCCCCGCCTCCTCGAACAGCTCGCGCGCGACCGCGTCCTCGATCGATTCGCCGGGTTCGACGAAGCCCGCCAGCGCCGAATAGCGCCCGCGCGGCCACCCCGCCTGACGACCGACCAGTACCGCGCCATCATGCTCGGCAAGCATGATCACGACGGGATCGGTGCGCGGGAAATGTTCGGCGCGGCACGCTTCGCAACTGCGCTGCCAGCCGCCCTTGGCGAGCTGCGTCGCGCCGCCGCACATCGCGCAGTGGCGGTGCCGAGCGTGCCAATCGACCAGGCTGCGCGCGGCGGCATAGGTCGCGGCCTGATCGGGGGCGAGGCTCGCGAGCGCGGGCATCCCGGCGCGCCCCCTCGCGTCGATCGGCACACCGGGCGGCGGCACCGCGACGAAGCGCGGGCGACCTGACTCCAGCCCAAGGAAGATCAGCTCCGCATCGGGCTCGGCTTCGGCCATCGAACCCCAGCTGAGCGCGCCTGCACCGTCGTCAACGGGATCGAGAAAGCGCTCCAGCCGCAGCAGCCGTGCCGACAGCGACCCCGCCGCCTCGCGCAGCCGATCGGGATCGACGCGCCACTGATCGGCGCGGTCGAGCGTCGATCCGGTAAGCGCAGGCGGGAGCCCGCTCACGCGCGCGGCGGGACGGGGGAGGCGACCGGACGCCCGGCGAGGTCGGACAGGAACAGCTCAGGCGCGCGGCGCTGGAAGTCGTAGGCCTCGGCGGGGAGGTAGTTGGCGTAGGCGCCGAAGCGGATACCGCGCGCGGGGTCGACGAAGGCGACGGTGCCCGCCGCGCCCGCCCAGCCGAACACCCCCGCCCCCTCTGGCGCGCCGGTCACGCTCACCCGGCCACCCGCGCCGAATCCCTGCCCTGCGACGAACGTGCCGCGGGTGTCGGTGCCCGCGGGGAGCAGGTTGGACATGGCCAGCCGCGCGGTGCGCTCGCTGAGGATGCGGGTGCGCCCGATCGCGCCATAACCCGCCAGCATCATCAGGAAGCGGTCGTAGTCGCGCGCGCTCGACACCAGCCCGGCGCCGCCGAAGGGGAAGGAGGGCGCATCGGCGTAAACGCTGTCGCGCGCGGGATCGACCGGCATCAGCACGCCGCCGAACGGCGCATAAGCGGTGACGAGGCGCGGCAGGTCCGCCGCAGCGACGCGGAAGCCGGTGCTGCGCATGCCGAGCGGGCCGAAAATCTCATCGGCGAGGAAGCGGTCGAAGGGCTTGGCGGCGACCACCTCGATTACCCGGCCGAGCAGGTCGAGCGAGGCGGAATAGCTCCACCGCGTGCCCGGCTGGGCGAGCAGCGGCAGCTTCGCGACCTCGTCCGCCCAGGTGGAAAGCGGCCCGCGCGTGCGACCGCTCGGCCGACCGGGCAGACTGAGCTTGGAGACCTGGCCCGGGGTGAGGCCGCGCTCCTGCCACGCGCGGTCGATCGGACGCGTGCCCGCGATGCCGTAGCCGAGCCCCGCGGTGTGAGTGAGGAGGTGGCGGATGGTGATCGCGCGCTCCGCCGCGACGGTGCGATCGAGCGGCGCGTCGGCACTCGCCAACACCCGCATATTGCGGAACGCGGGGAGAATGTCGCCGAGCGGGGTGTCGAGCGTCAGCCGCCCGCGGTCGATCAGCATCATCGCCGCGATGCCGGTGACCGGCTTGGTCATCGAATAGAGGCGCCACAGCGTATCGCCGTCGACCGGGGTGCTGCTGTCCATTGCCGTGCGCCCGTGGGCGAGGATCACCGGCGGCGCAGTGCCGGCGCCGATCGCGGCGAGCGCGCCGGGCAGGCGGTTCGAACGCACGTAGTCGGCAAGAAAAGCGTCGAGGTTGGCGAAACGCGCGGGCAGGCGGAACGCGGGGCGCGCGGGTTCCACGGCGCTCGTCGCCGCGCTGGCACAGCCTCCGAGCATCGTCGCTGCGCCCCCAGCGAGCGCCAGCTGGAGGAAAGCGCGGCGGTCGGGCATCAGGCTAAACTCGGACATCGGCGGCGTCTCCTGCCGGCAGCGCCAGTGCCACCGCGCGGCGATAGAGCGTCGGCAACCCCGCCGCGTCAAGCGCCGACAGCGGCCACCACTCCCCCCCACCCGGCGGCGGCGCGGGCACCCGGTCGACGTGAAGGTCGAGCGCGATGTGCGTGAAGAGGTGCGTCACCGTTCCGAGCGGAACAGCGCCCTGTCGTGGCGGCGGCAGCTCCGCCAGCCACTCGCTTCCCGGCAAGGCGCGCATACCGCCGAGCAGCCCCTCCTTAGGGCGCGTCACGAGCCACAGCGCGCTGCCGTCAATCGCCACCTCGGCACGTCCGAACAGCGCGCGGCGCGGCCGTTTGGCGGGTTTCACCGGCAACTCCTCCGCGATCCCCAGTGCAGCGGCGCGGCAGTCGGGTTGCAGCGGGCAGAGCAGGCATTTGGGCGCGCGCGGGGTGCAGAGGTCCGAGCCGAGGTCCATCAGCGCCTGCGCCGCATCGCCGCCGCGCGTTGCTGGCCACCAGCGCGCAAAGCCTTCGCGGATCGCCCGCATCGCGCCCGGCAGCGGCGCTTGGATCAAGTCGAGCCGCGCGCCTACGCGGGCGAGATTGGCGTCGACCGGGATTGCGTCCCCCGCACCGAACGCGATCGCGGCGATGGCGGCGGCGGTGTAGTCACCCAACCCGGGCAGCGCGCGCAGGCTTGGGAGGTCGCTCGGTAATGTGCCGTCGTGCCGTTCCACCACCGCGCGGGCGCAGGCGATGAGGTTGCGCGCGCGGGCATAGTAGCCGAGCCCCGCCCACTCCGCGAGCACGTCCGCCTCCTCCGCCGCGGCGAGGTCGGCGAGCGTCGGCCAGCGGCGCATGAAGCGCTCGAAACGTGGACGCACCGCAGCGACGCTGGTCTGCTGGAGCATCACCTCCGACAACCACACCGCATAGGGGTCGGGATGCGTGCCGCTGTCGGGCGGGGCGCGCCACGGGAGCGTGCGCGCATGCGCGTCGTACCAGGCGAGCAGCGCGCGGGCGCGATCGAACGACGCCGGCTTCATGACGAAATCGCGGGTTGATGGGGGAAGCGGCTCGACGGCCATCGCCGCGCTATGGCATGGGGTGCGGCGTGCGCAAGCTCGATGCCCCCGCCGACCCCGCCCCCCGCCGCCGAGCGCCGCGCAAGCGCACGGACGCAGCGGCGCTCGCGCCTGTGCCCGAACGGCCGCGCGGCGGGGAAGCGCGCGCCATCGTTGACCTGCTGCCGGCGGTCAGCGGCACCGCCTTTCGCAAATTCGGCTTCGTGCAGAGCTCGCTCGTCACGCGCTGGGCCGAGATTGTGGGCGATCGGCTGGCGCGCGTCACCCGGCCGCAGTCGCTGCGCTTTCCGGTGGGGCAGAAGCGCGACGGCACGCTGACGCTGGCGGTGATCGGCGCGCACGGGCCGATGGTCCAGCACCTCCTCCCCGACATCATCGAGCGCGCCAACCGCTTCTTTGGCTATGCGGCGGTGGCGCGGGTAAAGATCGTGGCGGCGGCGCATATGCCCGCCAGCGCCGCGCCCCCGCGCGTCCCTGCGCCCACCATGCAGCGCCGCGCGGAGCCCGTGCCCCCCGCGCCGCGCCCCGAGCTCTCACGCATCGACGACCCCGAACTGCGAGCGGTGCTCGAAGCTTTGGGGGCGAGCCTTGCGAAACGCGCGGACGTACCTAAAATCCGCTGACAATGAGCAAGCTTTCCTCTTCCATCCTCTATGCCGCCGCGGCCGCGCTGGGTTCGAGCGCGCCGTCCGCCGCGCAGGCTCCGGCAAGCGTTCCGCGCCCGACCAGCGAGTCGGCGGTCCCCACCTATCTGCCAGGGCACCGGCTGGGACAGGCGAGCGCTCCGGTCACGCTCACCGAATATGTGAGCTACACCTGCGGCCATTGTCAGCATTTCGCGCGCGATGCGTCGCCGCTGATCAAATCGGCCTACGTCACCCCCGGGCGCGTCGCGGTGGAGGTGCAGCATGTGGTGCGCGATCCGCTCGACTTCGCGATGGTCGTCGCGGTCAACTGCGGTCCCGCAGCGGGCTTCGGTGCGCGGCACGATGCGATGATGGCGGAGGCGCCCAACCTCCTCGCCCGGGTCCGCGCGCTTCCTTCCAGCACGCTCGAAGCGTGGCAGGCGACGGCCATCGACAAGCGCTCCAAGCGAATCGCCGACGACACCGGCATCACCGCCTGGATGCGCGCGCGTGGCACCACGAACGCGGCGATCGAGGCCTGCTTCGCCGACCGCGCCTTTCAACAGCGGATCGTGGCGCTGAGCGCCGCCAGCGCCGATGCGGGGGTGGATTCGACGCCGATGTTCGCGATCAACCGCCGCTTGCTGAGCGGAGTGCACGACTGGAGCGCGCTGCGCCCCGCGCTCGAACAGGCGTTGACGCGACCCCCCGCCGGCAACCGACGCTAAGCCCCAGCTTCTTCGATCCGAAAGGTATTTCGTGAACCGCACCGCTGCCGCCATCGCCCTCGTCGCCGCTTCGCTCGCTCTCAGCGCGTGCAAGGAGGGACAGACCAGCACGACCACCGCTACGACGACGACCAGCGCGGCGAGTGGGGCGGCGTCCGGGACGGCGCCCGCCAACGCCAACGCGCTTTCCAGCCGCGTCGCGGCGACGCGCGACGGGGTGCTGATCGGCGACCCCAATGCGCGGCTGAAAATTGTCGAGTACGCCTCGCCCACCTGCCCGGCGTGCGCGGCCTTCTCGACCACCGGGCTCGAACCGCTCAAGCGCGAGTTCATCGACAACGGCAAGGCGAACCTCGAAATCCGGCCGTTCATCATCCACGGCCCCGACCCGCTGATTGCGACGATCCTCGATTGCGCGGGTCCGGAGCGGTTCCTGCCGTTGCTCGAGAATGTGTACGCCAGCCACAATGAGCTGATGACGCAGATTCAGGCCGGCGTGCCCGGGGCGCAGGCCGCCATGTCGCGCCCGCCGGCGGAGCGGATGGCGGCGGTCACCAGCGCGTTCGGGCTCGACCAGTTCTTCGCCGCGCGTGGAATCCCGGCGGAGCGGGTGCGCCAGTGCGTTAGCGATCAGGCCAAGATCGAACGTTGGGTCGAGGCGACCAACCGCAACATGACCAAGGACAACGTCCCCGGCACGCCCACCTTCCTCCTCAACGGCGAACTGTTGCAGGGCGTGGGCGACTGGGCCTCGCTGCGTGAGGCGCTCAACGCCGCCAGCTGACGCACGGGCGCGCGGACGAGGGGCGGACGGAGCCAGGCGCCGATGCGGATCGAGCGCCTGCGGCTGTCGGGCTTCAAAAGCTTTGTCGAACCCGTCGAACTGCTGATCGAGCCGGGGCTGACGGGGATCGTCGGCCCCAACGGCTGCGGCAAATCCAACCTCACCGAAGCGCTGCGCTGGGTGATGGGCGAAGGCAGCGCCAAATCGCTGCGTGGCGGCGGGATGGACGACGTCATCTTCGCGGGGACCGACCGCCGCCCCGCGCGTGACTTCGCGGAAGTGACGCTCTCCGGCGACAGTGAGGGCGCATTCATCCCCGGCAGCACCGACGTCGGCGCGCTGGAGGTCGTGCGGCGGATCGAGCGCGGGGCGGGCTCCGCCTACCGGCTCAACGGCCGCGATGTGCGCGCCAAAGACGTGGCGCTGCTGTTCGCCGACGCCGCTACCGGAGCGCACAGTCCGGCGATGGTCGGGCAGGGCCGCGTCGCCGCCATCGTCAACGCCAAGCCCAACGAACGCCGCGCGCTGCTCGAGGAAGCCGCCGGGATCGCCGGGCTGCACGTGCGCCGCCGCGAAGCCGAACTAAAACTGCGCGCCACCGCCGCCAACCTCGACCGGCTGCGGGAGGTGGCCGGCGACCTCGACCGCCGCGGGCAGAGCCTCCGGCGTCAGGCGCGCGCGGCGGAACGTTACCGCACCCTCTCCGACGCGATCCGTCAGGCGGAGGCGGTGATGCTCTACGCCCGCTGGCGCGACGCGGCGGCGGAGGCGGACGCGACGGAAGCGACCGCACGCCACGCCGAAGCGCAGGTCGCGAGCGCGCAAGCCGCCCTCGAAGCGGCGGTGACAGCGCACGGCGGCGCGAGCGTCGCCGCGGCAGAGGCACGCGATGCGCTCGCCACGATGCGCGCCGAGGAGCAGGGACATGCGCTCGCGCTCACCCGGCTGCGCGGCGAACGCGAAGCCCTGTCGCGGCAGATCGACGCGCTGACCGCCGAAGCCGGGCGCATCGCCGCCGAACGCGCAGCGGAGGATGCGCTGACGCAGGAGGCCGCTGCGGCGCTCACCCGGCTCGACACCGACATTGCAGCTGCGGAGGCTGCTTCGACCGAACGGCGCGCGCAGCTCGCACCCGCGCAGGCGGCGCTGCAAAGCGCCACCGAAGCGCAGCGCGCGGCGGAACTCGCGCTGGCGGAGGCTCGCGCGGCGGCGGCGCAGGTCGACGCCGACCAGCGCATTGCGTCCGCAGCGCTCGAAGCGGCGCGCGCCGAACTCTCGCGCGTCACCGGAGAGCGGGAGGCGTTGGCGCAGGCGCTTCAAGCGCTGCCGGACCCGGCGGATCTCGCGCAAACCGCCGAAG
>CAKZIN010000094.1 GCA_936933955.1 uncultured Sphingopyxis sp. | reverse complement strand
CTTTCCCTACACGACGCTCTTCCGATCTGGCGATGATGGCGCTGATGATGGCGCTCAATGCGCTGGCCATCGACGCCATGCTGCCCGCCCTGCCGCAGATTGCAGGCGACCTCGGCGCGCCCACCGCCAATGCGCAGCAGCGGATCATCACGCTCTATTTCATCGGGTTGGGGGTCGGCTCGCTGATCCACGGGCCACTGTCCGACCGTTTCGGCCGGCGACCGGTGATCCTCGGAAGCCTGATCGGCTACATCCTCGCCGGGCTCGCCTCTGCCTTTGCCCCGTCTTGGGAGGCGATGCTGGCAATGCGTTTCGTCCACGGGCTGATGGCCGCGGCCATCGGGGTAGTGGCCACCGCGGTGGTGCGCGACCGGACGTCAGGCGATTCGATGGCCCGAATGATGAGCCTCATCTTCCTCATCTTCATGGTCGTGCCGATCATTGCGCCGACGCTGGGCCAGGCGATCCTGCGCGTAGCAGCCTGGCCCGCAATATTCGGTTTCCTGGCGCTGATGGGCGCGGCGATGCTCGGTTGGGTGATGCTCCGCCTTCCCGAAACCATGCGGCCCGAGGATGCGCGCCCGCTCGCTTTCGGACCTTTGCTTGCAGCTTGGCGCGATGTTGCCACCCACCGCAGTGCGGTCGCCTACATGGTCGCCTCGAGCGTCGCGATCGGCGCCAACTTCGGCTTCCTCAACAGCGCGCAGCAGATCATCGCCCGCACCTTTCGGGCGGAGGCGATCTTTCCTTACGTTTTCGCGGTGGTCGCGACGGGAATTGCGGTTGCGAACTTCACCAACTCGCGGCTGGTCATGCGTTTTGGTGCACGGCGGGTGAGCCACACCGCCATCTGCGCCTTCATCGTGCTATCATGCGTGCAGATCTATTTCGCGCTGGCGGGGGAGACGATGTGGATGTTCGTCGGCATCGTCACGCTCAACATGGCGATGATGGGCTTCATCGGCGCCAACAGCAGCTCGATCGCGATGGAGCCGTTCGGGCGCGAAGCGGGCAGCGCGTCATCCTTCCAGAACAGCGTCCGCACGCTGCTGTCGGCGGGGGTCGGCGCCTGGATTGGGGGAGCCTATGACGGAACGACCCTCCCGCTGGCGATCGGCTATCTGATCGCCGGGTCGACCGCGCTCGCGGTGTTGTTGTGGGGCGAGCGGGGGCGGTTGTTCACTCGCCCCAACCCACCCCACCTGCCGGTGCCGCGAGCGCCCTAGCGCAGCGCAGCACCCCGGCCTCCCATCAGCGCGGGGCCATGCGGATCGCGCCGTCGAGGCGCACGTCCTCGCCGTTGAAATAGCCGCACTCGATCATCGTCAGCGCGAGCTGCGCATATTCCTCGGGGTTGCCGAGCCGCTTGGGGAAGGGCACCGACTGCGCCAGCGCTTCCTTCACCGCGGGGGGCGCGGCGTTCATCAGCGGCGTGTTGAAGATCCCCGGCAGGATCGTGTTGACGCGGATGCCTTCGCTCATCAGGTCGCGCGCGATGGGGAGGGTCATGCCGACGACGCCGCTTTTAGACGCCGAATAGGCCGCCTGGCCGATCTGTCCGTCTTCTGCCGCGACGCTCGCGGTGTTGACGATCGCGCCGCGTTCGCCGTCCTCCATCGGGTCGAGCGTCAGCATCCCCGCCGCCGACTTGGCGATGCAGCGGAAGGTGCCGACGAGGTTGATCTGAATGATCCAGTTGAACGCGTCGAGCGGGAAGCTCTTGATGCTGCCGTCGGTCTTGGAACGGCTAGCGGTCTTGATCGCGTTGCCGGTGCCGGCGCAGTTGACGAGGATGCGCTCCTGACCGTGCGCGGCGCGCGCCTTTGCAAAACCCGCGTCGACCGAAGCATCGTCGGTGACGTTCACTTCGCAAAACACGCCGCCGATCTCCGCCGCGAGCGCTTCGCCTTTTTCCTGCTGCAGGTCGAAAATGGCGACCTTGACGCCCTTTGCGGCAAGCGCGCGAGCAGTGGCGGCACCAAGGCCGGAGGCCGCGCCGGTAACCACCGCAGCGATGTTGTTGTCGAGTTTCATGTATGTCCTCTCAGGTTAGCACCCTCCCCTTCGGGGGAAGGGTTGGGGTGGGGTGGTGCGGCCTAGCTCGGCGCCTCGTCGAGAGACCCCACCCCCAGCCCCTCCCCTGAAGGGGAGGGGAGAATAAGTCAGCAACGCTCGACGATGGTCACGTTGGCGACGCCGCCGCCTTCGCACATCGTCTGCAGCCCATAGCGTTTGTCCTGCACCCGCAGCGCATTGAGCAGCGTCGCCATCAGCTTGGTGCCGCTCGCGCCGAGGGGGTGGCCGAGCGCGATCGCACCGCCGTGGACGTTCATCCGCGACGGGTCGGCGCCGACATGCTTCGCCCAGGCAAGCGGCACCGGCGCGAACGCTTCGTTCACTTCATAAAGGTCGATGTCGTCGATCTTCATGCCGGCGCGTTGCAGCGCGCGGTCGGTAGCGAACAGCGGCTCTTCGAGCATGATCACCGGGTCGCCCGCGGTGACCGTGACGTTATGGATGCGGGCGAGCGGCGTGAGGCCATGCTCCTTGAGCGCCTGCTCCGAAACGATCAGCACCGCGCTCGCCCCGTCGCAGATCTGCGAAGCGTTGGCGGCGGTGATCGCCCCGCCCTCGGCCAGCAGCTTGACGCTGGCGATGCCCTCGAGCGTCGCATCGAAGCGGATGCCCTCGTCCACCTTGTGCGTCTGCGGGCCGTCGGGGGTTTCGATCTCGAGCGGCACGATCTCGCGCTCGAACGCGCCGCTTTCGGTCGCGGCCTTGGCCTTCTGGTGGCTTTCGAGCGCGAACTGGTCGAGCTGCTCCTTGCTGAAGCCGTGCTTCTTTACCAGCATTTCGGCGCCCATGAACTGCGACCACTGGACGCCCGGATACTTCTCCTCTAGCCCCGGGGATTTGTAGGTGCCGAGCCCTTCCTTGGCGAACAGCATTGCGGTGGAGCCCATCGGCACGCGCGTCATGCTCTCGACGCCCGCGGCGATGACCATGTCCTGCGTGCCTGACATCACCGCCTGCGCCGCGAATTGCATCGCCTGCTGCGAGGAGCCGCACTGGCGATCGATGGTCACCGCAGGGACCTTCTCACCCAGCCGCTTGGATGCGAGCACCGCATTGCGCCCGACCTGCAGCGACTGCTGCCCGCCCTGGATGACGCAGCCCATGATCACGTCATCGATGCGCTGCCCGTCGACTCCGGTCCGCTCGACGAGGAAGTCGAGCGTCGCCGCCGCCATATCCACCGGGTGCCAGCCCGCGAGCTTGCCCCCACGCTTGCCCCCCGCGGTGCGGACGGCGTCGACGATGTAAGCGGTGGGCATGGGTTGAGTCCTTTCTAAACGAATTGCGAGGGCGGCTCATCTCCCCTCCCGCTTGCAGGAGGGGTCGGGGGTGCGCAGGAGACACCAACGTCAGCGGCTCCGCGCCCACCCCCAGCCCCTCCCGCACGCGGGAGGGGAGGTCTACAGCTTGCGCCCGATCAGTTCCTTCATGATCTCGTTGGTGCCGCCGAAGATGCGGGTGACGCGCGCGCCGCGCCAGGCGCGGGCAATGGGATATTCGTTCATGTAACCCGCGCCGCCGTGCAGCTGGAGGCATTTGTCCATCACCTCCCACTGGAGGTCGGTATGCCACAGCTTGGCCGCGGCGCCCTCCTCCGGGGTCAGCTCGCGCTTGAGGTGCCGCGCCAGCGCCCAGTCGAGGTGCGCCCAGCCGACCTGCAGCTTCGCCTTGAGGTCGGCGAGCACAAAGCGCGTGTTCTGGAAATCGAGGATCGGCTTACCGAACGCCTTGCGGTCGCGGGTAAATTCGACCGTGTCGTCGAACGCGCGTTGCGCCGAGGCTTGCGCGGAGACGGCGATCGACAGCCGCTCCTGCGGCAGCTCGCTCATCAGATAAATGAAGCCCTTGCCCTCTTCGCCGAGGCAGTTGGTGATCGGTACGCGCACGTCGTTGAAGAACAGCTCCGACGTATCCGCCTCGTCCTGGCCGATCTTGTCGAGGTTGCGGCCGCGCTGGAAGCCTTCGCGATCGGCTTCGACGAGGATGATCGACACGCCCTTCCACGCGGGCTGCACCTCGGTGTCGGTCTTGGCGCAGACGAGGATGAGGTCGGCGTTCTGGCCGTTGGTGATGTAGGTTTTCGACCCGTTGATGACGTAGTGATTGCCGTCCTTCTTCGCGGTCGTGCGCATCCCCTGAAGGTCGGAACCGGTGCCCGGTTCGGTCATCGCGATGGCGGTGACGACCTCGCCCGACACCATTTTGGGAAGCCAGTGCCGCTTCTGCTCCTCGCTGCCATATTGGACGAGGTAATTCACGACGATGTCCGACTGGAGCGAGAAGCCCGTCGTCACGCGACCGTTGTACGCGCTCTCCTCATCGACGATCGCATTGTAGCCGAAATCGAGCCCGAGCCCGCCGTACTCCTCGGGCACCGTCGGGCACAGCATTCCCACCGCACCCGCCTTGGGCCACACCGATTTGGGGACGATCCCCGCCTCCTGCCATTCGGCGGCGTGGGGCGCGATCTCGCGCTCGAGGAACGCGCGCACCGAATGGCGGAACGCCTCGTGATCCTCGGTGTAGGCAGTGCGGCACAGCTGATCGAGCGACATGGCGGCAATCTCTCCGGATTAGGCGCCGTCTCGTGGGCGCGATGCGGATCTGCTTGCCCGCTTGAGGCACACACAAGCTGACGTTTACGTTCGCGTCAAGCCTGCCGCTTGACCTCTGGGCGGTTGCTCGCGATAGACGGCCCGAGGTTGTCGCGGGCGTTTTAGCGACGAAGGTGGCGACCTTGCATCCAGAGTGGGCCGGCGCTTGCTGGTCCACGCCAACCTGCCTCATCCGGGCAAGGTGGCGGTCCCGACATGGGGCGATGCGGCCAGGTGGCAAAGGTTCGGATTGCCTTCAGCCCCCGCGCATCGCCCGACGATTGGAGTGCGTATGCGCGCGGCGGTTCAGTTTCTTGACGCTCATCCGAGCAGTGTGTCCGCAGCGACCGAGCCCTCTCCGATCGAAGCAGGCGCGCCTGCCCGCCGCCGCTCCACCGTCCATGCAACCGTCGCGTCCTTTCCATGCGAGGTGCGCGCACTGCGCTGGGGTGACCCCGCCGCGCCGCCGGTGCTGGTGCTGGGTGGCATTTCCGCCGATGCCGAGCTGCTGAACGCAGGCGGCAGCGCGCCCGGCTGGTGGCCCGGGCTGGTGGAGCCCGACGGCGCTGTCGACCCGGCGCGGCACCACGTCATCGGCGTAGACTTCGCCGCGGATCCGCGCGGAAAGGTCGCGCCCTCGACCCACGATCAGGCGCGGTCGATCTTCGCAGCGCTCGATGCCTGTGGCGTTTGCCAGCCGGTCGCGGTGGTCGGCGCCTCCTACGGTGGGATGGTCGCGCTCGCGCTGGCAGAGCTGGCGCCCGAGCGCGTGTCGCAGCTGGTGCTCGTCTCCGCACCCGCGCGCCCTCACCCCGCCGCCACCGCCGCGCGAGAGCTGCAACGCCGGGTCGTGGCGCTCGGCCTGGAGACTGGCCGCGCCGAGGAAGCGCTGGCGATCGCCCGCGGGCTGGCGATGCTCGGCTATCGCACGCCGGACGAGTTCGAGGCGCGCTTTGAAGGCAGCCTCACCAGCGACGCGCCGCTCGCCCGCTCCGATGCGGGCGACTACCTCGCCGCGCGCGGCCACGCCTTCGTCACGCGGATGAGCCCCGAACGCTATCTGTCGCTGTCCGCTTCGATCGACCGCCACTGCGTCGATCCCGCGTGTATCGCCGCGCCGACGCTGGTGATCGGCTCGACCAGTGACCAGATCGTTCCCCCCGCGAGCCTTCGCACGCTTGCCGGTCAACTGGGCGGCCCCACACAGCTTGAACTGTTCGACAGCCTCTACGGCCACGACTTTTTCCTGAAAGAGCCCGCTTGTTTCGCGCCGCTCGTCACCCGCTGGCTGGAGGTCTCCGCGTGAGCCGTGCCCTCGATCCCGCCACCATCGTCGCCGCCGCGCGCACCGAGGCGGAGATGGCGCTGGGCGCTGTCGTGCCGCCGCTGCACGTGTCCGACGCTTACCGCTGGGACGATCCCGAGACCAAGCCTGCAGTCGACTATCTCCGCTCCGCCAGCCCCAATCGCGACGCTCTTGTGGAGCGGCTCGCGCGATTGGAGCGCGGCGCCGGCGGCGTCGTGACGCCGAGCGGGCAAGCGGCAGCGATGCTGGCGCTGACGCTGCTCCCAGCGGGTGCGCGGGTGGTCGCACCGCACGACTGTTACGGTGGCACCTACCGCCTGCTCGACGCGCTCGCCACGCAGGGCAAGCTTCGCGCCACTTTCGTCGACCAGCGCGACGACGCCGCCTTCGACGCGGCCATCGCCGATGGAGTAGAGATGCTGTGGCTCGAAAGCCCCAGCAACCCGCTGCTGCGCATCGTCGACCTTGCTGACAGAGCCCGCGCTGCCTCCGCGAAGGGCGCGCTGGTCATCGCCGACAACACGCTGATGTCCCCGCTGCGCCAGCGACCGCTCGAACTCGGCTGTGACCTGGTGCTGCACTCGACCACCAAGATACTCAACGGCCATGCCGACGCGCTTGGCGGAGCGCTGATCGCGCGCGATCTGGGGCTGGTTGACCGACTGTGCTGGTGGGCGAACGCGAGCGGGCTCGTCGCCTCTCCGCACGACGCGGCGCTGGTGCTGCGCGGCCTGCGCACCCTGCCGCTAAGGCTCGACCGGCAGGAGGCGACCGCGTCGGCCATCGCCAACTGGCTGGCCGGGCGGCCCGAGGTCGCCGCGGTCAACTATCCGCGCGTCAACGGCGCAACAGCGCTCGAAGGCCAGCAGTCGGGCGGCGGGTTTCTGCTGAGCTTTGAGCTTGCCGATGGCCTCCCTGCCGCCAAGGCGCTGGTGGGCGAACTCCGCCTCATCACCCTCGCCTCTTCACTCGGCGGCTTCGCAACGCTGATCTGCACCCCCGCCACCATGACCCACCGCGGCATGAGCCCCGAAGCGCAATCCGAAGCGGGCATCGCACCGGGGCTCCTCCGCCTCTCGGTGGGACTGGAATCGCCCGACGACCTCATTGCCGATCTCGAGCGGGGGCTAGCGGCCGTCCGAAAGGCGTGAGCTTAGCAACCTTGCGACAGCGCGAAAAATGCGACCGTTCTACGGTTTGCACGACTCCCGTAACGGCACCGAGCGGAGGGGTGAGGCCTACTCCTCCCCCATCCGCAGCGCAGCGATGAAGGCTTCCTGCGGGATTTGCACGCTGCCGTATTCGCGCATGCGCTTTTTGCCTTCCTTCTGCTTTTCCAGCAGCTTCTTCTTGCGGGTAATGTCGCCACCGTAGCATTTGGCGGTGACGTCCTTCCTGAGCGCGGCGATGGTTTCGCGGGCGATGACCTTGCCACCGATCGCTGCCTGGATCGGAATCTTGAACAGGTGGCGCGGGATCAGGTCCTTCAGCCGCTCGCACATGCCGCGGCCGCGGGCTTCGGCGGTGCCGCGGTGGACGATCATGCTGAGCGCGTCGACCGCCTCGTTGTTGACGAGGATGCTCATCTTGACGAGGTCGCCCTCGCGGTGCCCGATTTGATGGTAGTCGAAGCTCGCGTAACCGCGGCTGATGCTCTTCAACCGGTCGTAAAAATCGAACACCACTTCGTTGAGCGGCAATTCATAGACCAGCTGCGCGCGCCCGCCGACGTAGGTGAGCTGCTTCTGGATGCCGCGGCGGTCCTGGCACAACTTAAGGATCGCGCCGAGATATTCGTCGGGCACATAGATCGTCGCTTCGATCCACGGTTCCTCGATCACATCGATACGGTTGGGATCGGGCATGTCCGCGGGGTTGTGCAGCTCGATCGTATGCGCATCCTCGGTCTTCGACTTGGTGAGGTGCAACCGGTACACCACCGACGGCGCGGTGGTGATGAGGTCGAGGTCATATTCGCGGGAAAGCCGCTCCTGAATGATCTCGAGGTGGAGCAATCCCAGGAAACCGCAGCGGAACCCGAAGCCCAGCGCGGCGCTCGTCTCCATCTCGAAGGTGAAGCTCGCGTCGTTGAGGCGCAGCTTGCTGATCGAATCGCGCAGCTTTTCAAAGTCGTTGGCATCGGTCGGGAAAAGCCCGCAGAAGACCACCGGCTGCACTTCCTTGAAGCCGGGGAGCGGGGTGGTGGCGGGGCGCTTGGCATCGGTGATGGTGTCGCCGACGCGGGCCAGCGCGATGTCCTTGATCTGCGCGGTGATGAAGCCGATCTCGCCCGGGCCGAGCTCTTCGAGCTGTTCGATCTTGGGGCGCATGCAGCCCACCCGGTCGATGAGGTGGGTGGTGCCGGCGGCCATGAATTTGACGCTCTGCCCCTTGCGGATCGCGCCGTCGATCACGCGCACGAGGATCACGACGCCGAGGTAAGGGTCGTACCAGCTATCAACCAGCATCGCTTGCAGCGGCGCGTCGCGGTTGCCCTTTGGCGGGGGGATGCGGGTGACGACGGCCTCCAGCACCTCGTCGATGCCGATGCCCGATTTGGCGGAGGTTTCGACCGCGTTGTCGGCGGGCAGGCCGATGATCTCCTCGATCTCCGCCTTGACCTTGGGCACGTCCGCGGCGGGGAGGTCGATCTTGTTGATTACCGGCACGATCTCGTGGTCGTGCTCGATCGACTGATAGACGTTGGCGAGCGTCTGCGCCTCCACCCCCTGCGCCGCGTCGACCACCAGCAGCGCGCCTTCGCAAGCGGCGAGCGAGCGCGACACCTCATAGGCGAAGTCGACGTGCCCAGGCGTGTCCATCAGGTTGAGCTGGTAGGTGAGCCCGTCGGCGGCGGTGTAGTCGAGCCGTACCGTCTGCGCCTTGATGGTGATTCCGCGCTCCTTCTCGATATCCATATTATCGAGGACCTGCGCGGTCATCTCGCGGTCGGACAGGCCGCCGGTGCGCTGGATCAGCCGGTCGGCGAGCGTCGACTTACCGTGGTCGATGTGCGCGATGATCGAAAAGTTACGGATGCGGGAGAGGTCAGCCATATCGCCGGGCGCCCTAGCAAGCGCGGGCGACGGTGTCATGCGGCGCGGCAGATACGAAAAGGACGGAGGTTTCCCCCCGCCCTTTCAGAATTCCGACGAATGGTGAGAGGGGATCAATCCTCCTCGTCAGCCTCCTCTTCCGCGGCGCGCAGGTTGACGCTCATCTCCGCGAGCTGGGTCATATTTTCGTCTGCGTCGTAAATCTCGGCAGTGATCTGATCGAGAGTTTCCGCCGCTTCCGTTTCATCGAGCGCTTCGGCGTAGGCCTTGGCGGTGCCAAAACCTGCGATGCCATAGTGGCACATGCGCTGGTACTGCGCGAGGATCACGACGTCACGCACCGCGCCGTCCTCAATGTCTTCCTCGACTGCGTGCTTCATGGCTTCCTTGCAGAGGCCTTCCATGCCCTTGCAATGTTCCTTGGAAACCTCGCCGCCGAAATCCTCGAGCAGCGACTTGATCGTGTCGGTATGCTTCTGGATACCGCTGACCGACTTTTCGAGCCGCTTCCTCAGCGTTTCGTCGGTCGCCTTCTTGGCAAGCTGCTCGACGACCTGACGCATCTGGTCGTTCGCCGACCAAAGATCCTGGAGTTCGCCTTCGTAGATGTCCTCGAGACTTTCGGGGGCTTCGCTCATGTCATTCTCCTTGAAGGTCGCTCCAGCGGTTGGCCGGGGTCAGGGGGGCGAACGGAGCGGGGCGACAGGAGTTCCGATGGCCTCAAAGCTTTTCGCCTTGATGTCAGTTGATCGCGACTAGTTGTGCGGGCGCGTCCACAGGTCGACCCGCCGCCGCGCATCGCGGGTCGTCGCGCGCGGGCGCAGCGCGCGGACGGCGGCGCGAGCGACATCCTCCAGCTTCTCCGCCTTGCTGGTCGTGACGCGGTGGTCCCAGGCCTTTTCCCCGCGTGCGTGCACCTCGCGCGCGATGCGGCCATAGATTCCCGCCGCCGACAGCACCGCCCAGCGCGAGCGCAGCGGTAGCCGCGCCGCGCCGATCCGCGCCGAGGCTTCGTACATGTCGACGAACTCGGCGAGCCACTTGGCCATCACCGCCAACCGCTTGCGATACATCGGGTGCATATGCATCCCCGGCGGAATGTCGGTGTCGGTCAGCCATTCTTCGGGAAGGTACAGCCGGTCGCCGGCGTAATCTTCGGCGATGTCGCGGGAGATGTTGGCCAGCTGGAACGCGATGCCGAGGTCGCAGGCGCGGTCGAGCGTATCCTCGTCATCCGCCGGCACCCCCATCACCTGCGCCATCATGCAACCGACCGATCCAGCGACATTGTAGCAGTAGGAGAACAGGTCCGCTTCGCTGCGCGGGCGCCAGCCGTCAGCATCGCGGTCGAACCCTTCGAGCAGCGCATCGACGAAGCGGCGCTCGATCGGCACCTCGCGGCGCAACTGCGCGAGCGCGTCGAACGCAGGTTCGCCGGTCGGCTCCCCCGCCCAGGCCCGGTCGGTGAGCGAGCGCACTCGCGCGGCGCGCTCCGCGGCTTCGGCCTCGGTCGGCGGGGTCATGTCGCCACCATGGTCCTGCCCATCGGCGATGTCGTCGCAGGCGCGGCACCAGGCGTAGAGCAGCCACGCCCGCTCGCGCGTCACCTTGTCGAACAGCTTGCTCGCGAATCGAAAGCTGCGCGAACCGCGCGCGATGCTGTCGCGGGCAAAGGCGATCAGCTCCGCCCGGCTCATCGTCGCGGGCGGGTCGGCGCTCACAGGTCGTCCGCGCTCATCGTGAAGATGGTGCGATGCGGCTGGTAGCTTCCCATCGCGTCGACGAGGTCGGGCAGCGTGTCGCGCACGATCATGATGTTCGCGTGCGCGGGGCGAATAAAGCCGACCTCCGCCATGTGCCGGTAGAACCCCACCAGCTGGTCGTAGAAGCCCGCCGCGTTGAGCAATCCCACCGGCTTGTTGTGATAGCCGAGCTGCGCCCAGCTGATCGCCTCCCACAACTCGTCCATCGTCCCCACCCCGCCGGGGAGGGTGACGAAACCGTCGGAGAGATCGGTGAACGCCTTCTTCCGTTCGTGCATGCCGGGGACGACGTGCAGTTCGGTGCAGCCGCGGTGTGCGACCTCGGCGCCGGTGAGCGCTTCGGGGATCACCCCGATCACCTCGCCCCCCGCCGCCAGCGCCGCATCCGCCACCGCGCCCATCAGCCCGAGCCGCCCGCCGCCGTAGACGACGCCGATCCCCCGCTCCGCCAACGTCCGCCCCACCTCATGCGCGAGCGCCATGAACAGCGGATTGGCGGGGGTCGCCGACCCACAATAGACCGCGAGGCGTTTCATGCTGCGCGTTCCTCCCCGATCATCAGCCGCGCGGTCGCCTTCGCGCTGCCGACGACGCCGGGGATGCCGGCACCCGGGTGGGTGCCCGCTCCGGCGAAGTAGAGGTTGTCGATCACGTCGTCGCGATTGTGGGTGCGAAACCAGGCGCTTTGCCACAGCAGTGGCTCGAGGCTGAAGGCGCTGCCGTGGTGCGCGTTGAGGTCGCGACCGAAGTCGGGCGGGGCGTAGTGGAAGCTCGTCACCACCTTGTCGTGGATGTCGGCGATGCCGCAGCGCTGCCCGACCGCGTCGATGATGCGGCGTTCGAGCTTCGGCCCCTCCACGCTCCAGTCGATGTCGAGCTTGCCCAAGTGCCCCACCGGCGCCAGCGCGTAGAAGGTCGCGTGCCCCGGCGGCGCCATATCCTTGTCGGTGGCAGTCGGGTGGTGGAGGTAGAGCGAGAAGTCCTCAGGCAGCACGCCGTTATTGTAGATGTCATCGAGCAGCCCGGCATAGCGCGGCCCGAACAGGATGCTGTGGTGCGCGATGTCGGGATATTCGCCCTTCAACCCGAAGTGCACCACGAACAGCGAGGGCGACCAGCGCTTGCGTGCGAGGCCGCGCGCGGCCTTGGCGCCGCGGCGATGGCCCTTCAGGAGATCGCGATAGCTGTGCATCACATCGGCGTTGGTGGCGACCATGTCCGCCGCACCGCGCCAGCCGCTGCGCGTGACGACGCCGGTCGCGCGATCGCCTTGGGTCACGATCTCCACCGCCGGGTCATCGAGCCGGAGTTCACCCCCCAACCGCTCGAAATGCGCGACCATCCCGGCGACCAGTGCATTGGTGCCGCCCTTGGCGAACCACACGCCACCGTCTTTCTCCAGCTTGTGGATAAGCGCGTAGATGCTCGACGTCTTGCGCGGGTCGCCGCCGACCAGCAGCGTGTGAAAGCTGAACGCCTCGCGCAGCCGCTCATCCTCGATAAAGGCGCTGACCATGCCGTAGACGCTGCGCCACGCCTGATATTTGGCGAGTGCCGGAGCTGCCTTGATCATCGCGCCAAAGTCGAGGAACGGGACGTGGCCGAGCTTGACGTAGCCCTCCTCATACACCCCGGCGCTGTAATCGAGGAAGCGCCGGTAGCCCTCGACATCCTTTGGGTTGAAGCGCGCGATGCCGTCGAACAGCTTTGCTTCGTCGTTGGTGTAGTCGAATTCGGAGCCGTCAGGCCAGGTCAGCCGGTAGAAGGGCTTTACCTCCATCAGCTCGACGTCGCGGGCCATGTCCGCACCCGTCAGCGCCCATAGCTCGCGCAGGCAGTTGGGGTCGGTGATGACGGTCGGCCCGGCGTCGAAGGTAAATCCCTCGCGCTTCCAGTGGTAGGCGCGCCCGCCGGGCTTGTCGCGGCCTTCGACGATGGTGGTGGCGATCCCCGCCGATTGCAGCCGAATGGCGAGCGCGAGGCCGCCGAAGCCTGCACCGATCACGATCGCTTGGCTTCCGCTGGCCGTACCCATCATCGCCTCATCATCGTCTGGAGAGCCGCTGCTATGGGCACCGGCGGACGCCCCGACAAGATGCGCAGCATGTCGGTGCGCGTGGTTTCGCCCGCATAAAATCGCTCAACGACATCGGCCGGCAGGCGGTAGAAATGCTGGAGCACCCGGTAGCGCTGTTCGGGCGGCGCGGCGTCGAACAGCATGCGGTCGAGCAGGCGGTAGAACCAGCCAGCGTTCCAGTGCGCCTCCGCCATGGTGCGCGTGGTCGCGGCGAAGTTGTCGAAAGGCCAACCCTTCGCCAGCGCGACCGCGGTTTCGGCGGCGCGGGGAAGCGAATAGCCGGTGGTCGGGTGGAACGCGCCCGCACGGGCACCGACGCGAGCGATGCGATCGCGATGCGGCCAGACGCTCTCGAACCGCCCGCCCTTGGTGACGGGGAGCGCGCCGCTTTCCTCGCGCTCGATCTCGGCGATGCGCCAACCTCTCGCGGTGGCGTAGTCGGCGATGCGCTGCCGCAGCATCGCAACGTCGATGGCGGGCGTGTCGCTGTAGTAGGTGTCCTCGACGAACAAGGTATCGGGTCCGAAGGGCAGCACGTAGACGAAGCGATAGCCGTCGATCTGCGCGACCGTTGCGTCCATGACGATCGGACGGGTGAGGCCGTGGGGTGCGTCCAGTCGCAGCATCTGGCCGAGGAACTTCTGCCACCCCGCATCGAAGCGCTGGCCCTCCACCCCCGGCCCGCGCGCGTCGAGCACGGCAGTGGCGGGTAGCGAGTCTCCCCTCCCGCTTGCGGGAGGGGTCGGGGGTGGATTCTCCGACGCTTGCGGCAGTGGCTCCTCCCCCACCCCCAGCGCCTCCCGCAGGCGGGAGGGGAGCGAAAATTGCAAACCATCGTCTAGAGGCACCACTGCCACCCCGCTCACCGCGCGCGTGCCGAGAGCCTCCCGCACCACCTCGTCCAGTCGCTCAGAGGTTATGCTGGCGTAACCCGTCGGCAGCGTCCGACGCCGCTCGGGAAAGGCGATCTCGTAGCTGTCCCAGCGCGCGACGATCAGCGGCTCGACCAAAGCGCGCGCGTCGCCGCGAAGGTCGCTGTCGAACAACGACCAGATGTGGTTGCCGCCAAAGCTCGGCCCCGCCTCATACAGGGTGACCTCCACCTCCGGCCGCCACTTCGCGAACGCCAGCGCCACCAGCCCGCCCGCCAGCCCGCCGCCCGCGATGGCGAGGTCGGGCCGGTTAGGACGCATCAATAGTCCCGCTTGATACGGACGTTGATGCTCTCATTGTTGAGCGTGGAGATCGCTGCAAGGATCGCCAGCCAGCGCGTCACCTGGAACTCGACCCGCGTCGCGCTGTAGCCCTGGCCGTCGGTGATGACCTCCACGAACAGGCGCCGCGTCAGATATTTGCCCGCCGCGATGCTCGTCCCCGCACCGAGTTCGGTGTTGGCGGGAAGGATGCGCAGCCGATCGAGCCCGGCGGCGCGGCGGATGGCGTTGATCGGATCGAGCCCGCCGCCCCCACTGCGCAGCGACGCCAGCGCCAGCCCCAGCTGGGCCGCTTCGGTGACGCTGATGTCGGTGATCGAACTGCCGAACAGGATGCGCGAGAGGAGCTCGTCCTCCGGCAGCGCGGGGGTCGAGGTGAAGCTGATTTCCGGCCGCTGCCCGGTGCCGCGCACGCGCACCTGTGCGTCGATGCCGCTGATATCGTCCTCCGCGACGATGTTGAGCACCGGATCGACCGGGGTGGCGCCGGTGAAGCGGATCTGCCCGGTGGTGAGCTCGAACCGCCGCCCGGCAAAGGTGTAATCGCCGCGGTCGAGCTCTGCGGTGCCGAGGATGCCGAATTCGTTGACCGGCCCGCGCACGCGCACGTCGGTCGACCACCAGCTGTCGAGCCCCATACCCGTGACGTGCAGGCTGTTGGTCCCCCGCGCCACCACATCGAGCCGCCACGGCGTCGAGGGCCGCGCGCGCTGACGGCCGCCGCCGCGGACGTTACGCTCGATCACATTGATCACCGGCAGCGCCTCCGCCGCCGTCGCGCGGCCGAGCACGTAATTCCCGTCGTCGATGACGAAATTCCCCGACAGCGTTCCGCCCGCGCCGTTGCTGAGCAGGCGACCGTTGCCGGTGACGCGCGCGGTGAGGTCATCGCGTTCGATCAGCAGCGCCCGCGTCGCGCGCAGCCGCATGTCCATGCCAAAGCCGTTGGCCGCGGCAAGGTCGATGTCGCCCTCACCCGTCACCGTCCCTCCGCCGCGCGTGGTGCCGGAGATGTTGCGCAGTTGCAGCCGCGAGCCGTCGAAGCGCCCGATCGCGCTGATCCCGTTGACGATGGTGCCCGTGGCGATGCTCTCGAACCGGGCGTCGCTGGTGCGCATCGCCCCGCGGATGCGCGGGCTGCGCAGCGTGCCGGTCACGTCGGCTGCGATGCCGAGCGGGCCCGACAGCACGAGGTTGTCGATGCCGGTCAGGCGCCACAGCACGCCCGCCTCGCCATTGTAGCGAAGTTGGGCCTGCAGCGGCGCGTTGGTCAGCCGCGCAACGATGTCGCCGCCGCGCGGGAGGGGCGCCATGCGCGCCTGCGCGCGGCCGATGACCTCTCCCCCACGCGAAACCACCGCTCGCGCTGCCGCGCCGGTCTCCGACAGCGCCGCGTTGAGGCCGACGTCGACCGGCCCGCTGCCATCGGTGAGCCCTGCGCGCGTGAGGTTGCGCAGGTTGAGCTGCGCACTGCCCGTCGGCAAGCCGCCGCGGCCGCGATAACTGACTGTGCCGCTCACCCGGCCGTCGAGGCCGAGATCGGGACGGAAGGCTGCGACAAGGCTCAGCGGCAGGTTCTGAAGCGTCGCGTCGACGTCGAGCCCGGCGCTGGTCGTCGCGCCCGACACTCGCACCCGTCCGCCCTCGAATACGAGGTCGGCAGGCTCGAGCCGCCAGCCGCCGGGCACTTTGACGAGTGTCGCAGGATTGACGAGCCGGATCGGACGCCGCGCCAGCGTTCCCGCGGCAAAGGCGCGGATGCGGTCGGGGGTCACATCCGCGGCCACGCGCAGCGACAACAGGCGGTTGCCGCCGGTGACGAAGCTAGCCCGCACCGGCCCCCGCCCGCCGATCAGGTTGGCGTCGGCGACGAAGCGATCGAAGCTCGTCGCGCCGTAGCGTACGCCGGTGCCGTCGAAGCGGCCCTGCACGGCGAGCCCGCGCGGGTCGAACAGGATCGTGCCATCGACGCGCCCCCGGTCGACCGAGATCTCTGGCGGCCCCGGGAAGCGCGCGTTGCTGAGCGCGAGCGCGAGCTGCGCGCGCTGTATGCCGCGCAGCACGTCGAGCCTGACCGTACCGTCAAGCCCGCCCCCCGCGAGCGTCAAAGGTCCGACAAGGCCGCCCGCCACGACGCTCACCCGCCCGCGCGCGACGGTGTCACCAACCGCCAGCCGCGCGATGTCAATCACCACCGGCCCCTGCGATAGAAGGATGCGGCCGGCTGCCTGATAGGGGCCGAGCAGCGACTGACCGCTCGACGTGAAGTCGAACCCGTCCGCGCGTGGAACCAGGTCAAGCCGAATGTTGCCGAGCTTCGCTGCGGGCAGCGGGTTGGCGAGTTGCAGCTGCACGCGCGGTCGGCTGATCGGGCCGTCGAGCGTCGCCACCACCGGGCCGTAGCGCGCGTGGCGACCGCGGCCGGTCAGCTGGAACGTGCCATCCGCGCGCCGCAACCCGCTCCCCGTGAGGTTGAGCAGAGGTGAGCGCAGCGTGAAGCGCGGGAAGCGCACGACCCCGTCGGTGCCTAAGTTGAGGTCGCCCTCGATCACCGGCAACCCGCCGGTCAGCGTGCGCAGGAAACCATTGTCGAGCCGCCGCACCGTCGCGCGGGCGCGTCCACCGAACGCCAGCGCGCCGTCGCGCCGCGCGGTGAGCGAGGTGACGAGGTCGACCCGGCCCAGCCCCTTGATCTCCAGCCCCGGCAGCGCGCCGTCAAACGCCCCGCGCGCCACCCCGGTGCGCAGGTTGGCGGTGAGCCCGATGCGCCCGTCGATCCCGCGCCCGCGGATGCGCATCAGGTCGGTGGTGAGCGTTTCGCCCGCGATGCGCACCACGCCCTCAGCCCGCAGGTCAGCGACGATCTGTTCAGCGAACGCTCCGATGCCGCTCACCCGCGCGATGCGCAGCGACAGCGGCAACCGCGTCGCGACGCGCCCGATGATGCCTTCGCCCTGCGCCACCACGGCGTCGCCGCGGATATTGCCGAGCGCGGCCCAGGCGGCGGTCAGGCGGTAGTCGACGCGCGGTCCCTGAAACGGGCCGTCCGCGCGCAGCGCCAGCCGCACATTCTGGCCGGTCAGGTTCCGCACGAGCGCCTGCGGCTGACGCAGCCACAGGTTCGCATTGAGCCCGCTCAAACGGTTGTTGGCGAGGTCGACGGTGCCATCCCCGTCGAGCGTCAACTGCGCCGAAACGAGGTTGAGCCGACCGGTCCAGCGCCGGTTGTCGAACCGTCCGTCAAGGTCGATCGCCGCCCCTCCGGCGGTCAGCCGCTGCGGCAGTCCCGCGACGAACAGGTCGGGCCGCACGCGCCCGACCGCGGTGTAGCGCCCGCTCTGCGCGCCCAGTTGCAGTCGCGCGATGCTCGTCCCCTCGCTCTCGGCGAGCAGCGTCCCGCGCCAGTCGCGGTAGCGGCCCTGCCCGCGCACGATGGCGTCGACCGGGCGGGTGATACCAAGGAGGTTGGCGATCACCCCATCGCGCGGCGCGGTGAGCCGCCCGTCGATGTCGAAGTCCCCGCGATCGGGCGCGACCAGCAGCTTGCCGACGAGCGCATCGCCGCGCTCCACCCGCGCGTCGATATCGACGTCGGCGGTGCCGGTGCGGATTTCCGCCCGCGCGCGCAGCGAGGCGACTTCGGGGCGACCGGTGATGCTGGCGGGCAGGTTGAGCCGCCCGACCACCAGATTGCCGATGCGAATGTCGAAATCGGGGAGAATCGGCTTGTTGGGATCGCCCGGGTTGAGCTCGGGCACGCGCACCATGTCCGCTGTCGGGATGACGAGCGAGTCGATCGTCAGTCGGCGGCGGAGCGGAAAATCGAACGGCGACCAGTCGAGTCGCGCCTCCGGGATCGTCGCGAACAGTCCTTTGGGATCGTACAGCCGCACGTCACGCAGCACCGCGTCCTTGTAGATCGAACCTTCGATCCGGCCGACGCGGATGCGCAACCCGCTCTGCGGCGCGATCTCGGCGATGCGGTCGCTGAGGAAGCGGCGTCCGACGCCGCTATCCGCACCGACGTAGGCGATACCGACGAGCGCGAGCAACGCGGCGACAATGCCCAGCAGCCACAGCCCGACGCGACCGCGACGGCGGCGCTCGACGGGCGAGTCCTCATCCACCAGCGGGCCGATCGGCGCAGTGTCGGGGGCGAAATCCTCGCTCAGAACGCCTGCCCCAGGCTCACATACACGGCGATGCGGCTGTCGCCCGGACGCGGATTGAGCGGCGTGCCGACGTCGACACGGATCGGGCCGAAGTTCGTCGCATAACGCACGCCCACACCCGCGCCGATGCGCATGCTACCGATATCGGAGAAGCTCGGCAGCGCGGTCGGGTAGACATTGCCCGCGTCGATGAACGGTACGATCGAGAAATTGCCGAACGCGCGGATACGCGCCTCCGCCGCGAACTCGATCAGGCTCGTCCCGCCGAGCGGGCGCCCGTTGGGGGCGAGCGGACCGATGCGCTGGTAGCCGTAGCCGCGGACCGATCCGCCTCCGCCCGAATAAAGCCGCCGCGACGGCGCGATGTTGTCGCGCGACGCGCCCACGATCCCGGCAAGCCGCACACGACCGGCGAGCACTGTGCGGTCACCCACCGGGCGATAGTATGTGCCATCGAGCTGCCCGCGTGCGTAAGCGAAGGTGCCCTGGAGAAAGCTGATCTCCGGCGCGATGCGACCGGTCAACCGGAACCCGCGCGTCGGGTCGAGGAGGTTGTTCGAGCGGTCGTAGCTCAGCAGCCCGAACAGCCCGCCGATGACGTAGCGCCGCTTCGCCTCCGCATTCAGCGCGGGCACGAAGGCGAGCTCGTCGGTGCCGAGAACCTCCGCCCCCGCCGCCCACGACCAGACCTTTTGATAGATCAGCGTCGAAGGGCGTTCGACCCGGCCCTGAAGGTGGATCGTCTGCGCGCTGAACGCGTCGCTCTCGATATTGCTGACCAGCGCCTGCGCGGTCAGAACGCGGTCGCGTTCCAGCCAGTTGTTGCGGCGGAAGGTGACGCTGGCGAGTTGTTCGCGCGTGCCGATGATGCCGCGCAGGATCAGCGCGCCTTCCGGCGGGAATAGGTTGCGATTCTCCCAGCTCGCCTCCGCGCGGAAGCCTTGGCCCGTCGAATAGCCGATCAGTCCAGCGAGCGTGCGCTGGGGGCCTGCGGTCAGGTTGACGTCGAGGTCGACGTTCTGCCCATCGGCCGCTGCGCGCGGCGCAATCTCCACCGAATTGACGAGCCCGGTCGCGATCAGCGCACGGCGCAGATCCTCGACCGCCGACGCACGATACCATTCACCCGGCGAGAAACGTGCGATCCGCTGGAGGTGCCGCGCGCCGAGCAGCCCGCCATCATTGGCGACGATCTCCCCAAAGCGCAGCCGTGCTCCCGGCGTCACTGGCTGATCGAGCGTGCCGTCATAGGTCTCGTGATCGACGACCACCGTCTCCTCGCCGATCTCGGCGAAGGGGTAACCCGTCTCCCTCATGTCGTAGCGCAGGTTCTTCTGGCTGCCGATCAGGATGTCCGCGTCGATCGGGTCGCCGACCGCGATCGGATCGCCGATCGGGTTGCCGAACGACTGCCGCAGCCGCGCCGCCTCCGTTTCTCCCGCCGCGTCGAGCCCGCGCACGGTGACCCCGCGATAGGTGAACTGGCGCCCCACCGCCGCTTGCAGCACGATCTGCCAGCGATCACCGACGCGGCGCACTTCGGATTCCACCTCGGCATCATAATAGCCGGCGTTGCGCAGCAGCTGCCGAGCGAGGTCCACGTCCTCCCGGAGGCGGCGGTTGATCTGCGCGCCGTTGGCGCTGTCACCATCCTCCCGCCGCAGCGCCGAAAGCTCGCCGAAGCGTTCATTAAGCCAGTCGGCTTCGGGAAGATCGTCGAACCCCTGCACCGCCACCGAGTAGCGACGCGTCTCGCCTGCCGGAGCGACCTGCGTCTGCACCTCATCCGCAGCGAGCACGGGTGCGTCCGCCGGGGGCGCGAGCTTGCCCGCTGGGGGTATCGGAAAGGGCGGGTCGCTCTCCGCCGCCTGCGTGCCGTCAACCGGCGGCGGCAGCTGCGCGACGAGTGGGTCTTCTGCCGCACCGGGCAGCGCAGGCGTCGCGCTGTCGGTGGCCATTTGCGCCGGCGGCAGCGGCGCGAGCGGCGGCACCGCGCTCGCCGGATCGGGCCAGGCGACATCGGGCAGGCCCGGGACCGGCGGCAGCTCCGACAGCGGCGCGTTGGGGTCGAGCTCGCCCAGCGGATCGTCGCCGATCGGTGCCAGAGGGGGCAGCGGGGCGTCGGGGTCGATTGGCACCGCAGCGGGCGGCGTCGTGCTGGTCGCCGCGGAGGTCGCCGGGGTGCGCGTCTGCGCCATCGCCTGTCCGCCGCCGACGAGGAAAGCCCCGACGACCAGCGTCCGCGCCAAGCCGTGCCAACTCACGTCATGCCGCGCAAAGCTGCGGATCGAGCCAGACCTTGAAGGGAATTGCGTGAGGTTCAACAGGCCAAGCTCATCATGCCGCGGCGTCGACGGTGGTCGGAAATGCCATCGTCATCATCGCAGCCTCTGCTGGCACCGTCGCGAAAAAGCGTGGGACGATCAACCCTCGAACTGCATTACTGAGGATCGCGAGCGGGCGAGAGATGCTCAGCCAAGCCGCGCGCTCCCGCCGAAGCGACGTCCGAGCAGGGCCTGCAACGCCGCCGCACCGCCCGGTCCCGGCAAGTCGACGGGCGCGGGGACGAGGGCCTCCGCACGTTGATAGAGCCGCTGCGACGCGGCGATCATGCGCCGCACCTCGTCCGGCAGACGGGCGAGTTCCTGCGCGCTGCCGGTTCTCACCCACTCCGGACCGCGGTCCAGCGCTGCGTCCCCGCGCCGCTCCATTGCCCAGGCGATGATGTGCATCAGGCGGCTCGTCAGCCGGAGCGATTCACAGGCGAGTGCGACGCCCAGCGCCGGATCCTGCCGCCCCTCCCAACCATCATAGGGGTGTGCGGCTTCGCCCAGGGGCGCGCGCGCCGCGTCGAACCAGTCGCGCGCTTCGTTGGCGAGCGCGACCGCGTCGCGGTAAAGCGCCTCCACCAGCGGCACCGCCAGCTCGCCCGCCCTCACGCGATGATGTCCGGGACGAGTTGATCCTCGAGCCAGCTGATCTCGTCACGCAGCAACAGCTTGCGCTTTTTCAGTCGGGCGATGGCGAGCATGTCAGGGCGTGCCGAGGCGGCTATCGCCGCGACCGCCGTGTCGAGGTCGCGATGTTCGAGGCGCAGTCCCTCCAGGCGTCGCTCCATCTCTTCGGCGGTCATGACCTGCGGTCCTAATCATATCGTCGGCGGGGACAAGCCGGGCGCGCGCGATCGGTTCGGCGACAGCCTCATACGGCTGGTCGCACCTGCCTTCAGAGTATGGGAGACATTCGCCCCCTTTCATGTTCCACTGACTGTTCGGAGTCGTGTGTGGCATCCGAGTCGGACCGCCACCGCCGCTCCTCCCCCCCGCCGTGGGTTCATCCTCCGGCACGGCACAAGGAGACGTCTGCGATGAGCATGTCCGCCGCCCAATCCTCCCACATCAGCGCGCTTCGATCGCGCCACGCCGAGATCGACGCGGCGTTGAACCAGGAGATTGCGCGACCGCGACCCGATCAAAGCCTCATCGCGCGACTGAAAAAGGCCAAGCTCAGGCTCAAGGACGCACTCGCGACCGACTGAGCTGGCGGCTGCAAGGGGGGCACGCGCCAGACCGCGCCCCATATCGCGCGCGTCGCTCTTGCTGCGTCGCCTAATCGTCGCGTGAGACTCGCTCCTGGCGCTCGTGGCGTTCCTGCGCCTCGAGCGTCATGGTCGCGATCGGTCGGGCGATCAGTCGCCCGATCGAGATAGGCTCGCCCGTGACTTCGCAGTAGCCGTATTCGCCCTCGTCGATGCGGCGCAGCGCGGCGTCGATCTTGGCGATCAGTTTGCGTTGCCGATCGCGGGTGCGCAGTTCAATCGCCCAGTCGGTTTCGCTGGAGGCGCGATCGGTGAGGTCGGGTTCGCGCAGCGGCTCGTCCTGCAGCTGGGCCAGCGTCGCTTCCGATTCCTGGACTATATCCCGCTTCCAGTCGGTCAGCATGCGCCGGAAAAACGCCACTTGGCGTTCGTTCATAAATTCTTCGTCGGCGGTCGGGACGTAACCATCCTCGCCGGAGACAGACTGCGGCGACGGGGCTTCGAGCGCCCCGCCCCCGCGCTTTTTCGCGCTAGAACTCATCCCTCGGCTCCCGCTGCCGACCACTGCCGTGGCTGGCGAAGCGGCGCCTAGACGATGGGCGAATCCCCCGCAAGCGCCGGAATCATGCGCCCCGATGACGCGGAGGTCGTCGCAGAGTCCAGAAACGGCACAGCCAAGTCGCTGAAATACCGGGCCAACTGGTGCCGACGCTACCATTTCAAGAGCGAGTTGGTTAAGATGATTGCAGGGAAACATTGTCATCCTCCATGTCGCAAAACCGCTGGTCGTCCCTGCGACGCGGCGGACATTGCGGAACAAGTGGACTTTTCAGCATGTCGGTTCGTAGCGCTCTTGCCAGACTTTGTGCCTGCACCTGCGGCGGCGCCCTTCTCGGGGGCGGCGCGGTGCATGTGTCGCAGCCGGCACAGCGGAGCGAACGCGTGAGTGTGGTGCGGGAGGCGCCTCGCGTCCGCGCCCGGGTTGCGCATGCCCGTCCAAAGGCGCGCCGGGTCGTAACCCGCCAGCGCACCGTCGCCCGCGCGCGGACCGTCCAGCGTGTCCGCCGGGTCGTAACGCGTCGCACCATCTACCCCGGCCAGCCGGTCGTGACGCGCGTTCCCTACGCTGCCGCCGCACCGATGCCGCTCCCGTACCCTGCCCGTGATGGCGCTCCCTACAGCTGGGGTGGCGGTGCCGCGCCGGTGGTCGTGGGTGGCGGCATCGGCGGCGGGTTCGGCGGGGGCCTGGTCGGTGGTATCATCGGTGGCTTCTTTGGTGGCGGCAGCGGCGGTGGCGGGAGCAACATCGTCATCTCGTCCACCAGCAGCGGCGGTTCGACGAGCAGTTCGACCGGTGGCCTGACTTCGACCGGCGGCTCAACCTCCACCTCGACCGGTGGCATCTCGTCGACTGGCGGCTCGACGTCGACATCGACCGGCGGCGTGAGCTCGACCTCGTCGAGCACCTCGGGCGGTGTGTCGACCTCCACCGGGGGCATCAGTTCGACCAGTTCGACCGGTGGCGTGAGCACGTCCACGGGTGGCGTTTCCTCGTCGACGGGCGGCGTATCAACGTCGACCGGCGGGGTATCCACCTCAACCGGAGGGGTTTCGACCTCGACCGGCGGCGTCAGCACCTCCAGCGGCGTCTCGACCTCGACCGGTGGGGTTTCCACTTCTACCGGCGGCGTCAGCACCTCGAGCGGCAATTACAGCAGCAGTTCCTCGTCGAGCTCCTCGTCGTCCTCGTCGTCTTCGTCATCCTCCTCGTCTTCGAGCTCGTCGGGCGTCGGCGGGTCGTCGAGCTTCGGCACCACCACCAGCGGCGGTTCTTCGACCGGCTCGTCCAGTTCGACCTCGTCGGGCGGCAGCTCGACCTCGTCGGGGATCACCTCGACCTCGTCGAGTTTCGGCGCGACCAGTTCTTCGTCGTCGTCTTCGTCGTCCTCCTCCTCGTCTTCGTCCTCTTCATCGTCGTCGGGCGGGGGAACGGGTCCGGGCGGGCCGACCGATGTGCCTGCGCCGCCGATGCTGCTCCTGTTCGGCGCGGGCGCGGCGGGGCTGATCGCACGCGGCCGCCTCGCCAAGCGCAAGCGCGACACGCGCGCCTGACGCGTCCAGTTCAGGGCGCCGCCGTCGCCTCCACTCGGCGGCAGCGCCCTCTCAAAAGCCCCCCCGGCAGCGCCGCGGGGGCTTTTTTGTGGCGTGCGCGGCGCCACCCGCATAAGCGGCAGCGATGCACGACATTCGCCTGTTGAGAGACGATCCTGCCACCTTCGATGCCGGGCTCGGCCGCCGTGGCCTCCCCGCGCAGGCGGCGGAGCTGGCCGCAATCGACTCCGACCATCGCGCCAAGCTGACGCGCGCGCAGGAACTGCTCGCCCGCCGCAACGCCGCGTCGAAGGCGATCGGGGCCGCCAAAGCCGCATGTGACGAGGCGCAGGCGAATGCGTTGATGGCCGAGGTCGCCGAACTTAAGACGGAGCTGCCCGCGCTCGAGGCCGAAGCCGACGCGCTGGGCCGCGACCTTCACGAACGCCTTGCCGCCCTGCCCAACCTCCCCGCCAGCGACGTGCCCGACGGGGAGGACGAAAGCGGCAACGTTGAACTGAAACGCTGGGGCACACCGCGCGCGTTCGACTTTACCCCGCAGGAGCACGCCGATTTCGCCCCCGCGCTGGGCCTCGATTTCGAGACCGCGGCGAAAATGTCGGGCGCGCGCTTCGCCTTTCTGTGGGGCGACCTCGCTCGCCTCGAACGCGCGCTCGGCCAATATATGCTCGACATGCAGGTGCGTGAGGCGGGCTATACGGAGTGCGCGACGCCGCTAATGGTGCGCGACGACGCCGCCTACGGCACCGCGCAGCTCCCGAAGTTCTCTGACGATCTGTTCCGCACCACCGACGGCCGCTGGCTGATCTCCACCGCGGAGATGAGCCTCACCAACGCTGTGCGCGAACGCATCTTCGACGCCGCGGAGCTGCCGCTGCGGCTGACTGCGCTCACGCCCTGCTTCCGCTCGGAGGCTGGGGCGGCGGGGCGCGATACGCGCGGTTACATTCGCCAGCATCAGTTCTGGAAGGTGGAGCTGGTCAGCATCGTCGCGCCGGAGGACAGCGATGCCGAGCACGAACGGATGACCCGCGCGGCGGAGGCGGTGCTCGAATCGCTCGACCTCCCCTACCGCCGCATGCTGCTGTGTGCGGGCGACATGGGCTTTTCCGCGCGCAAGACCTACGACCTCGAGGTGTGGCTGCCCGGCCAGGGCACCTATCGCGAAATTTCGAGCTGCTCCAACGTCGGCGACTTTCAGGCGCGCCGGATGGACGCCCGCTACCGGCCGGAGGGAGCGAAGGGCACGGCATTTGTGCATACGCTGAACGGCTCAGGACTCGCGGTCGGTCGGACGCTGGTGGCGGTGCTCGAAAATTATCAGCATAGCGATGGCAGCGTCACCATCCCGGCGCCGCTGCGCCCCTACATGGGCGGCGTCGAACGCCTGACCCCGCGGAGCTGAGCAACGTGCGCATCCTCCTCACCAACGACGACGGCATCCACGCGCCGGGGTTGAAGATCCTCGAAGCGATCGCTGCGGAGCTGAGCGACGACGTCTATGTCTGCGCGCCGATGGAGGAGCAGTCGGGCGCGGGGCATTCGCTCACCCTGTCGCGCCCGGTGCGCGTGCGGCATCACAGCGAACGGCGCTGGTCGGTATCCGGCACGCCCACCGATGCGGTGATGATGGCCATCGGGGAGCTAATGGACGGGCCGCCCGACCTCATCCTCTCGGGCGTCAACCGCGGCGCCAATCTCGGCGACGACATCACTTATTCGGGAACCGTGTCCGCGGCCATCGAGGGCACGCTCGCGGGTATCCGCTCGATCGCGCTGAGCCAGGTCTATGCGCGGCAGGGCATGGCCGACCGCGTGCCCTTTTCGGTCGCGAGCGCGTGGGGGGCGCGGGTGCTGCGCCCGCTGCTCGACTATCCCTTCCCCGAACGCACGCTCATCAACATCAACTTCCCCGCCTGCGAGCCCGACGAGGTGAGCGGGGTGCGGGTCGTGCGGCAGGGCTTTCACGATTACGCTCGCGGCTCGATCGTGCGTGGCACCGACCCGCGCGGCTACCCCTACTTCTGGTTTGGGCTGCACGGCATCGAACATACGCCGGGACAGGATACCGACCTCGAAGCGATCGCGGAGCGCACGATTGCGGTTACCCCGCTCGGCGTCGACCTGACGCATCACGCCTCTCTCGCCGCGCTGGCGGAGCGCATGGGCGGGAGCAACTAACCGATGAAGCGCCGCGTATCGCCGCCGCGCAAATTCTCACCGCTCAGGCGCGCGACCAACATTCCCGTTTGGGCCGACGTCGCCGCGCGGCTGGGATTGGTCTTTTTCCTGATCGGCATCGTCGTCGCGGTGCACTGGTTCGACCGCGAGGGACTTCAGGACAATCACGATAATGTCGTGAGCTTCCTGGATGTTGTCTACTTCACGATGATCTCGATCACCACCACTGGGTTCGGCGACATCGCGCCGATCTCCGACCGGTCGAGACTGATCGAGGCGGTCATCGTGACGCCGATCCGCATGGCGGTGATCTTCGTCTTCGTCGGCACCGCCTACACCTTCGTCATCAAGAAAAGCTGGGAGAAATGGCACATGGCGCGCATTCAAAGGGCGCTGTCGGGCCACATCGTCGTGCTCGGCTTCGGCGTCAGCGGCTCCGAAGCGGTGCGCGAACTGATCGCACGGGGTACCGAGGCGGGGAACATCGTCGTCGTCGAACGCGATCCGGAGCGGCTTGAAGAGGCCGAAGCGATGGGCTGCGTCACGCTGGAGGGCGACGCGACGCGCGATGAAACGTTGCTCGACGTCCGCATCGAAACCGCAAGCGCGGTGCTGGTGAGCGCGGGGCGCGACGATACCGGCATCCTAATCGTGCTCACCGTGCGCCACCTCGTCCCCGAGGTGCCGATCACCGTCGTGGTGCGCGCGGCGGATAACGAGCTGCTCGCGCGGCAGGCGGGGGCGACAACGGTCATCAATCCGGTGAGCTTTACCGGGCTGCTGCTCGCGGGATCGGCGCAGGGCGAACATGTCAGCGACTATCTCGCCGACCTCGCCTCCATTTCGGGCGACGTGCAGCTGGTCGAGCGCGAGGTGCGCGCGGACGAGGTTGGGCGCAGCATCGACGAGCTCGCCACCGGCGGGCGCGGCATGCGCATCTACCGCAACGGAGAGACGATCGGCTTTTGGGAGCACGGAGCGCGCATGCTCCAGACCGGCGACCGCGTGGTCGAGGTGCTACCGATCAAGGGACCGCTCTAAGCAATCAGCTGCGCAGCCAACGTGGCGGCGGCGTTGCGGATGTCGGGCACGGCCGTCACCTCCCACCAGCGCCCGCGCGTCGGCGGACCGATTAGGTAGAGCCACGGCACGCTCGCGCCGTCGCAGTCGACGGCGCGGCTCCGTTCATCGCAGGCGATGCCCAGGCCGAGCGGGTCAGGCACGATCGCACCCTCTCCAGCGAGCTGGTCGATCAGCGCATTCCCTCGCCCGAATTCACTGGCCGCGCCGGTGCAGTTTATGATCCGCGCGACAATCGCAGTCCCTTCGCCGCCGCCGCGGCTTGCCCAACGCACGCGCACACCATCGCCGCTCTGGCTCACGGCCGTCAGGCGGCCCGCCACCACGCGCAGCGCGCCGTCGGCGATCTGCGCGTCGATCGTCGCCGCCACATCGGGGGCGAGGCGGTGACGGTGCACATCCCACCATGGGCGCAGGTGGCGAAGGAAGCGGCGACGGGTCGCATCGTCCGACTCTTCCCAGGCGCTCTGCGTCACCGGTCGCCACGCGTCGATCACACGGCGCCAGTCCGCGGCGCGAGACGCGGCCCGCGTCTCTCGCAGCATCAGCGACAAGGCACGCGGCGCAGGTGACGGCGCGTCGAGCGGCGGCTCGGGCGCGATTGCATGCGCGCGCGGCAGCAATCCTCGCCGCGATAGCGCGACAACCTCGCCTCGGTGTCCGCGCGTTGCCAGCGACAGCGCGAGGTCGACCATCGTCAGCCCCGTGCCGAGCAGCAATACCAGCGCATCGGTGGCGAGCTCGTCGAGCGCATTGGGCGCCCACGGATCGGGCGCATACGACTCCGGCGGCAACGCGGCGTCGGCGATAATCGCCGGCGTAACCGGCGGCGCGTTGCCGGTCGCGAGCACCACCGCATCGGCATGCAGCGGGGCTCCGCGGTCGAGCGTCAGCGCCGCCTTGCCATCATATCGTGCCGCAACGACCTGCGCGTCGATGTGGCACAGGCGGCCGTTGCTGCGGGCGACCAGCGCCGCAAAATCCTCCGCCAGGTAGCGCGCGTAGTCGGGTCTCGGCGCGAAGTTGTCGGCGACCTCGTGCGCAGCGCGCCAGTCGGCGAACGCGGCAACCTCCCGTGCGTCGTAGCCCATGCGCGGCTGGGGGACGTTGAGCCGGTGCCATGGTGCCGCGCGACCGTAGGCGAGCCCGGCGCCAACCGGCCCCGGTCCGATTACCGTCACGCGGACGTGCGGCGCGTCGATCAGTCGTCGCGCCAGCGCCAGCGCAGAAAAGCCCGCGCCGACGATCGCGACATGCCGCGCAGGCGCGCTCAGATCACCCAGGAGAAGCTGTCCGCGTCCTTCGCACCGGCCTGCAGCCCGCGGGCGGCAGCGCGGCGCGTCATGTAGCCGTACAGACCGACGACCGTCTTGCTCGCCGCATCGACGAACAGCGCCGGCACGACCGCATGAACGAGGCAGCGCACGCCGCCGGAGATCATCTTCACGCCAAACATGCCCGCGGTGCGGGCGTGCTCTCCATAGCTTTCGCCGATGGCCTCCGGATGTGCGATGAAGGTGCGATGCAACAGTCTCATGACGCTATGAGATAGAGTTGCACGCCCGCACGACGCAAGCGGCTTTCGCCACACCGGGCGCGTAAGACGACGATGTGACATTTGGGCGCGAGCGCGCTACAGGCGGTCGCCTGCCATGAATCAGATCACCCTCCCCACGCCGCCCAAGGTCGGCCTGGTCAGCCTCGGCTGTCCGAAGGCGCTCGTCGATTCCGAGCGCATCCTGACGCGTCTGCGCGCCGACGGCTACCAAATGTCGCCCGACTATGCCGGCGCCGACGTGGTGCTGGTCAACACCTGCGGCTTTCTCGACAGCGCCAAGGAAGAGAGCCTCGAAGCGATAGGCGAGGCGATCGCGGAGAACGGGCGCGTCATCGTCACCGGCTGCCTTGGGCGCGAGGCGGAGGTCATCCGCGAACGCTTCCCCCAGGTGCTCGCGATCACCGGCCCGCAGCAATATGAAAGCGTCGTCAGCGCGGTGCACGAAGCGGCGCCGCCGTCGCTGTCGCCCTACCTCGACCTCATCCCGCAGGCGCGCGGCGGCGAGGATATCGACGCGGCGACGATGAAGCTGACGCCGCGCCACTACGCCTATGTGAAGATCGCGGAGGGCTGCAATCACAGCTGCGCCTTCTGCATCATCCCCGCGATCCGCGGCCGGCTCGCCAGCCGCCGTGTCGACGCGGTGCTGCGCGAATGCGAGAAGCTGGTCGCGAGCGGCACGCGCGAGTTGCTGATCATCAGCCAGGACACCTCCGCCTACGGGGTCGACGTGCGGCACGAGCCGCGCAGTTGGCGCGGGCTGGAGGTGCGCACGCACATGACCGACCTCGCGCGCGCGCTGGGCGAGCTGCGCTGCCCCGACGGCACGCGACCGTGGGTGCGGCTGCACTATGTCTACCCCTACCCCCATGTCGACGCGGTCATTCCGCTGATGGCGGAGGGGCTGATCACCCCCTACCTCGACATTCCCTTCCAGCATGCGAGCCCCGCGGTGCTGCGCGCGATGCGGCGACCGGCCAACGAAGCGCGCGTGCTCGAACGCATCGCCGCGTGGCGTGAGGTGTGCCCGGAGATCGCAATCCGCTCGTCATTCGTGGTCGGCTTCCCGGGTGAGACCGAAGCGGACTTCCAATATTTGCTCGAATGGCTCGAAGCGGCGCAGCTCGACCGTGTCGGCGCATTCCGGTTCGAGCCGGTGGCAGGCGCCGCCGCCAACGCGCTCCCCGATCCGGTGCCGGAGGCGGTCAAGGAGGAACGCTACGCCCGCCTGATGGAGCTGACCGAGCGCATCAGCGCCGCCAAGCTCGCCGCCAAGGTCGGGCGCGTCCTTCCGGTCATCATCGACGAGGTGGGCGAGCCGGATGAGGACGGCAGCATCGGCGCCACCGGCCGCAGCCAGGCGGACGCGCCGGAGATCGACGGCCACGTCTACCTCCGCGACGTCGCGCCGAGCCTCGCTGCGGGTGATATCGTGCCGGTGCTGGTCGAGGACGCCGACGCGCACGACCTCTACGGCGTGGTCGCCTGACGCACCCATTCCAGCGCGAACCCGTGTTGCGAGCGCCTCTTGTCCCCGCGCAGGCGGGGACCTGCGTCATTGCGCGAATGCCATCCGGCTCCCGCCTGCGCGGGGGCAAGGGAACAGGCGCCAGTCGACTTGCGCATTGCTGACACTGACGTAAGTTACCGCTGCACCATCGGGCAGCAGGAGAGACAGCATGGCCGACGCCGATCCCGCTTTCGCTCGGTCCACGCATCCAATCGCCGCCGCTCCGGTCGACGCCGACGTGCTGATCGTCGGCGCGGGTATTTCCGGCATCGGCATGGCGGTGCACCTCGGTCAGGAATGTCCGAACGAGCGCTACATCGTCCTCGAGCGCCGCGCGGACCTTGGCGGGACCTGGGACCTGTTCCGCTACCCCGGCATCCGCAGCGACAGCGACATGCACACGCTCGGCTACAGCTTCGAGCCGTGGCGTGAGGAAAAGGCGATCGCCGACGGACCGAACATCCTCGCCTACCTTAACCGCGTCGCGGACGAACGGGGCGTGCGACCGCACATCCGCTTTCGCCACAAGGTCATTGCCGCGCGCTGGTCGAGCGCGGAGGCAGGCTGGTCGGTCGACGTCGAGGTGGAGGCGGACGGCGCACCGCCTCGCTGCGAGACGATCACCGCTCGCTGGCTCTATATGGGCTCGGGCTACTACGACTATGATCAGGGGCACGATCCCCAGTTCCCCGGCCGAGAGGCGTTCGGCGGGGAGGTCATCCATCCGCAGTTCTGGCCAGAAAACTACGACTACAGCGGCAAGCGCATCGTCGTGATCGGCTCGGGCGCGACCGCGGTGACACTGGTCCCGAACCTCACCCGCGGCGGCGCGGCGCATGTCACCATGCTTCAGCGCACGCCGACCTGGTATTTCGTGCGTCCGTCGGAGGACCGCTTCGCCAACACCCTGCGGCGCTTCCTTTCGCCGGAACTGGCCTACCGGCTGACGCGGTTCAAGAACGTGCGGCTGCAGAACTACGGTTTCAAATTCGCCCGCTCGAAGCCCGACAAGATGGGCGCGCGGCTGCTCCAAGGCGTGCGCGAGGGGCTTGGGGCGGACAAGTTCGACCCCGCCGACTACACGCCGCCCTACGGCCCGTGGGAGCAGCGGCTGTGCCTTGTCCCCGACAATGACCTGTTCGCGGAGATCCGCTCGGGCCGCGCGGAGGTGGTGACCGACCATATCGAGCGCTTTGACGCAACCGGCATCCAGCTCAAATCAGGCCGCCATCTTGACGCGGACGTGATCGTCACCGCCACGGGGCTCAAGCTGGCGGTGGCCGGCAAGGTGGCGTTCGAGGTCGATGGGCGCCCGATCAACTGGCACGACCATTTCTACTACAAGGGCTCGATGTTTTCGAACATTCCGAACCTGACGCTGGTGTTCGGCTACCTCAACGCGAGCTGGACCTTGAAGGCGGATATCGTGTCGCTGTTCACCTGCCGCGTCCTCAACGACATGCGCGCGCGCGGCGCGGACATCGCCGTGCCGCAACTCGACGAGGCGGACGCGCAGGCGGCGGACGTCGTGTTCGATTTCTCGAGCGGCTACGTCCAGCGCGCGCTCGATACGTTGCCGCAGAACGGTTCGGACGATCCGTGGCGGCTCAACCAGGATTATCTGCACGATCAGTGGCTGTTGACCAAGGGGCCGCTCAACGACGGCGTACTGCGCTTCCACCGCGCGGGCGCGGGAGCGGTGCGGCACGTCCCGGTGCGCGCGCCGGCGGGGCGTGAGCCGGCGCTGGCGTAGGCGGGTCGCGCCACCCACACGTGCTCCAGCCTCTGCCGGAGCGGGGTGAAATCGTCGCCCGTGGCGGGATCAGGACGGTGCCCAGCCCGATACGCGATCCAACCGCACCCCACCTCATCGTTAAAGGAGGGGCCGCCTATACTTACCGCACCGCGCTTAAATCGGGGGTGCGGCCGCGGGCCATGACCCATTGCACGCGTTCGAGCACTCGCGCGTCGGTGAGCGGGTCGCCGTCAACTGCGATCATGTCGCCCGACATTCCGGGGGCGAGCTTGCCAATCTCGCGCTCCATCCCGAGTGCACGGGCGGCGGTGGTGGTGGCGCTAACCAGCGCCTCGCGCGGGCTCATTCCGGCGTCGACGAGCAGCTGGAACTCCTGCCCGTTCTCGCCGTGCGGAAATACGCCGGCGTCGGTGCCGAACGCCACAGGCACCCCGTTACGCCGCGCGGCCTGCACGTTGCGACCGAGATACTGCAGCGTCTCGCGGATCTTCGCCTCGACCGTCGGGGTGTAGACGTTGCGCCCCAGACCGCTGCGCACCTGCGTAAGTGCGCGCAGCGTCGGCACGAGGTAGCTGCCCCGCGTGCGCATCTCTCGCGCGCCCGCGTCGTCGAGGAAGGTGCCGTGGTCGATGGTGTCGAAGCCTGCGCGCGCCGCGGCTTCGATGCCGCGCGCGCCATGCGCATGGCCCATCACGCGCAGTCCAAGACTGTGCGCGGTGGTGACGATGCTCGACAGTTCTTCGGGAGTGAAGTGCGCCTCGAGCCCGCGGCCCTGCTGGGACAGCACGCCGCCGGTGACGGTGACCTTGATCACATCGGAGCCCGCGCGCGATGCCTCACGCACCCGCGACGCGCACTCAACGGCGCCGGTGCACGTGAAGCCGCTCGACAGCGCGTGGATGACATCCTCGCGGAAGCCCGACACGTCGCCATGCCCGCCGATGATCGACAGCGCAGGGCCTGCGGCGATGATGCGCGGCCCGCTCAGCACCCCGCCATCAATCCCGCGGCGCAGCACGAACGCGGTCTGCCGCGCCGAGCCCGCCTCGCGCACGGTGGTGAATCCTGCGCGCAACGTGCGCATCGCGTTGCGCACGCCCAGCACCACGCCCCATTCGTCGGGATCGACCGCCTCCCGCCAGAACTCGCCCGACGGATCGCCAGTGAGGTGGACGTGGAGGTCGATCAGCCCCGGCAGCACCGTGCGCGTGCGCTGGTCGATGACCCGCGCGCCTTCCGGGGCGGGCTGAAACCCGCTCGCGATCGAGGTGATGCGGCCGTCGGTCACCGTGATTGTCGACGGCCCGAGCGGCGCCGCCTCCGCATCCGCAATGATGCGACCCGCGTGCACGACAACCGTCTCTGCCTGAGCCGCACCAGACGCGCAGGCCAGCGCCATCGCGCCGACCGCGCTCCACCATTTCGACCGCATGATCGCTTTCCCCTCCGCTCGAACCCATGGGAGAGTGCGGCGGCAGGGCTGCCCGCGCAAGACGAAAAAAGAGGGGCGGCACCGCTTCCGTGCCGCCCCATCAGGAGGGGTCAGTGTCGCTTCAAGTTACCAAAAGATGCCGTAGACCACGTCGACCACGCGGCCGGTGCGCAGGTCGATCAGCAGCGCATCGTCCCAATAGCGGACCCAGCGATAGGGGCCGTAGGCTTGCGGCAGGCGGTAATACCCGGGATCGCTGATGGCGTAGCGATCGCCCCAGAAGCCCGAGCCGAGCGTGATTCCGATCGACAGCCGCCGATACCCCCAGCCACTATAGGGCGCGTAATAACGCGGCATGCGGTAGAGGGTGGAATAGCGCTGGCGGTAGCCCTGCCAGTCGTAACGGCGATCCCCGCGCCAATCCCGGCTCCACGCCGCGCCGTAGCTCGGTTCATAGCCCGAACCATAGCGCGACCCGTAGCGATAAGCGCTGTTCGAGCCGTAGGTCCCATAGGAGCCATAGCGCCCGTCGCGCCGCCAGCTGCTGTCATCGCCGCGTCGCTCGTTACCGCGCGCATCCTCGCCACGGCGATAGGCGTAGGCACCGCCAGTGCGCCCGGCCTCGACCGGCTGGGATGAGCGCCAGTCAGCGCGGCCGTCGCGGCGCCCCGCGGCCCAGTCGCGTGCTTCAGGGCCCGCGCCGGGGTTGTGGCGAGCCGCGCTGCCGTCGCGCCAAGCGCCACCGGTCCAGCCGGGCCGCTCGCGCTGCGCCTGCGGAGGAGGCGGCGCTTGTGTGATCGGAGGAACGTCGCCGCCGCGCCAGCGCTGCGCGCGATCGGCATCGCCGCGCTGCTGGGGCACGCCCCGCTCTCGCCCAGCCCATTCGGGGCGCGCAGAGGCGTCGGGAGCGGACCGCATCCATCCGCGACCCTCCCGCGCACGCTCCTCATGTTGAGGCCGCTCGGCACGCTCCGCATCCTGCGCTGCGGCAGCGACAGGGGTCAGCACAGTGGCGGCAGCGAGCGCCGCGATCATCCAGCGAGTTTTCATCGTCGTCACTTCCCACGCCGGCGCCAATCGGACCGGTTCGAGTCGGAACGCTATGTGACGTCAACTGTCGCGCCACTGAATGAACGGATTGTCAGAGCCGCAGCCCCGCAGTCTCCTCCGCGCCGATCATCAGGTTGAGGTTCTGAACGCAGCTGCCGCCCGCACCCTTGCCGAGATTGTCGAGCCTGGCGACCAACCGCACCTGGCGCCCGTCCTGAGATGCGAACAGCGCGAGGTCGATGCGATCGGTTGGCGGCGCATCGGTGCGCAGCAGCAACTCCCCCTCCTCGACAAGCCCGCTCACCCGCACCGTGGCCGTTCCCGCATAATGGGCGCACCACGCGGCGAGCAGCTCCTCGGCGGGGGCGATGCGGGGGTCTGCATCGCGCAGCAGCGGCACCTCCACCACCATGCCCCGATGCGCCGGAACGACCGCCGGCGCGAACAGCGGGGCGTGGGTCAGCCCCGCACGCTCGCGCATTTCGGGGAGGTGCTTGTGGTCGACCCCAAAACCATAGCCGCGCCAGGCGATCCCACGATCCGCCTCGAAGCGCGCGATCAGCGCCTTGCCTCCGCCCGAATAGCCCGACACCGCGTGACAGGAGAGCGGCAGGTCGGCCGGCACCAACCGGGCAGCGACCAGAGGGGCGACCAGCGCCACGAAGCCCAGCGCATAGCAGCCCGGATTGGTGACCCGCCCCGCCTGCGCGATCGCTTCGCGTTGGCCCTCGCGCAACTCGGCGAAACCGTAGGTCCACGCGGGATCGACGCGATGCGCGCTCGATGCGTCGATCAACCGCGTGTCGCCACCCGCCGCAAGGTCGACCGCTTCGCGTGCCGCATCGTCGGGGAGGCAGAGGATCGTGACATCCGCCGATCGCATCGCCTCGGCCCGCGCCAACGTGTCCTTGCGCCGATCCTCGTCGAGCGAGATCAGCCTTATGTCGGATCGACCCGTCAGGCGCTCGACAATGTCGAGCCCCGTCGTTCCGACCGCGCCGTCGATAAAGACCCGCGCGGTCATGCGCAATTGTCGGACTGGTTCAGCTCGCGTGGCGCCAATGCGGACCGCGGGACATAGCCGACGCGGTGCTTTTCATAGTCATAGCCCCAGCAGCACCCGCCTGTGACGTCGAGCACCATGACGCAGTCGCCCGGCGCCAGTTCGGCGACCAACACGCCGGCATCGCCGCGCTCGCTGGTCAACCGCGTCGGCGAAATAACCTCGAAAGCAAGCGGCTTGGCGTAGTGCGGCGCGAAATGATGGTGTGCCTCCGCGATGTCGGCGAGGTCGGGACGGATCGCCTGACGGGTGGGGTCGTAATCGCGGGAGGGTCCGGAAAGGCTGTAACGACGGCGTTCGGGCGCAGGCTCAGACGGCGCGGGCGACGGCTGGCTCGCCACCGATGAGCTGATTGAACCGTTCAAGAAATACCCTCCCCGCCTGCGTCATCTCCACGAGCACATTTCGCCCGTCCTCCCGATCGCGGTGGCGGGTGAGATAGCCCAGCGCAGCGAGCTTGTTCAAGGCGCGGGTCACAACGGGTTTGGAGACGCCAAGGCGCTCGGCAAGGCCGCGGACGGTGTGGGGGCCGGCGGTCAGCGCCACGCTCAGCATGATGCCGAGCTGGCGGTTGGTCAGGTCAGGCAAATCGGATCGAATGATCCGCACGACCGCACGCATCCACGACACATTGTTCATCGCCCCGAAGCCTTCATCCTCCTCGGCAACCTGCCGGTGCATGCGCCCTCCCCGTTGAGCACAGTCTTAACGCGGCGTTGGGGATGCGGTTGCGTCAGCGCGGGTAGCGCGCGCTGAGCATCCCCCAGGCCGCGCGCAAGCCCAGCGCGGCGCCTCCCTTGGGCCGACCTGGCCGGTCGTTCGGGTTCCACGCAAAGGTGTCGACGTGCGCCCAGGCCACGCCTTCTTCCACGAAATGCTGAAGGAACAGCGCCGCCGTCACCGCACCCGCAAAGGCGCCCGAGGGGGAGTTGGTGATGTCCGCAACCTGCGCCTTGAGCATGTCGCGATATCCCTCCCACAGCGGCATGCGCCACAGCGGATCGTCACGCTCGCTTCCCGCCGCCAGCAGCGCCTCCGCCAGCGTGTCATCGTTGGCGAAGAGCGGCGGCAGATCGGGACCGAGCGCCACCCGAGCCGCGCCGGTGAGCGTTGCAAAGTCGATCAGCAGCTCGGGTCGACCAGCGCAGGCGCGCGTGATCGCGTCGGCGAGGATCAGCCGCCCCTCGGCATCGGTATTGTCGACCTCGACCGTCGTGCCCTTGGCGCTGGTGAGCACGTCACCCGGCCGCATGGCCGCGCCGCCGACGGCATTCTCCGCCAGGGGGAGGAGAAGGTGAAGCCGCACCGGCAGCCGCGCCTCCATCACCAGCCGAGCGAGCGCCAGCGCATGCGCAGCTCCCCCCATGTCCTTCTTCATCAACCCCATCGCCGCGGCTGGCTTGAGGTCGAGCCCGCCGGTGTCGAAGGTGACGCCCTTCCCCACCAGCGCCACGCGCGGGTGCGTGTCCTTTCCCCAGTTGAGCTCGACGAGGCGCGGTGCCCGCTCGCGCGCGGCCGCCCTCCCCACAGCGGCGATCATCGGCGCTTCGCGTTCCAGCGCCTCACCGCGCAGCACATCGACCTGCGCCCGGTACGCGAGGCCGAGCGAGCGCGCCGCCGCCTCGATCTCCTCCGGCCCGCAGTCGCTGGCGGGAGTATCGACGAGGTCGCGGACCATCAGCACCGCCGCCGCCTCCCGCTGCACCTCCTCGATCCGCGCGACGTCGGGCGTGACGAGGATGCGCGGTCTCTCCGCTTCCCCCGCCTTGGGCTTGCGATAGCGGTTGAAGCGATGCTGCGCGGTGAGCCAGCCGAACATCGCCGCCCCCGGCGATGCGCCCGCGGTGAGCCGGTAGCGCCCGGGCGGGAGGGCGCGGGGCAGCTTTGACAGGCACCAGCTCGATAGCTTGGCGGCATTGGTGACGACCGCGACGACGCTCCACCTCTCGCCCGTGTCGTCGGGGACGATGGCGTGGGCGTAGCCCTCCGCCTTCAGCCCCTGCGCCTCGACGCTCGCGCGCTGGCGGGGGGTGAGCGTCGCTCGCCAGGTGTCGAACCCCGCCTTGTCGGTGATCAGGATCGCCACGGCATCCTGTCCGCGGTCGGCTTCGAGCATCGGGGTGAGGTCCGTCATCTTCGAAAACGGTGAACCCAACCGCTTTTGTGCGCAAGGGGCGGAACCCCCACGCCGCTGCCGCGCTCCCCTTCACGACACATATTCGGAGGCAGCGATGGCGAAGGACAAGAGCGGGGCGGAGGCAAAGCCGTCGACCGCAGGCAAGAGCTCGAAAGCAAAGGACGCGGCTCCCCGCGCCGGCAAGGTGGGTGAGACCAGCGAGGAAAAGGCAGGCAAGAAGGCCGACGCCGATAAGCTCCGCCGCAAGGGCGGGCCCAAGGGATCGAGCACGGGCCCCGAAGCCAGCATGGCCCGTCAGCCCAAGTGGGAACCGCGTTACCCGGGGTCGGGGCGGCTCGCGGGCAAGGTCGCGATCGTCACCGGCGGCGATAGCGGTATTGGCCGCGCGGTCGCAGCACTTTACGCGCGTGAGGGCGCAAAGGTCGCTGTCGTCTACCACACGCAAAGCGCTGACGCTGACGAGACCGTCCGCATCGTCGAGGCTGAGGGGAGCGAAGGCGTCGCTATGCAGGCCGACGTCGGCGATGCCAAGGCGTGCGCCAAGCTCGTGAAAGCGGTCACCAAGCGCTGGGGCCGGCTCGACGTGCTGGTCAACAATGCGGGTGAACAGCATCCGGCGGAGGACATTCGCGAAATCAGCGACGAGCAACTGGTCGGGACCTTCCGCACCAATATCTTTGGTATGTTCTATCTGGTGCAAGCGGCGATGCCGCATCTCCAGGCGGGCGCGGCGATCGTCAATTGCGGCTCGGTGACCAGCTTCCGCGGGTCGGAGAACCTCCTCGACTACAGCGCCACCAAGGGCGCGATTGCAGCCTTCACTCGTTCGCTCGCGGCGAACCTCGCCGAAAAGGGCATTCGCGTGAACGGCGTTGCGCCGGGGCCAATTTGGACGCCGCTCAATCCGATGGGCGGCGCCGATGCGGAAAAGGTCGAAACCTTTGGGGAGGACACGCCGATGAAGCGGCCGGGCGAACCCAACGAAGTCGCCCCCTGCTTCCTGTTCCTCGCCTGCGACGATTCAAGCTATATGACGGGACAGATGCTTCACCCCAATGGCGGCACTCCGGTCGCCGGGTGATTAGGAGCATGAGGGGCGCCCCGGCGATGGCGGGGTGCCCCGCCTGCTCGTGCCGTAGCGGTCAACTCTCGAAACCGCTCGGCGTGAAACCATCATTGCCGCTTCCCAAAGCCCGCTGATCGACTAGACCTCGACGCACTCCGGCCACGTTTGCGGCTAAGTCACGAGGATCGTCGATGCGTCTGCGCTTTATCCACGCCGCCCTGCCCGCCGTCGCGCTGCTGGGGGGCTGCGTTTCCATGACCGGCCCGGTCGCAACGACATCTGCGACCGGTGCGCCTGCAGCAACGTCGCAAGCCCCGCACGACCGCTTGTTCGCTCTGTTTGCGGCAAGCGATGAAGCCATGCTCCACCGCAATCCAATGGCCGGGCTGTATCGCGGCGACCCGCGCTTTGGCGCGACAATGGGCGACCCGCTGAGCGACGCGCACAACGACGCGGAACGCCGCGCCGCGCAGCAGGAACTCGCCGCGCTGCGCCGCATCGACCGCGCCTCGCTCAACGAAACCGATCAGATCGCCTACGACGTCTTCGCCTATGAGCGCGAAGAGACGCTGCGCCAGCTCGGCCCCGACCTGCTGCCCTATAGCGTCGTGCGGCCGATCAACCATTTCTACGGCCTCCACACCGGCTACGCGACGCTGGCGAGCGGGCGCGGGGGTGCGCCGTTCAAAACCGCGCAGGACTACGCCAACAACCTGTCGCGACACGCCGAATTTTCTAGCCTGATCGACCAGATCATCGGCCGCATGCGGCAGGGTCTGCGCTCGGGCGTGGTCGAATCGCAGCTGACCGTCCGCAACATGGTGAGCCAGCTCGACACCCAGCTCGCCCAGCCGCTCGAGGATTCACCCTACTGGGGCCCGACCAAGATGTTCCCCGACAGCTTCACGGCGGGGCAGAAGCAGGAGGAAACAGCCAAGCTGCGCGCCAGCCTCAACCGGGACATATTCCCCGCGCTGCGCCGCCTGCGGACTTTCCTCAACGATGAATATCTGCCGCGCGCACGTCCGACGGTCGGGCTATCGACCATGCGCGGTGGGCCGCAGACCTACGCCGAGCGTATCCGCAGCTCGACCACGCTCGCCATGAGCGCGGACGAGATCCACAATCTCGGCCTCAGCGAAGTGGCGCGCATCCGCGGCGAGATGGACAAGGTCCGTCGCGAGGTGAACTTCCAGGGCGACCTGCCCGCCTTCTTCGAACATCTGCGCACCGATCCGCGCTTCAAGATGGCGACGCGGGAGGCGCTGACGCAGGGATATGTCGACATTGGTCGCCGCGTCGACGCGCTCGTCCCGCGCTACTTCCGGCAGGTGCCTCGCTCGGCGCTCGAAATCCGTCCTTACGAACCCTTCCGCGAGCGGTTCGAGGCGGGTGGCAGCTACGACAGCGGCACCCCCGACGGTTCGCGGCCGGGCATTTTCTACTTCAACGCCTACGACCTCCCCAGCCGGACGACGCCGGGGATGACGACGCTGTATCTGCACGAAGGGGCCCCGGGGCACCACTTCCAGATCAGCTTGGCGCAGGAGAATACCGCGCTCCCCAACTTCATGCGTTTCGGCGGCAACACCGCCTATGTCGAAGGCTGGGCACTCTACGCCGAGACGCTGGGGTATGAGATGGGGCTCTACACCGACCCCTATCAGCGCTTCGGCACGCTGTCGGACGAAATGCTGCGCGCGATGCGTCTGGTGGTCGACACGGGCCTCCATTCCAAGGGTTGGACGCGCGAGCAGGCGATCGACTACATGCTCGCCAACAGCGACATGGGCCGGACCGACGCCACGGCGGAGGTCGAACGCTACATCGCCATTCCGGGCCAGGCGCTTGCCTACAAGATCGGCGCGCTGACCATCCAGCGGCTGCGGCGCAAGGCGGAAAGCGAGCTCGGATCGCGCTTCGACATCCGCGATTTCCACCAGCAGGTGCTCGGAACCGGCGGCCTGCCGCTTCCGGTTCTCGAAGCCAAGATCAACCGCTGGATCGCGCGGGGCGGAGGGGCGTAACGACAGTTACGTCCGCCCCACTGGCCAGCGGGGCGCTGGCGAACCCGTTCGACGTCTTGGAACTGCTCCAAGACGTCGCGGCCGCTTCAAACAAATCGTCGCCCCGAACCTGACCCGGAGCGACGATGAAGGTGAGTTCTTCGCCCGGCTGGGCGACGGAAAACGAAATGATCGCTACGCCGCGAACTGGTTCATGGTGTTATCCTTGCCGCCTGCCTTCAGCGCGGCTTCCCCGGCGAAATATTCCTTGTGGTCGTCGCCGATGTCGGAGCCGGCCATATTCTGGTGCCGGACGCAGGCGATGCCTTGGCGAATCTCCTCGCGCTGCACCTTCTTGACGTAGCCGAGCATCCCCTCCTCACCGAAGTAATCGCGTGCGAGATTGTCGGTCGACAGCGCGGCGGTGTGATAGGTCGGCAGCGTGATGAGGTGGTGGAAGATGCCCGCCCGCTTGGCGGCATCGCGCTGGAAGCTGCGGATGCGCGCGTCAGCCTCCTCGGCAAGTTCGGTGCCGTCGTAGTCGACGCCCATCAGCTTGGCGCGATCATAGGCGGCGAGGTCGCGACCTTCCGCCGCCCAGGCATCGTACACCTGCTGGCGGAAGTTGAGCGTCCAGTTGAAGCTGGGGCTGTTGTTGTAGACGAGCTTTGCGTTGGGAATGACCTCGCGGATGCGGTCGACCATGCCCGCGATCTGCTCGACATGCGGCTTTTCGGTCTCGATCCAGAGCAGGTCAGCGCCGTGCTGGAGCGAGGTGATGCAGTCGAGCACGCAGCGGTCCTCGCCGGTCCCTGCGCGGAATTGGTAAAGGTTGGACGGGAGCCGCTTGGGCCGGACCAGCGCACCGTCGCGCGCCATCAGCACATCCCCGTGGACTAAGTTCGCGGCGTCGACCGGCTCGACATCGAGGAAGCTGTTGTACTGATCGCCGAGGTCGCCCTTCTCGCGCACAACGGCAATCTGCTTGGTGAGGCCCGCGCCGAGGCTGTCGGTGCGCGCGACGATCACGCCGTCCTCGACCCCCAACTCCATGAACGCGTAGCGAATGGCCCGGATTTTCGCGAGGAAGTCCTCGTGCGGGACGGTCACCTTGCCGTCCTGGTGGCCGCATTGCTTTTCGTCGCTGACCTGATTTTCGACCTGGATCGCACAGGCGCCCGCCTCGATCATCTTCTTGGCGAGGAGGTAGGTCGCCTCGGCATTGCCGAACCCGGCGTCAATGTCGGCGATGATCGGCACGACGTGCGTTTCATGGCTGTCGATTGCTTGCTGAAGCGAGCGAGCCTTGACCTCGTCCCCCGCGGCCTGTGCCGCGTCGAGCTCGCGGAACAGCCCGCCCAGCTCACGCGCGTCGGCCTGGCGCAGGAAGGTATAGAGCTCTTCGATCAGCGCCGGGACGCTGGTCTTTTCATGCATCGACTGGTCGGGCAGCGGGCCGAATTCGCTGCGCAGCGCGGCGATCATCCAACCCGAAAGATAGAGGTAACGGCGCTTGGTGGTGCCGAAATGCTTCTTGATCGCGATCAGCTTTTGCTGACCGATGAACCCGTGCCAGCAGCCGAGCGACTGCGTGTAGTTGGCCGGGTCCGCATCATAGGCTGCCATATCCTCGCGCATGATCGCGGCGGTGTAGCGCGCGATGTCGAGCCCGGTGCGAAAGCGGTTTTGCAACCGCATCCGCGCTACCGCACTGGCATCGATCGCCGCCCATGGCGCACCTGCGCCGCCAACCGTCCGCTGGGCCGCATCCACCTGCACTCGATAGCTCATCGTCATCTCCGTCCGCTGTTGCGGGGACAATGTGCGCGAGGCCCTGCGCGATCGACCGCGAACGGTGTCGCCTTGTCACACTTTACAAAGCGTCCCGGTAAAGTTGTAATGCCTGTGTGAAGAAGGCCACCTATCTTGGTCCGAGGGTCAAGCGTCTGCGGCGTGAGCTCGGTTTGACGCAGGCGCAACTCGCCGCAGACCTCGGCATATCGGCGCCTTATGTCGCGCTGATCGAGCGCAACCAGCGCCCAGTCACCGCCGATCTGCTGCTGCGGCTGGCGGCGACCTATCGCCTCGACCTCAGCGCGCTCGCGAGCGGGGGGGCGGAGGATGACGAGACGCGGCTCGCCACCGTGCTGCGCGACCCGCTGCTGGGTGAGGTCGACGTGCCGACGATCGAGCTGCGTGACGTTGCGGCGAACTACCCGGGCATCACCGAGGCGATGGTCCGGCTGCACGCCGCGCTCGGCGAACGCACGCTCGCACTCGCCAACGCGGAAGCCGGTCTGGGGGAGATCGCCGCGCGCGATCCCGTGGCGCAGGCGCAGCATTTCATCGCCGCACGCCGCAACTGCTTCCCCGCGCTCGACGAGGCGGCGGAGGAACTGGGCGCGCGGGTGGAGGCGGCGGGCGGGATGGAGGCCTATCTCACGCAGCGGTTCGAGATCCGCGTGCGCACGCTGCCCCCCGACGTGATGATGGGCGCCCAGCGCCGCTACGACCGCCACCGCGAAGAGCTGTGGATCGACGAGACGTTGGATGGCGCATCGCATCGCTTTCAGGTCGCGCTGCAACTCGCCTGGCTGGCGCTCAAGGGGCCGATCGAAGCGGCGATGCGCGGCACCGAGATGCTGGGCGAGGAGGCGCGCGTGCTGATCCGCCGCGCGCTCGGCGGCTATGCGGCGGCGGCGCTCCGCCTCCCCTACGCGGCATTCGCGCGCGATGCCGAAGCGTCGAGCTACGACCTCGAGCGGCTCGCGCGGCGCTGGGGGGCGAGCTTCGAGCAGGTGGCGCATCGGCTGACCACGCTGCAGAAGCCCGGCGCGACGCACGTCCCGTTCTTCTTCCTGCGCGTCGACATTGCCGGCAACGTCTCCAAGCGGCTCGACGGCGCAGGCTTCCCGTTCGCGCGACACGGGGGGGCGTGCCCGCTTTGGAACGTCCATGCCGCCTTTCGCGAGCCGCGCCGCATCCTAACGCAATGGCTCGAGCTGCCCGACGGCAAGCGCTTCTTCTCGATTGCGCGGACGGTCACGTCGGGTGGGGGGCGCCACGGCGCGCCCTTCGTAGAGAGGGTGGTGGCACTCGGCACGGCGGCGAACGAGGCGCACCGGCTGATCTACACTCGCGGCGAAGGCGCGCCCGACCCTGAGCGGCCGACCCCGATCGGTATAACCTGTCGCCTGTGCGACCGCACGCAATGCCCGGCGCGCGCGTATCCACCGCTCGGTCGCGCGCTGCTGCCCGACGACAGCTATCGCGGTTCGACACCGTGGAGCTTTGCCGAGGGCTAGCCTTGGCCGGAGCTCAGTGAGCGGCGCCCGGCCCCGCCACACGCTTGGGGCGAGGGGCGAGCCAGATCATCGACGCCGCCAACGCGAACACCACGGCGGTGCCGAAGAACACGTGGTTGGTCGCCACCGCGAACGCTTCGGTGTTGACCAGCCGCTCGATCACCAGCCGGATCTGGTCGAGCGAGAAACCGCTCGCCTGGAGCGCGTTCGAAACGTCGTCGGGATTGAGCCGCGAGGCCATCTCACTGCGAGCGACGCGCGCCTGATCGTCCCACATGCTGACCGCGACGGTCGTCCCGATGGCGCCCGCCACGGTGCGCATGAAGCTCATCACCCCGGCGGCGGAGGCGGTTTCTTCGGGCTCGACCGCACCCAGCGCGATGGTCGTCAGCGGGATGAAGAAGAACGGCATGCCAAAGCCTTGCAGCAGCTGCGGCATGGCGAGGTCCCAGAACCCGGCGCCGCTCGTCCACTGCGTGCGCAGCAGCGATACCAGCGCCAGCCACAGCACCCCGCCGCAGACCAGCAGGCGGGGATCGACCTTGGTGACCAGCCGCGCGGCGATGGGGGAGACGACGACCGCCGCAACTCCGGTCATCGCGGTGACATAGCCCGCATAGGTCGCGGTGTAGCCCATGCTGACCTGGAGCCACTGCGGGATGATCACCACTGTCGCAAAGAAGGCCGCGAAGGACATCGACAACGCCAGCGTCGCAAAGGTGAAGCCGCGGTGCCGGAACACTCGCAGGTCCACGATCGGACGTCGCTCGGTCAGCTCCCACACGAGGAACACCGCGAAGCCGATCGCCGCGGTCACCGCCAGCGTGACGATCAGCGGGTCGGCGAACCAGTCATGCTCGCGTCCGAGATCGAGCATCAGCTGCAATGCACCGACCCACAGCACGAGGATCGAGAGCCCGATGCCGTCGACGCCGGCGCGCTCGACCGGGGTTTCTGCTGGCGCGAGGATGCGCGACGCACCGAACGCGCACAGCGCGACCACCGGCACGTTGATGAAGAAGATCCAGTGCCACGACCAGTTGTCGGAGATCGTGCCGCCCAGAATCGGCCCGAGGATGGGCGCGACGACCGTCGTCATCGCCCACAGCCCCATCGCCTGCGCGCGCTGATGTGGTGGGAATATCCGAAACAGCAGCGTCTGACTGAGCGGCATCAGCGGCCCGCCGCACAGCCCCTGGCCGATCCGGCAGATGACCAGCATGGTGAGCGTGTGCGACATGCCGCACAGCACCGAGAAAATGCCGAAGCCGAGGACGCCGAACACGAATGTCCGCACCGTGCCAAAGCGGCTCGCCAGCCAGCCGGTGAGCGGCACGCAGATCGCCTCCGCCACCGCATAGGAGGTGATGATCCACGTGCCTTGGCTCGGCGAAATGGCGAGCGAACCCGCGATGTGGGGCACCGAGACATTGGCGATGGTCGTATCGAGCACGACCATGAAGTTGGTCAGCGCCAGCACCGCGCCGGCCAGCACCAGCCGCGCGCCGGTGAGCGGCGCGAACCCCTCCGCCTGCCCGGCCATCAGCTCAGTCGCCCACCCGGATTTGCGCGCGCATCGACAGTCCCACGCGCAGCGGGTGCTGCGCGAGTTCGCGCGGGTCGAGCGCCACGCGCACCGGCAGGCGCTGCACCACCTTGATCCAATTGCCGGTCGCGTTCTGCGCCGGAATCACCGCGAAGGCCGAGCCGGTCCCCCCGGAAAAGCCGACGACGCGCCCGTGATAGACGACATCCTCGCCGTAGAGGTCGGAGGTGAGTTCCACTAGCTGTCCCGGGCGCACTCGGCCGAGCTGCCCTTCCTTGAAGTTCGCGTCGACGAACACCTGCCCCACGGGCACGATGCGCATCACGGGGGAGCCGGGCGCGACGCGCTGGCCCGGCTGGACCGTCCGCCCAGCGACGACGCCCGCGATCGGCGCGCGCACCACAGTGCGTTCAAGCTCGAGCCGCGCCTGGCTCACCCGAGCCTGCGCAGCGAGCACGTCGGGACTGTTGCTGGCGCTGAGGCCACTGGTGAGCGCAAGGCTGGCGTTGAGTTCGCCGGTCGCCGCCACGCGGTTGGCGTTTGCCTGCGCGAGCGCGGCGCGGGCTTGTTCGACCCCTGCGCGCGCCGTTTCATAGGCGTTGGTCGCCGAGGTCAGCTCCTCCCCCGAAACCGCCCCCGCCGACGCGAGCGAACGCCGCCGCGACAGGTCGATGCGGGCGCGGTCGAGCGCCGCCTGCGCCGCGCCGATCTGCGCCCGGGCGCGGGCAATATCGGCATCGCGCGCGGTGACTTGCGCCGCGAGGGCCTGCCCCGTCGCCGACACGCGTCCGAAATCGCGGCGCGCGCGGGCAAGGTCGGCCTCCGCCTGGGCAAGCGCGATGCGCGCATCGCGATCGTCGAGCTGCAGCAGCAGCTGCCCCTGCGTCACGCTCTGCGTATCGTTGACCGCCACCTCGACCACAGTGCCAGGCACCTGCGGCGTCACCTGCGCGGTGTCGGCGCCGACATAGGCGTTGTCGGTCGAGACGTAGTTGCTGCCAACCAGCGCCCGATAGGCGCCGAACCCTGCCCCGCCGATCAGCACCGTCGCAGCGATCGCGCCAAGCAGCTTGCGTCGACGCGAGCGGTTGGGGTTGGCCTGCGGCTCGACCGTCACGTCAGCCGGGGCGACAGGCTCCACCTCGGCCGCTACGTCGAATTTCGAGTTGGCATCAGCCACCGGGCTGCTCCTGCGCTTGAGACTGAGAGGGATTGGTCGGCGCGACGAAACCGCCGCCGAGCGCGCGGACCAGCGCCACGTCGATCGCGAAGCCGCGCGCGTCGAGATCCGCCACCGCGCGACGCGCCAGCAGCGCGCGGTCCTCTGCGCTCAACACTTCGAGATAGCTCGACAGCCCCGCATTGAAGCGCAGCTGCGCCACCCGATAGGCGGCTTCTGCATCGGCGAGCGCACGGCGGCGCTGATCGACTTGCGCGGCGAATGCACGTTGGCTGGTCACGGCATTGGCGACCTGCGCATAGGCGCCCGTCACCGCGCGATCGTAAAACGCGACGGCTTCGTCGAAGCCAGCGCGGCTTTCGCGATAGCGCCCCTGCAACTGACCACCGCGAAAGATCGGCAGGCTGATCGCCGGGCCGGCGTTGAGGAAGGTCGATCCGCCGCTCAACAAATTGCCGAGCCCGAATGCCTGCAACCCGACCATCGCGCTCAAGTTGATCGAGGGGTAGAAATCGGCGCGCGCGACGTCGATTTGCCGCGCTGCGGCCTCCACCCTCGCCCGCGCCGCCGCCACGTCGGGTCGGCGGCCGATGAGGTCGGTGCTCACCCCGGCGGGCAGCGGCCGCGCAGTAACTCGCGGAGACGGCCGCGTGATGGCGAGCCCGCGGTCCGGCCCCTTGCCGAGAAGTGCCGCGATGCGGTTGCGGGTGAGCGCAATCTGCTCGTCAAGCGCAAGTAGTTCGGCGCGCGCGGCGGGCACCGCGGACGCCGCCTGCCGCGCCTCTGCCTGCGTATCCAGCCCACCTGCGACGCGGCGCGCGACCAGCCCCGACGTACGCTCGCGGATGCGCAGTGCGTCGCGCTGCACGTCCTGAAGCGCATGGAGCTGTGCCAAGTCGGCGTAGGCGGCGGCGATGTTGGTCGACAGCGCGAGCCGCGCCTCCGCCTGCTCGAGCCGCGCCGCCTCCGCCCGCGACGTCGCCGCCGCCAGCGCCGCGCGATTGCGCCCCCACAGATCGAGGTCGAAGCCGATGTCGATCGCCACCTGCCCGCGATCGTCGATCCCGCCCGGCACAAGGGCAGGGGGCACGCCATTATTCTCGCTCTGCTTCGTCGCCGTCGCCGAGCCAGTCGCATCGATCCGAGGCAGTCGAGCGGCCCCCGCCTGCTGCGCAACCGCCTCTGCCGCGCGCACCCGCGCTGCGGCGACGGACAGGTCGGGCGCGTTCGCCAGCGCCTCCTCGATCAGCGCGTCGAGCTGCGCATCGCCATAGGCGGTCCACCAGCGCTCGGCAGGCCACGCCCCCTCCGAAGTGCCTGCCAACGTCCGGGTCGCCGCATAGTCCGCAGGCGCGCGCACCGATGGCGCAGGCCCGACGTCCGGCACACTGACGCACGCAGAGAGCAACGACGCCGCGCCGGCGAGCAAGGCTGCCCTGCAAAGGATCGACCGTCGAACTGTCATCTTGCTCTGGACCGTAACACCACTGCAAAAAACCGTACCATGCGGTACAGGCGGCGGCAGGTGCGCTCGACCCGCCCGGTTGTCAAGTGGAAACTGTACTCTATAGTTCAGTTATGTCCGAGTGTCCCGAAGCCCTCCCACCGACGCAGCGCGAGCTGCGTAAGCGCGACCGCCGCCGCGCGATCATCGACGCCGCGCGCGAATCTTTTCTCCACAAGGGCTTCGATGCGACCACCATGTCGGGGCTGATCGGCAGTATCGGCGGGTCGAAGGCGACGTTGTGGAGCTACTTCCGGTCGAAGGAGGAGTTGTTCGCCGCCGTGCTCGACGATGCGATGCTCGAACACCGCGGCGAGCTCCTCGCGTGCATCGAGCCCACCGGCGACCTGGTCCAGAGCCTCCAGCAATTCTCGCGCGCGTTCCTCGCCAAAATCTCCAGCCCCCAGTCGCTGGCGTTATGGCGGGTGATCGCCGCGGAAAGCGGGCGTAATCCGGAAATCGGGCGCATCTTTTACGAGCGCGCGCCACGACGGATCGAGGAGGGGCTCACCGCCTTCATCGCCACGCACATGGACCTTGGCGATCTGCGTCCCGAAGACCCTCGCCGCGCGGCGCGCGTGCTCATCAGCCTCTGCGCTGCGCGCCAGCACCGTTTGATGTGGGGCGTGGCGACTAACGATCCGGTCGAGATCGAAGCCGACGTGCAGCTCGCGGTCGACGTGTTCCTGCGTGCCTACGGTGCTGCGGACAGGTCGGAGGTCCATCTCGGAACAGGGGTCGTGGCGCGCAGTTGAATGGGCATGCACGCGCAACGAGTGACCGATCAGATCGCATTTCATGCGGAGGGCCCGGTGTGGTGGCCGGCCTGGGGCGGACTTCGGTTCGTCGACATGCTCGCCGGTCGCTGGCTGACGCTGCGAGACGGCGGAGCGGTCGAAGCGACGCACCTACCAGAGGGGGCAGGCTCCATCGTCGCCGCGACGCGGCCTCGGACGGGCGGCGGAGCGGTCATCGGCGTCGAGCGAGGCTTCGCGCTCGAGGCGGCGGACGGGTCGGTCACGCTGCTCCCGCCGCTGTGGCCCGCAGACCGGCAGCTGCGCATGAACGAGGGCGCATGCGACCCGCAGGGCCGCTTCTGGTGCGGATCGATGCACTATGAGAAGCAGGCCGGGGCCGCGAGCCTGTGGCGCCTCTCTACGGACATGCAGGCGGCTCCGATGTTGCCGGACCTGACCATCTCGAACGGCCTCGACTGGTCCCCCGACGGCGCCAGCGCCTATTTCATTGATACGCCGTCGATGCGGATCGACCTGTTCGATTATGACGGCGAGAGCCTGCTCAACCGCCGACCGCTGGTGGATTTCGGGGATGAGGGGCTGCGGCCCGATGGGCTGACCGTCGATGCCGAAGGTTGCGTCTGGGTCGCTTACTCCAACGGCGCGCAGGTGCGGCGCTATCGCCCGGACGGTCGCTGCGACGGGCGCATCGAGTTACCGACGAAAAAGGTCACCGCCTGCACCTTTGGCGGCGAATCGCTGCAGACGCTCTTCATCACCACCTCGCGCGACGGCGTTCCCGACGACGGCATCGGCGGATCGCTGTTCGCGGCCGAGGTGGGGGTGACGGGTCAGCCGACGCGCTGTTTCGCCGGCTGACCCCTTCCGTCAGCGACTGCGACGCGGCGCGGTCGGCGTAGAGCCCAATTCGCGCACCAGGCCCGGCGCGGGGTAGATCTTCGTCAGCGCCTCCTGAATGGCCTGCGTCGACACGACGACCGTCCGGTTGACGCGGCCGTCGTAGCCGTAATCGCCGCCGAGACTGCCGAGGTTGCCGTCGAAGGCGGCGCCGATGACACTCCCGTCGCGGGCGATCACCGGCGAGCCCGAATTGCCGCCGATGATGTCGTTGGTGGTGACGAAGTCGTAAACGGCATTGGGGTCGATGCGGCTGCGCGACGCCTCATAGCCGCGGGCGAGCAGGAAAGGCTGCTGCCCGGTCGCGCGGTCGAAGGTACCGCCCATGCGCGTCGCATAGGGTATTTCGCGGCCGTTTTCGGTCCAGCCCTGCACCTTGCCGTAGCTCAGGCGCAGCGTGAAGGTCGCATCGGGATAGAGCGTGTCGCCATAAGCGGCAAAGCGCGCGTCCGCGAGCGCGGATTGCGCAGCGGCGAGCGGACCCGTGACCCGAGCCTCCAGCGCGCGCCGCACCTCGCGTGCTCGCGCGTCATTGGCCCGCGCGAACATGATGAGCGGGTCGTTCGATGCGGCGATCGCCGCCGCGCCGCCCTCCCACAGCCGCCGACGCTCCGCCGGATCGGCGAGACGCGTGCCGGAAATGAGCCGTTCGGCCAGCGCTTCAGGCGACTCGCGGCCGAGCAGGCGGCGGACGTCGGGGTGATCGGCGGTCAGATACTCGCGCGTCTTCGACAGCCAGAACGCCATCGTCAGCTTCTCGAGCCAGGGATAGACCGGCACGGGACCCAGCACCTGCTCTTCGAGCAGCGGCAGGCGACTATCGCCATATTCGGGGAGCCGGTCAGCGTTGGGCTTGCCGCGTTCCTCCGCCGCGCGAACCAGCGTCTGCGCGTAGCTGTAGAGCGTGTTCGCCTGCGGCCCGGCGAGGAAGCGCGCTTCGTAGTAAAGCTCGCGGTTGGCGGCGACCGCCTGGTCGATCGAGCGATAGGCCTCGTCGAGCCCGGCGCGCCCCGCCGCACGGCGGCGCAGGTCGGCCTCGCTGGCGGTGAGATTGCCGCGGAACTCAGGGTCGTTGAGCGCGCGCAGCTGGCCCGACTGCGCCTTGAAGCTGTTTTCGATGCCGAACAGCGTATCCGCCGCTTCGCGCGTGCGGTCCGCATTGCCCTCGGTCGCGCCGAGAATGCGCCCGCGCAGTTCCGAAGCGAGGATCAGCGTGATCGGCAGCCGCAGCTCGCGCTGGTAGGCACGCTCGACCTCGGTGATCGCACGGCGCGTCGTGCCGGGGTTACCGGCAACGAACGTCACCTCCCCCAGCTGCGGCGCGCGCGGGTTCCAGCGGAGGAAGCTCGACACCGCAACCGGGCGACCATCCTCATATGCGCGCAGGAACGAGGCATCGAGCGCATAACGCGGGAAGCTGAAGTTGTCGGGATCGCCGCCGAAGAACGCCGCCTGGAACTCCGGCGCCCAGGCGATGCGGACGTCGCTGTACTTGCGGTAGCGATAGAGCTTGTACTGCCCGCCGCCGAACAGCGTCACCACCTGGCAGCGGTTCTTGGCGCGGTCGGTGCAGCCTTCCCCGCTCTCGATCGCGGCAATCTCGGCATCGCGGCGGCGCACCAGCGCTTCGCCGGTGAGCGAGGTGATGGCCCCACGCACCCGCGCGGTGACGTCGGTGATCGAGGTGACGACCTCCGCCTGCTGACCGGGGCAGCGCCGCTCCTCAGCGCGCGTGGCCGGATTGAAACCGCCCGCGACGAGGTCGTTCTGCGCGGTCGACAGGTTCTGGAGGCAGTCGATGACGCAGTGATGGTTGGTGAGGATCAGGCCTTCGGGGCTCACGAAGCTCGCCGAACAGCCGCCGGTCAACCGCACCGCGCTCTGCCGCACATGGTCGAGCCACGGCTGGTCGGGGGCCCAGCCATATTCGCTGCGCATCTTGACGGCGGGGAAATTGTCGAAGGTCCACATCCCCTCCTCGGCCGAAGCCGCGTGGCCGATCATCGCCATCCCGGCGACGGCGGTGGTGAGGCCGAGCAGGCGGGTGAGCTTCGTCATGATGTCCCTCTCGAACGTCCCGTATCCGGTGCGGAGCTTTGCGAGGGGGCGTGGCGCTTGGCAAGAGGGACACCGCAACCGCAGCCCCATCGCCTTGCACCCCCTCCCCCCCGCTGATACCCGCGGCGGTATGAGTGAAATCAAGCGCGTAGTGCTCGCATATTCGGGCGGGCTCGACACCAGTGTCATCCTGAAATGGCTGCAGAGCGAATATGGCTGCGAGGTGGTGACATTCACCGCCGATCTCGGCCAGGGCGAGGAACTCGAGCCTGCGCGTGCCAAGGCGGAACTGCTTGGGATCAAGTCCGAGCACATCTACATCGACGATTTGCGCGAGGAGTTCGTGCGCGATTTCGTCTTCCCGATGATGCGCGCCAACGCCCGGTATGAGGGCGATTACCTCCTCGGCACGTCGATCGCGCGCCCGCTCATCGCCAAGCGACTGGTCGAGATCGCGCACGAGGTCGGCGCCGATGCCGTGGCGCATGGCGCGACCGGCAAGGGCAACGACCAGGTGCGTTTCGAGCTCAGCGCTTACGCGCTCGACCCCGACATTCGCGTCATCGCCCCGTGGCGTGAGTGGGACCTGACATCGCGCTCGTCGCTGATCGCCTTTGCCGAGGCGCACCAGATCCCGGTCCCCAAGGACAAGCGCGGCGAAAGCCCCTTCTCGATCGACGCCAACCTCCTCCACACCTCGAGTGAGGGTAAGGTGCTCGAGGACCCGTGGGAGGAGGTGCCGGGCTACGTCTTCTCGCGCACGGTCGACCCGGAGCAGGCCCCCGACACTCCCGAATATATCACGATCGATTTCGAGCGCGGTGACGGCGTCGCGATAAATGGGGAAGCGATGAGCCCCGCGACGCTGCTGGCGGCGCTCAACGACCTCGGCCGTAAGCACGGCATCGGCCGCCTCGACCTTGTCGAAAACCGCTTCGTCGGCATGAAATCGCGCGGCATGTATGAGACGCCCGGCGGTGAGATTTACGCCCGCGCGCATCGTGGGATTGAGGCGCTTACGCTCGACCGCGGCGCCGCGCACCTCAAGGACGAGCTGATGCCGCGCTATGCGGAGCTCATTTACAACGGGTTCTGGTTCGCGCCCGAACGCGAGATGCTGCAGGCGGCGATCGATCACAGCCAGGAAAAGGTGTCGGGCACCGTCCGCCTCAAACTTTACAAGGGCAATGCGATGGTGGTTGGGCGGCGTAGCCTTAACAGCCTCTATTCCGAACGCCATGTGACGTTCGAGGACGATGCCGGCGCTTACGATCAAAAGGACGCGGCGGGGTTCATCCGCCTCAATGCGCTGCGGCTGAAGCTGCTGGCGCGGCGCGACCGGTAGCGCGCGGCGATGATGCGCGGGATCGACTTCAGCACGTGGCAGGGGCTGCTGACGACGCTCGCGACCTTTCTCGTCATCACGCTGCTCGGCGTCGGCGTGCGGCTGCTGGTGATGATGACCGTGCAGCAGCGGCGCGAGCGCACCAATCGGCAGATCAACGAACGGCTGCGCACGCTGATCGCCGCCTACAAGACGTTGGGCGGCAGCTTCACCGGCGACCTGATGGTCGACCCACGCCACCTGCGCGACCTGCGCAAGGCGGCGGCGAGCGAGGAAGCGGCGATCGACCTCAGCCGCGCCGAGGGCGGTGAGCAGAGCGACCGCGCGCGGCGCATCCGCGATGCGGTCGAAGGCGCGCTATCGGACATCATCCTGCTCGGGACCGAGGAGCAGGTGCGACTCGCCGCCGACGCCGCGGCCAAGCTCGCGGCGGGTGAGCCGGTGCCGACGCAGGCGCTGGTGGCGTCGCTGCGCGCCTTCATTCGCGACGCGCTCGACCTCGATCCGGTGCCTGCCGACATCGCTATCCCGCAACAAGGCCCGACCCGCCCCGCCCCCGGCGGCGGTCGAGGCGGTGGCGGCAATGGTGAGCGCGGGGGCGGCGGGCGTGGCGGCGGTGGCGGTGGCGGCATGATGGCCGGCGGCGGTGCGGGGATGATGGTCGGCGGCGCAGGCCTCGGTCTCGGCCTGGGTCACGGGGCGGAGCCGAGCGATGGCTGACCGTTCGCAGCCGCAGCAACAGTCAGGGCGCCTCCTGCCGTGGCGCTTCGGCATGTTCCTCGCGCTGACGCTGGCGATCCCCGCATTGATGCTGGCGGGGGTGTCGACCGGCACGGCGGTGCTCGGCGGCTACAGCTTCGCCGCGCTCGCCTTCGTGCTGTCGACCTGGCCGCTGTTTTCGGACGAAGCGGAGGAGATGCGACGCGACGCGCAACGCAACGATGCCGGCCGTCCGCTCGCGCTCGGGATCACGCTGGTCACCTTGGCGGTGGTGCTGGCAGCGATTGGCATCGAAATGTCGGGCAAGCCGTCGGGCTGGGACAAGGCGCTGATCATCGCCACGCTGCTGTCGGCGTGGTTGTTCTCCAACCTCGTCTTCGCGATCCACTACGCGCATCTTTATTATGCGCGGGACGACGATGGAGAGGATGCGAAGGGTCTCGACATTCCCGAATGCGACACCCCCGACTATGCCGACTTCGCCTATTATGCTTTTACCCTCGGCATGACGTTCCAGACCTCCGACATCGAGATCACGTCGCGCAAGATGCGCCGCACCACGTTGATTCATGCCGGCGCGGCGTTCCTGTTCAACATCGGCGTCGTCGCCTTCACGATCAACGCGCTGGCGCAGGGCTGATGGCGAGCGCGACGCGCATCCGGCTGACCGACTGGTCGACCATCGCGCCGGTCGTCGCGGCGGCGGCGTGGCTGCTGATGAGCCTGTTCTACGGCAACTTCATCATCCTGACGCTCGGCGCGGTCGCGCTGATCGGCGCTGTGCTGGCGGCGGTGCATCATGCCGAAGTCGTCGCGCTGCGCGTCGGCGAACCGTTCGGAACGCTCGTCCTCGCCGTTGCGGTCACGGTGATCGAGGTCGGGCTGATGGTCAGCATCATGCAGGCCGGGGGCGCGGGCGCGATGTCTTTGCCGCGCGACACGGTGATGGCGGCGATCATGATCATTCTGGGCGCGGTGATCGGCGCGTGCCTGCTCGTCGGCGGCGCGCAGCATCATGTGCAGGCGTTCAAGCGCAGCGGCGTCGCCGCCGCAGTGCCGACGCTGACCGTGCTGGCGGTGTGCACGCTGATCCTCCCCAATTATCTCACGAGCGCGGTCGGCCCGCGGCTGTCGGACGTGCAGTTGGGCTTTGCCGGCGCCGTGTCGCTGGTGCTCTACCTCACCTTTGTGTTCGTGCAGACGGTCCGGCACCGCGAATATTTCCTCGACGATCCCGACAAAGCGGAGGGCGTGGACCCGTCCGATGGGCATTTCCTCGTCAGCCGCCGAACCGCGCTCCAAAGCCTGGGCCTCTTAGTCCTGTGCCTGGTCGCAGTGGTGCTGCTGGCAAAGGCATTGTCGCCGGTGATCGAGGGCGCGGTCGCCGCTGCCGGCCTGCCGCGCGCGGTGGTGGGTGTCGTCATCGCCGGGCTGGTGCTGCTGCCTGAAGGGATCGCGGCGGTGCGCAACGCCCGCCGCAACCGGTTGCAGACCAGCCTCAACCTCGCGCTCGGCTCGGCGCTCGCGACCATCGGCCTCACCATCCCGACCGTCGCCGTGCTGGCGATTGCGATGGGCTGGCAGCTTGAACTCGGGGTCGATGCAAAGTCCACGGTGCTGCTGGTGTTGACGCTGCTCGTCACCACCCAGACGCTGTCGCGCGGGCAGACGACGATCATGCAGGGCGCGGTCCACCTCGCGCTGTTCGCGACCTTCATCCTGACGCTGCTGGTGCCCTGACGGGTCGACAGCGCGGCGGGCGGCGGGCATGGGCGCGAGCGATGAGCAGCCCCGCCCCGATCCGCTTTTTCTCCGACAATGCCGCCCCGGTGCACCCCTCAGTGATGGAGGCGCTGGCGCGCGCCAACACCGTCGACACGGCCTATGATGGCGATGCGTGGTCGCAGCGGCTCGACGCGCTGTTCTCCAACCTGTTCGAGACGCGCGTGACGGCGCTGTGGGTGGCGACCGGTACCGCCGCCAACAGCCTCGCCATCGCCGCCTGGACGCGGCCGTGGCAGGGCGTGCTCTGCCACCGCGAGGCGCACATCGAGGTCGACGAATGCGGCGCGCCGGCGATGTTTTCGGGCGGTGCAAAACTGATGCTGCTCGACGGCGACGGCGCCAAGATCGACGCCGCCGCGATCGACGAGGCGATGGCGCGCATCCGCCGCGACGTGCACCAGGTGCAGCCGGCGATGGTCAGTATCACCAACGCCAGCGAATATGGCCTCAGCTGGCGCGCGGACGAGGTCGCTGCGGTGGGTAAGGCGGCGCGACGCCACGGCCTCAAGCTGCACATGGACGGCGCGCGCTTCGCCAATGCGGTCGCGTTCACCGGCGCATCGCCAGCCGACGTGACATGGCGCGCGGGGGTCGACGCGCTGTCGTTCGGCTGCGTCAAGAACGGCGCGATGAACGCCGAGGCGCTGCTGTTCTTCGGCGACGCGCCGGCGGGCGTGCTCGAGCTGCGCAAGCGTTCGGGGCACCTGCAGAGCAAGGGCCGCTTCCTCGCCGCGCAGTTGATCGCGATGGTCGAAGGGGGGTTGTGGCTCGACAACGCCCGCGCCGCCAACGCCGCAGCGGCGACGTTGGGCGAGGCCGCGGGGACGCGGCTGATGCACCCTGTCGAGGCGAACGAGATCTTCCTCGGCCTCTCCGCAGACGAAGCCGCGTCGCTGCGCGGGCTCGGCTACGACTTCTACGACTGGGGCGTGGGCGCGGCGCGGCTGGTGACGAGCTGGCAGCACACCGCCGCCGACGTCGAGCCCTTGGCGCGGGCCATCGCCGCGCTGTGAACGCCCCGCGCCGCCTGACCGAGCCGGGGGTGCTGATCCCCTTCATCATCGTGACGCTGATCTGGGGGTCGACCTGGATCGTCATCCGCGATCAGCTGAACGGCGTCCCGCCCGCCTGGTCGGTCGCCTACCGCTTCATCCTCGCCAGCGTGGTGATGCTGCTCATTGCGCTCGCGCGTCGCGAACGGCTGGAGGGCGCCCGCACGCTGGGGCTGGCCTCGCTTATCGGCGTCAGCCTGTTCTGCCTCAACTTCAACCTCGTCTATCAGTCGGAACATTACATCACGAGCGGGCTGGTCGCGGTGATCTTTGGCCTGCTGTTCGTGCCCAACGCGCTGATCGGGCGGGCATGGCTCAAGCTCCCCATCGAGCGGCGCTTCCTTGCCGGCGGGGCAGTCGCAGTGCTCGGCGCGGGGGCATTGCTGGCCCATGAGGCGCGAGCAATCACGGGTTCCGCGGGCGAGGTCGCACTGGGCTCCGCGCTGGTGCTGGGGGGCGTGCTTGCCGCGTCGGTCGCCAACGTCGCACAGGCAACCCCGCTCGCCCGCAAGCAAGGCGCGTTCGCCCTCCTCGGCACCGCGATGGCGATCGGTGCATTTGCGGACGTGGGCTTTGCGCTGCTGACGGTCGGCGCGCCAGTGTTCGATCCCCGCGCGGCCTATTCCGCGGGGCTCATCTACCTCGCGCTCGGCGGGAGTGTGCTGGCATTCCCTCTCTATTCCGGCGTCATCCGCGCGGTCGGCCCCGGCCCCGCCGCCTGGTCGAGCGCGCTGGTGCCGGTGGTGGCGATGGCGCTGTCCACGCTGTTCGAAGGCTATCAATGGAGCGGGCTGTCAATCGCCGGCTCGCTGCTGGTGGCGGCGGGGCTGACCGTCGCGCTCAAGCGGTGACGAGCGCGACCGCCCGCATCACCAGCATCGACGCCACCCGCGGCGTTGCAGTGATGGGTATCCTCCTGATGAACATCGCCGCCTTTGCAGGCTCGCTGCTCGCGGCGCCGCTAATGGTGCGGATCGGCGAGCCGGGGCCGCTCGACACGCCGCTGTGGGCGCTTTCCTACCTGCTGGTCGATTCCAAGATGCGCGGGCTGTTCTCGATGCTGTTCGGCGCCTCGGCCGCGCTGGTCATCGACGCCGCGCGAGCGAAGGGGGCGAGCGGCGGCTGGATCCATTCGCAGCGCATGGTCGTGCTGCTGCTGTTCGGCGTAGCCCACGCGTTCCTGGTCTGGGGCGGCGACATATTGACGCTCTACGCGCTGGTCGGCTTCACGCTGCCGTGGGTGTCGCGCTGGCCTGCGCCCAAACTCCTCAAGGGCGCGCTTGTCCTGCTCGCGACCTCATTCCTCATGACCGGCGTCGGCTCTGCGCTTGCGCTCGCCGCCGATCCGAGGACCGCAGGGGCTATCCGGTCGCTCGCCGATCCCGCGAGCGCGACGCGGGCGCAGGAATTGGCAGCGATGCTCGGCACCTACGCCGACGCCGTCGGCTGGCGCTCCACGATGTGGTCGATGCCGTTCGACATGTTGATGTTCGCGGGGCTGGAGACGCTGGGGCTGATGTGGCTTGGCATGGCGCTCTATCGCAGCGGGCTGTGGCGGGGGGAGTGGGACCCGCGACGCGAACGGTGGCTCGCGTGGCGGCTGCTCGCGTTCGGCCTGCTCGGCAACGCGGCGCTGCTCGGCTGGCAGATCGTCGGCGGTCTGACGCCAGAACGATTGATGGTGGCTAGCACCGCATGGAGCCTGCCGTTCGATGTCGCGACCGCCGCCGCCTATGCGATTTTCCTCGCGCGCTGGGGGCGGGGCGGCGGGCGGCTGGTCGAGCGCGTCGCGGCGACCGGACGCGCGGCATTCTCCAATTACCTCGGCACGTCGCTGCTCATGCTGCCGCTGATGGGAGGCTGGGGACTTGGCTGGTTCGGCAAGCTCACCCGCCTCGAAGCGACGTTCCTCGCGCTCGCGCTGTGCGGGTTGATGTTGCTGTGGTCGAAACCGTGGTTCGACCGCTTTGCCTACGGGCCGTTCGAGTGGCTGTTGCGGATGATGGCGCGTGGGCGGTGGGTGCCGCTGCGCCGCTGACAATCAAACGGTGCGGCGGCCGAAAACGGGTTTGCGCCGTAGCAGCGGATTGGTCTCCGCATCGATCTCGCCCAGCATCCGATCGAACATCGGGCGCAGCTTGACCACGCGGTCGACATAGTCGGCCGGGCTCTCACGCGCCTCGACGCAGTCGCGCGCGAACATCTCGATCTCCTCGGCGAGCGCGCCGAGCGCCTCCCCACCAAACTGACGCGCTTCGGTCTTGAGCGTGTGTGCGGGCAGCACCATCGGCGCTGCATCATTGTCGCGCATCGCTGCCTCAATGCGAGCGATCGCCTTGGCGCCGTCCTCGCTGAAATAGCCGAGCACGCGGGTGAAGTTCGCGCCCAGCTGCGCGCGTGTCCGCGCGAACAGCTGCCAGTCGACCAGTTGCAGATCAGTATCGGTCATGCGTCGCACCCTTGGACGCCGGTCAAGGCGCGGCTGGTCCTCCGCGCGCTTTCCGGCGAAGAGGAGCTAGGGCCGGAGAGGTAAAGGTGAGGTTAGCGGCCGCGCGGGCGCGGCGGCTTTTGCAAGTCACGCACGCCCGCACGTCGGGGGCGGGGCGATCCGGTCGAACCCGGCCCCCGCGCTGCGGCGCGATGCGTGGTGACTGCGGCCGACTTGCGGCTCGCTTCGCCAAAGGGGTTCTTGGACGCGCGGAGGGTGAGGCGCACCGGCACGCCGGCAAAGCCGAATGCGCTGCGCAGACCGTTGACGAGGTAGCGGCGATAACTCTCGGGCAGCAGGTCGACGCGGCTGCCGAACAGCACGAAGCTCGGCGGGCGGGTGCGCGCTTGCGTCACAAAGCGCAGCTTGATCCGCGCGCCCTTTACCGCGGGCGGCTGGTTGGCGGCGACCGCACGCCCGAACCAGCGGTTGAGTTCGCCGGTGGAGACGCGCTTGGACCATAGCGCGCGGGTCTGGAACGCGGCGGCGATCAGCGCGTCGAGCCCTTTGCCGGTTTCCGCGGAAACGGTCAGCAGCGGCACGCCCTTCGCCTGCGCCAGGCCATCGTCGAGCGCCGCCCGCACCCCCTGGTAGAGCGAGGAGCCCTCCTCCACCATGTCCCATTTGTTGAGCGCGATGACCAGCGCGCGGCCTTCCTCCAGCACGCGGTCGGCGATGCGCAGGTCCTGCGCCTCCAGCCCCAGCGTCGCGTCGAGCAGCAGCACCACCACCTCGGCAAAGGCGACCGAATGCAACGCGTCGGCGACGGACAGCTTCTCGAGCTTGTCCTGCACCTTGGCCTTCTTGCGCATGCCCGCGGTGTCAATCAGCCGCACCGGGCGCGCGGCCCCGTCGCGGTCTTGCCACTGCCAGTCGATCGAAATGGAGTCGCGCGTGATCCCCGCCTCCGGGCCGGTGATAAGGCGGTCCTGACCCAGCAATCGATTGATCAGCGTCGATTTGCCCGCGTTGGGACGCCCGACGACGGCGAGTTTGAGAATGCCGTCGTCGGGTTCATCCGCAGCCGCCTCCTCTTCGTCGCTTCCCGCCAGCTCCGCCGCCGCTTCGCCCTCGACGGTTTCGAGGTCGACGTCGGCGGGCGCCTCCTCCGCCTCAAACGCGTCCTCGACTTCGATGTGCGGGCGCAGCGCGTCGAATAGGTCGACCACGCCTTCGCCATGCTCTGCGCTGATGCCGAACGGTTCGCCGAGGCCGAGCGACCACGCCTCGCTCACGCCCGCAGCGCCCTCGCGGCCCTCCGCCTTGTTGGCGACGATGACGATGGGCGTGTCGGCGTCGCGCAGCCAGCGCGCGATCTCGGCGTCGAGCGGGGTGACGCCCGCGCGCGCGTCGACCAGAAATAGCGCGACGTCCGCTTCCTCGACCGCCGCCGCGGTCTGCTGGCGCATGCGGCCGGGGAGCGTATCGGGGTCCTCGTCCTCGAAACCGGCGGTGTCGATCACCTTGAAGTCGAGGCCGAGCAGGTGCGCGTCGCCCTCACGCCGGTCGCGCGTCACGCCCGGACGGTCGTCGACGAGCGCGAGCCGCTTGCCCACCAGCCGGTTGAACAGCGTCGATTTGCCAACGTTCGGCCGACCGACGATCGCCACCGTCCGGCGCGGCGCGTCGATCGCGCGGGAGAAGCGCCGCGAGCGGCGCGCGCCCGCCATCAGCGCCAGGCCGACAGGCGACCCGCCTCATCGAGGATGTAGAGCGTGCCGTTGGCGACCACCGGGCTCAAGCGCGCGCCGCCGCCGATCGGCGTCATCGAGTTGATCGTGCCGCTCGCCGGGTCGACCTGCGCCATGCGGCCGTCGGTCGAAACGAGGATCAGCCGGTTGCCCGCCAGCACCGGGCCGGTCCAACGGATCGAGCCCTTGCGATCTTCGGCATCGCGCCAGCGCGGCAGTTCCGCGATCCAGCGCACGCGTCCGGTCGCGCGGGCAATCGCGTAGAGCTTGGCATCGCCGGTTACCGCGAACACCCAGTCGCCGGCGACCCACGGCGTCGAGATGCCGCCGATCGACAGTTCCCAGATGCGCTGTCCGGTGACGAGTTCGTAGCTCGCCATGCGACCGCCCTGCCCGATCGCGAACACGCGGCCGTTGTCGATGGCGGGGTCGGCATCGACATCGGACAGCGTCGAGACCGACACCGCAATCGCCGTTAGCGCCAGCGCGTCGGCCCACAGCGGGCGCCCGTTCTCGTAGCGATAGGCGTTGAGCTCACCCGAGCTGTAGCCCGCGACGACGGTCCCCTGCCCCGCCGCGGGGGAGGCGGCGCCGAACACGGTGCCCGGCGTCACCGAACCGGCCACCTGCCACTGGGTGGTCCCATCGGCCTGCGACAGGGCGATCAGCTGATTGTCCTGAGTGATGACGTAGACCGAGCCGAAGGCGGCGGTCGGCGCACCGCGCAACGGTCCGCCGGGCCGCTTGCTCCAGCGCTTGCCACCGGTCGCCGCATCCAGCGCGACCACGTCGCCAAGGCCAGAGACGGCGTAGACCGTCTCACCATCGACGCTGGCGCCGCCGCCGAAGCGCGCGCTGGCGTTGCGACCGGCGTTGGGGCTGATCTCCACCTCCCAGCGCTGAGCGCCGGTGGCGGCGTCGAACGCATGCACGCGCCCTGCTGTGTCGACTGCGTAGACTGTGCCGTTGGCGACGACTGGCGCCGCGGCGAGCTGCGCGCGCTGCGTGCCGCCCGGGATCGAGGCGACCCAGGCGCGCCCGAGCTGCTCGCCGAGCGCGAGGTGCCCGCCCGATTTCGTCGCGCTCCCGCCCGACTGCGCCCAGTCGGCATTCTGCGTTGCATTCGGCAGGATCATCGCCTGCGCAGCAGTGGCGGCGTCCACCTCCAGCGCGCTGCGGTTGGAGAGGATCGGCACGCGCGACCCGACGGTCGGAGTGGTCGGCCCCTTGCGCCCTTCGAAAATGCTGCACCCGCCAAGCGCCAGCGATGCCGCCGCCAGGGCCACGATCGAGCTCTTCATGATCTGCGGTCGGTTCATCGTCACTTGGTCCTGTCGCTGGACGGAGCGGGCGCGCGGGTCGCCGCCGGAGCTGTCGAGGCCGCCGTGGAGGTCGCCGTCGTCGACGCGCTGGTGGAGACCGTCGCGGCGAGCGATCCCGCCATCTGATTGGCGCGGGTCTTGAGCGCCTCGCTCGCATTGGGCGATGCGGCAATGCGGCGATAGAGCGCGGTGGCGGCGGCGCGGTTGCCGCGCTTAAGTTCGGCGACGGCGGTGAGTTCGGCGGCGGCACCCCACGCGGGGCGGTCGCCCGACACGATCGGCGCGAGCAGCGTGACGATCGCGCCTGGCTCGACCCGGTCCATGTCCGCCACTGCCTGGCGCACGCGCGCAACGTCGCGCAGGTCCTCCGGCAGGCTCTGGTCGTTGGCGACCGCCGCGAAAGCTCGGCTCGCCCCCGCCGCATCGCCCGAGGTCGCGGCGGAGCTGCCGCGCGTGATTCCGGCGAGCGCGCGGTAGGCCGGGGTGCCATCCTTCGCCAGCGGCGACAGCGCGGTGTTGAGCGCGTTGCGATCGCCCCCCGCCTTTTCGAGCGCGGCGTTGAAGGCCTTGCCCTCCGCCATCGCGCGCGTCTCCTGACGGTGGTTCCAGTAGGTCCAGCCGCCGAACGCCAGCAATCCCGCAAGTGCGACCGCGGCGATCGTGCGACCGTGCCGCATCGCCACGTCACGCGCCACATCCGCGCGCACCGCATCGTCCACCTCGCGCAGGATCGCGGTGTTTTCGCCGGGAGGGAGAGCCATCAGTTATCCAACCTTGTCGCGCCGCTGTCACCCACTTCGCGCAGCCGCGCCGCGGTCCTTAGCGACGCGCGGTGCCGGGGGAAAGCCCGCGCCTGCGGAGGCTGGTTTCCAGCGTTCAGGCTGAACCCCCGCTGGCCGGCGCGGGGTAAATTTGTTCCGCAGTCGGAAAACTGCGCGCGCGCACCTCCTCCGCATAGCGCGCCGTCGTCTCGCCGATGGTCGTCGCCATGTCGCCGTAGCGCTTCACGAAGCGCGGCACGCGCTCGAACAGGCCGAGCATATCCTCGGTCACCAGCACCTGCCCGTCGCAGCGCGCCGATGCGCCGATGCCGATCGTCGGGATCGCCACTGCCTCGGTAATCGCATCGGCGATCGGTTCGAGCACGCCTTCGATCACCAGGCTGAACGCGCCCGCCTCCGCGACCGCGCGCGCGTCACGCAGGATCTTGTCATGCTCCGCCTGGCTCTTGCCACGCGCGCCATAGCCGCCGAGCGCGTTGACCGCCTGCGGGGTGAGGCCGACGTGCCCCATCACCGGGATGCCGCGCCGGGTGAGGAAGGCGACCGTCTCTGCCATCGCCTCCCCGCCCTCGAGCTTCACCGCAGCGGCGCCGGTTTCCTTGAGGATCCGTGCGGCGCTGGCAAAGGCCTGCTGCGGGGAGGCTTCGTACGCGCCGAACGGCATGTCGATCACCACCACGCTGTGATAGCTGCCGCGCACCACTGCCGCGCCATGCGCGCACATCATCTCAATCGTGACGGGCACGGTCGACGGCAGACCGTAGATGACCTGCCCCAGCGAATCGCCGACCAACAAGAGGTCGCAGTGCGGGTCGAGCAGCTGCGCCATCCGCGCGGTGTAGGCGGTCAGCATCACCAGCGGTTCGGCCGTCGCGCCGTCGACCTTGCGCCGCTGGATCGCGGGCACCGTCAGCCGCTTCATCGGTGCCGGGGTGGGATTGGCGCGGCTCGTCGCCGTGTCGAGCGTGAACGTCGTGGACATAGGAAGCGGGTGTAACCCTCCCCCACGCGAGCGCAATGGCACCACTGACTCCCCTCCCACGGGGAGGGGGAGCAGGCGCTCATCCCCCGTGCGTGCGGACGCGTTGTGCCGAGATGGCGGGGAAGTCGCTAAACAGCCCGTCCACACCCTCCGCCAGCAGCGCGTCGATTTCACCCGCGAGGTCGCCATGCGCGCCAGGGGCCTCACCCCGGCGGAGGCGGGCAGGTAGGAAGTAATTCTCGGCGCGCATCGTCCACGGATGGACCTTGAGCCCCGCGTCATGCGCGCGCGCGACGAGCCCGGTGGAGGCGAGCGTGCTGGGGTCGAGCACCAGCCGCTTGTCGGGACCGATCGCGTCGGCATAGCGCGCCACGTCGCGCAGTCCGGCGGGCGTGAGCATCCTCGCGTATGGCAGCTGGGGCCGGTCCGCCGGCGCGCCCTCCGCCGCGACGAGCTGCACCACCGTCACGCGCAGGCGAGGCCGCAGCCGTTGCAGATTGCCGACCTCGAAACTCTGCACATAGACCGGCGCTCCGGCGCGGTTGAGCCCGTGGCGTTCGAGAGCGTCGATGAGCGGCGCATCGTGGGAAAGCCCGATCGAGTCGAAATAGGTCGGGTGCTTGGTCTCCGGATAGACGCCGATCGGCCGACCCGTCTCCGCCGACCGCGCGGCGGCGAGCTGGAGTATCTCGTCAAAGGTCGGGATTGCGAACAGCCCATCAAAGCGCGCGTTGGCCGGGCGCAGCTGCGGCAGTCGTTCGCGCGCGCGCAATATGCGCAGTTCGGCGAGCGTGAAATCCTCGGTGAACCAGCCCGTGACGGTGGCGCCGTCGATGGTGCGCGTCGTGCGGCGCGCGGCAAATTCCGGATGGTCGGCAACGTCGGTGGTGCCCGAAATCTCGTTCTCATGCCGCGCCACCAGCACGCCGTCGCGCGTCAGGACGAGGTCCGGCTCGATCACGTCGGCGCCCTGGTCGATGGCGCGGTCGTAGGCGGCGAGCGTATGTTCCGGCCGCTCCCCGCTCGCCCCGCGATGCGCGATGACGATCGGCCGCGGCGAAGCGGGATCGGGATTGGCGACAGGCCCGCTCATCGCCACCGCCAGCAGAGCCAAAGCGCCGTGCAGCATGTCGCCCCCCTCATCCCTCGAACGCCTTTGCCCACGCGGCTTCGTCGAACCCGACGAGCAGCGGACCCGCGCCCTCCACCACCGGGCGGCGGATGGCGGACGGGTGTGACAGCATGAGGTCGACAGCGCGCGCTTCGTCCAACTGTGTTGTCAGCTCGGGCGGCAGCTTGCGAAAGGTCGTCCCCCGGCGATTGAGCAGCGTCTCCCACCCCAGCTCGCCCACCCAGCGGCGAAGCGCGGCGGCGTCGACCCCGGACTTCTTGTAGTCGTGAAAGACGTAGCTGACGCCCCGGGCATCAAGCCACGCGCGAGCCTTCTTCACCGTGTCGCAGTTGGGGATGCCATAGAGGGTGACCATCCCACCCCCCTCGCACCCGGGCGGGGCGGGGTAAAGCTACGCCGGACGGAAGTGCAGCCGCCAGCGACGGTCAAATTCGCTTGGCGAGCCCGTCTATCCGCCTCGCCCCGTCATTCCCACTCGATCGTGCCGGGCGGCTTTGAGGTGTAGTCGTATACCACCCGGTTGATACCGCGCACTTCGTTGACGATACGGGTGGCGACTCGGGTGAGGAAGGCGGCTTCGTAGGGGTAGACGTCGGCGGTCATGCCGTCGGTGGAGGTGACCGCTCTGAGCGCGCAGACGCTGTCGTAGGTGCGTGCGTCGCCCATCACGCCGACCGTGCGCACCGGCAGCAGCACCGCGAACGCCTGCCAGATCGCGTCGTAGAGCCCGGCAGCGCGGATCTCCTCGAGGTAGATGGCGTCGGCGCGGCGCAGGATGTCGCAGCGTTCCTTGGTGACCTCCCCCGGAATGCGGATGGCGAGGCCTGGGCCGGGGAACGGGTGGCGGCCGACGAACACGTCTGGCAGCCCCAGCTCACGGCCGAGCGCGCGCACCTCGTCCTTGAACAGCTCGCGCAACGGCTCGACCAGCGCCATGTTCATCCGTTCGGGAAGGCCGCCGACATTGTGGTGGCTCTTGATCGTGACGCTCGGCCCGCCGGTGAAGCTGACGCTTTCGATCACGTCCGGGTAGAGCGTGCCCTGCGCCAGGAAATCCGCACCGCCGAGCTTGTTCGCCTCCTCCTCGAACACGTCGATGAAGGTCTTGCCGATGAACTTGCGCTTGGCCTCGGGGTCGGTGACCCCGGCGAGGCCGCCAAGAAAGCGCGCTTCGGCGTCCACCACCACCAGCGGGATGTGGTAATGTTCGCGGAACAGGGTCTCGACCTGCGTGCGTTCGCCCGAGCGCAGGAGGCCGTGGTCGACGAATACGCAGGTCAGCTGCTCACCGATCGCCTCGTGGATGAGCACCGCGGCAACCGCGCTGTCGACCCCGCCGGAAAGGCCGCAGATAACGCGCGCGCCGCAGACCTGGGCGCGGATTTCGGCGATCTTGGTGGCGCGGAATTCGGCCATCGACCAGTCGCCCGCGCAGCCGCAGACATGGCGCACGAAACGTTCGATCAGCCGCGCCCCATCGGGCGTGTGCACGACCTCCGGGTGGAACTGGATGCCGTAGCGTCTGGCGGCATCGTCGGCGATGACCGCAAAGGGCGCCCCCGGACTGGTCGCGACGATGCGAAAGCCCGGGGCGAGCTGCGTCACCTTGTCGCCGTGGCTCATCCAGACGAGATGCTCCTCGCCCGGCGCCCACAGCCCCTCGAACAGGTCGCACGGTTCGGTGACGGTGATGTTGGCGCGACCGAATTCGCCGCCCTCCCCGCGCTCGACCGCGCCGCCGAGCGCGCGGCTCAACAGCTGCTGCCCGTAGCAGATGCCGAGGATGGGCAGGCCGCTCTCGAGGACTTCCGCCGCGAGGTGCGGGGCGCCTTCGTCCAGCGTGGAGGCCGGCCCGCCCGACAGGATCACGCCCTTGGGACTCATTCGCGCGAGCGCTTCGGCCGCTTTCGGGAAGGGCGCGATCTCCGAATAGACCCCCGCTTCGCGCACTCGGCGCGCGATCAGCTGGGTGACCTGGCTGCCGAAGTCGACGATGAGGATGGAGTCGGGCCGGGTGGAGTCGGGCTGGGCGTTCATGGCGGGCCGATAGCCGCGCGACGCGCCAGCGGCTAGAGGGGAGCGGCGGCACCGCTGGGACGCTAGCGCGGCCCCCAACTGCGAAAAGGGCCGAGGCGTCTCCGCCCCGGCCCTCCCGTTTACTTGGCTGGCAGGATCAGAACCCGCGCAGGCGGACGTCCTCGACCCGGCCATAGCGCACAGTGCAGCTGAAGCGCCCGTTATCGTCGTAGCGACCGCGGTTGTACGAGTTGTCGTAGTAGCCGCGGTTGCCGTAGCGCGGGTCGTAGTTCTGCCCGTAACGCGGGTCATAACCCTGACCGTAGCCGTAGCCGTAGCGCGTGTCGGTGCGCACGTCGCCCTGCACGCGGAAGCCGCCGTTGATGCGGTCGATGTCGCGGATCTGCGTCACGTCGAGCCGCTGGCCACGATAGCCCTGCTGCTCCACCGCATAGACGCACTGCTCCACCGCCTGGCGGCCGTTGTCGTAGCCGTAGCCGTTGCCGTAGCGCTCGTCATAGCCGTAGCCGTAGGTGCGGTTGCGGTTGCCGGTTCCGCCGAGGATCGCCGCGAGGCCACCGAGCACGACCGCGCCCGCGATAATCTCACCCACGCCGATGCCGCGATCGCGGCGGTAGTCGTCGTAACGAACCTGCGCCGAGGCGGGGACCGAACCCGCCAGCATCGCGCCGGCCAGCAGCGCACCGGTTGCGCCTTTCCAAGTCTTCGCCTTGGTCGCCATCGTCTCATTCCTCCGGGTCGGTCGAACCCATCTTCGCCGAGCCTTGATCACGCAATTAGGTGATTCGCGGTGGCGTGACGCTGAACTTCGCTGACAGCATTTGTTCAGCCACTTCGAGGGGTTCGACCGACGAGCTTTTCCTCAGTCCGCGCTTTCATCCGGCTGCGGGTTCTTGGGCTGCACCGTCCATTCGGGCGGCTCGTCGCGATGCGCCTCCTCGTCCTTCTTGGCGTCTTCCGCGGTCTTCTGAACGATACCCTGTGCGTGATGCGAGGGGGCGTAGACGACGTAAAGCTGCATCGGTTCATCGCCGGTATTCTCGACATCATGCCACATGCCGGCCGGGACCATGACCGACCAGCCATCCTCGACGTCCTGCTGCCAGTCGAGCTGATCCTCGCTCTTGCCCATCTTGGCGCGGCCCTTGCCGGCGTCGAGGCGGAGGAACTGGTCGGTCTGCGGATGCTTCTCGAGCCCGATCGATTCGCCGACGGGGATGCTCATCAGCGTGACCTGGAGATATTTGCCGGTCCAAGCGACCGCACGATAGTTCGGGTTCGCTTTGACCTCCGACTCCATGTCGAATGCGGACGGGTTCGGGCCTTTGTCTTCGACAGCCATGGGCAACACGCTCCTCCAAAAGAAATGGGTCCGCCGAGGGTAACCCCGGCGGACCCAAGCGGTTGCGGCGCCCCCGATCAGCGGGCGGCGCCCGCGCGATCAGCGCTGCGCGGTCGGCGATGTCCCTGCGTTGCCGCGCTGGAGGTTGCCGACGGCATCGAGCCCGGTCCACTGCGAGATGAACGCGAACACGTCCGCGGCCTCCTCGACGATCTTGCTGACCGGACGACCCGATCCGTGGCCCGCGCGGCTCTCGATACGGATCAGGCGTGGGCGGGGCCCAAGGTCAGCGGCCTGCAGAGCTGCGGCATATTTGAAGCTGTGACCCGGCACCACGCGGTCGTCGGTGTCAGCGGTGGTGACCATGATCGCCGGATACTGGCGCCCCTCGCCGCCGCGCACATTGTGGTAGGGCGAATAGGCGCGCAGGATGCGCCAGTCCGCCTCGCGGTCCGGGTAGCCATAGTCGTCGACCCAGTAGCGCCCGGCGGTGAAGCGATCGAAGCGCAGCATGTCCATCACCCCCACCGCCGGGATGGCCGCTGCGAACAGGTCGGGACGCTGGTTGACCACCGCTCCGATCAGCAAACCGCCGTTCGAGCCGCCGCGCACCGCCAGCTGGCCGCGTCCGGTGATGCCTTCGCTGATCAGATACTCGCCCGCCGCGATGAAGTCGTCGAACACATTCTGCTTGTTCGCGCGACGCCCGGCGTCGTGCCAGGCGTTGCCATATTCGCTGCCGCCGCGAATGTTGGCGAGGACATACACCCCGCCCGCGTCGAGCCAAGCGATGTTGGTCGCCGAAAAGCTCGGCGTCATCGCGCTGCCGAAACCGCCGTAGGCATAGAGGATCGTCGGCGACCCGCCGGTGCGCGGCATGCCCCGCTTTTGCACGACGAACATCGGCACGCGCGTGCCGTCCTTGCTGGCGAAGAAGCGCTGTTCGACGGTGTAGTCGTCAGGATTGAAGCGCAGCGTCGGCTTGATGAACTCGGTGCTCCGTCCCGACGCGAGGTCGTAGCGGTAGATCACCGACGGCGAATTGAAGCTGTTGACCGCGTAAAAGGTCTCGGTGTCCTCAGGATCGCCGCCGAAGCCGCCGATCGAGGCCATCTGCCCTTCGCCGACGCGCCCCACTTCGCGACCCATGAGGTCGGTGACGCGCACCTGGCTCTTCGCATCCTCGAGGTAGTTGAGGAACAGGCGGTTGCCGACCCGGCTCGCGCCTTGGAGAGCGAAGCGCGTTTCGGCGACCAGCGGACGCACCGTGCCGCCCTGCGGCGTCACGTCCATCGTCACGATGCGCTTGTTGGGCGCGTCGCGGTCGGTGACGAAGATGAACCGGTTGCCCTCGTTGGCGACGTAATCCCAGCTCTTCTCGATGTTGGGGATGACGCGGATGGGCTGGCTGCCCGGACGGTTGAGGTCGATCAGCGTCAGCGCGTTGGAGGGGTCCGTCCCCTCCGTGGTGCTGACCACCAGCCAGTTGCCGTCATCGGTAACGAACGCCCCGTGACCCAGCCGCGGGCGATCCGGCGTCGAGTAGATCAGCCGGTCCGCCGACTGTGGCGTGCCGAGGCGGTGGAAGTAGACTGCCTGGTTGAGGTTGGTCGACTGGAAGGTCTGCGCCGCGGTCGTCTCCGGGAAGCGCGAGTAGTAAAAGCCCGACCCGTCCTTTGCCCAGCTCATCCCGCTGAACTTCACCCAGCGAAGCTCATCGGTCATCACCTGCCCGCTGTTGACGTCGAGCACCTTGACGATGCGCCAGTCGGTGCCGCCATCCTGCACGCCATAGGCGACGTAGCGCCCGTCCTTGCTCGCCGACCATTCGGCGAGCGCGGTGGCGCCGTCGGCGGCCCATGTGTTGGGGTCGATCAGCACCCGCCCCGCACCGTTGAGTCCCTCGCGCACGTAGAGCACGGACTGGTTCTGATTGCCGTCGTTGCGGGTGTAGAAATAGCGGCTGCCCCGCTTCACCGGCAGGCTGAAGCGTTCGTAGCGGTAGAGTTCGTTGACCCGGTCGGCGAAGGCCTGACGCGACGTCAGCGTCGAAAGATAGGAGTTGGTGACGCGGTTCTGGTCCGCCACCCACCGCGCGACCTCCGCGTCCTGCCGCACATCATTCTCGAGCCAGCGGTAAGGGTCGGGGACGCGCTCGCCAAAGCTCACGTCCACGACGTCGCCGGTGCGCGTCGTCGGGTAGGCAAAAGCCGGGGTTGCAGGCGCGTTCGCGACGGGGGCCGGTGCGGCCGGAACGGTGCTGCTCGCCACCTCCCGCTCGGTCATCGCGCACCCTCCAAGGGCAACCGCGAGCGCGACAAGGGACAGGCTGTGGCGAGGGGACATGAAGCTCTCCGGGTCATTTGGTTTCGCCGGAAACTAGCCTCAGTGGCGCGGAGGGCAAGGGGGTAGGGGTTCGCTTGTGACTTGGGGGCGCAACTCGCGGAACGCGAACGGCAAAAGGCCGGGGAGGTCACCCGCCCCGGCCTTTAAAGCACGATCCGTTTGCGATCAGGCTGCGGCGAGCGCGTCCTCGTCGACCATGACCGGGCCCGAGTCCTGGCCCTTGGCGTCGACGTCGCGATCGACGAATTCGATCACCGCCATCGCCGCCGCGTCGGAAGCGCGGAAGCCGGCCTTGATGACGCGGGTGTAGCCGCCCGAACGCCCGTCGTACCGCGGCGCCAGCGTGTCGAACAGCTTGGTCACCATCGCCTCGTCGCCGGTGCGCGAAATGGCGAGGCGGCGGTTCGACAGCCCGCCGCGCTTGGCAAGGGTCACCAGCTTTTCGACGTAGGGGCGCAGTTCCTTTGCCTTGGCGACGGTGGTCGTGATCTGCTCATGCTTGATCAGCGCCGACGCCATGTTGCGCAGCAGCGCCGCGCGGTGCGCCGAGGTGCGCTGCAGCTTACGATGTCCAACCCGGTGACGCATGTTCCTGTCCTTCGTTTGTCAGGGGGCCGTTCGAGGTACCCCGTGCCGGGCCGCGATACGGGGCGGCCCTTCCCGGTGAGGGCTAACCCGCCCCCACAATCTCACTCTCCACCCCGGACTTGATCCGGGGTCCCGCCTTTGGCCTTCTTTCGAGGCGGGGCCGTCATGGGAGTGAATCCCATGACGTCGGATGGGATGGCCTGGAGGCCACCCGCCGGCCGGCCTAAGGCGTCGGCTTCGCCGACCGCGGCGTAGCGGCGCTACGCCGCTCGCCTTAGGCTAGCATTTCCGCTTCGAGCTTCTTGGCCATTTCCTCGATGTTCTCAGGCGGCCAGCCCGGGATGTCCATGCCGAGGCGCAGGCCCATCGACGACAGCACTTCCTTGATCTCGTTGAGCGACTTGCGGCCGAAGTTCGGCGTGCGCAGCATCTCCGCTTCGGTCTTCCCCACGAGATCGCCGATGTAGATGATGTTGTCGTTCTTGAGGCAGTTGGCGCTGCGCACCGACAGTTCGAGCTCGTCCACCTTCTTGAGGAGGAAGCGGTTGAGCATGTTGGTGTCGGTTTCGTCGGCGGGGGTCAGCGACGACGGCATCGCCGCCGGAGCCGCGACGCCGATCCGCGGGCTCGCGTCCATGCCGACATCGCCCGAGAAGTGGACGAACACCGACAGCTGGTCCTGCAGGATGCGCGCGGCATAGGCGACCGCGTCCTCCGGGCTCACCGTGCCGTCGGTCTCGACCGTCAGGTTGAGCTTGTCGTAGTCGAGCTCCTGCCCGATGCGCGCGGCGTCGATCTTGTACGCGACCTGGCGCACCGGCGAATAGAGCGAGTCGACCGGGATCAGCCCGATCGGCGCATCGGCGGGGCGGTTTTCCGCAGCCGGGACATAGCCCTTGCCGCTGTCCGCCGTCAGTTCCATCGCAAAGGTCGCGCCTTCGTCGAGGTGGCAGATGACATGCTCGGGGTTGGTCACCTGAATGTCGCCCGACACTTCGATGTCGCCCGCGGTCACCGTGCCCGGACCCGTCTTTTCGAGGCGGAGCCGCTTCGGGCCGTCGCCCTCCATGCGCAGCGCGATCTGCTTCACGTTGAGCACGATGTCGGTGACGTCCTCACGCACCCCGGCCAGGCTCGAGAATTCGTGCAGCACGTTCTCGATACGGATCGAGGTGATCGCCGCGCCCTGCAGCGAGGAAAGGAGCACGCGACGCAGCGCGTTGCCGAGCGTCAGGCCGAACCCGCGCTCGAGCGGCTCGGCGACAAAGGTCGCGCGGCGCCGCTTGTCCGAACCGGCCTTCACTTCGAGCCCGGTCGGCTTCTTGAGGTCCTGCCAGTTCTTGCTGTTGACGGTCATGAAATTCCCCATGGGTCGTGTCGTCATCGCGGCGGGCGATGGTGGAGCGGTGGCGGCCGCTCCGGCTCCCGATGCGCGCGGCCCGCCAGCCACGCGCGTGGAGCCAAAAGCGTCAGACGCGGCGGCGCTTGGCCGGGCGCACACCATTGTGCGGGATCGGCGTCACGTCGCGGATCGCGGTGATCTGGAAACCGGCGGCCTGCAGCGCACGCAGCGCGCTTTCGCGGCCGGCGCCGGGGCCCTTCACCTCGACCTCGAGCGTGCGGACGCCGTGCTCGGCAGCCTTGCGGCCCGCGTCCTCGGCGGCGACCTGCGCAGCGTAGGGGGTCGACTTGCGGCTGCCCTTGAAGCCCATCATGCCGGCCGACGACCAGCTGATGGCGTTGCCCTGCGCGTCGGTGATGGTCACCATCGTGTTGTTGAAGGTCGCGTTGACGTGCGCGACGCCAGACGAGATGTTCTTGCGTTCGGACCGGCGAAGGCGCTGCGGTTCGCGTGCCATGTGCTGAAACTTTCCTGATCGGGCCGGCCAAGTCCATGTCGCGCTGTCAGAGCGGCGAGGAACGATGTGACCGGCGGAAATCCTAGAGAGGAGGGGCGCGATAAACGCGCCCCGAAGAGCAGCGGAGAATTACTTCTTCTTGCCCGCGATCGGCTTGGCCTTGCCCTTGCGGGTGCGCGCATTGGTGTGCGTGCGCTGACCGCGAACGGGGAGCCCCTTGCGGTGACGCAGACCACGGTAGCAGCCAAGGTCCATCAACCGCTTGATGTTCATCGCGGTCTCGCGACGAAGGTCGCCTTCCACCGTGTAGGTCGCGTCGATCGCTTCGCGGATCTGGAGTACTTCGGCGTCCGACAGATCCTGGATGCGACGCTGGCTGTCGATGCCCACCTTGCCGACGATGTCGCTGGCGAACTTCGGACCGATGCCGTGGATATACTGCAGCGCGATCACGACGCGCTTGTTGGTGGGCAGGTTCACACCCGCGATACGTGCCATGTGTCTCTAGTCTCCTGAGCTCCACGAGGCGGCTGGCAAGGCGCCCCATCTCAAAGCGTCGATTCGGAAGGCCTTAGCCCCCTGCCCCACAACACAAAAATGGCCGTCGGCAAGCGGGTTCGCTGCGCCGAGGCCGTTCGGGTGTTCCGGGATGCGAGGTTCGTTAGCCAGATTAGCGCGCCGCGTCAAACGGATCGCGCAGGCGGTAGCCGATCAGCCGAACGCCTTTCGCACGAGATGCGGCACGAGCAGGCGCGGCGGCATCCTCATCAGGTGCCCGCGCACGTAGAAGCCGGCACGCAACGCTCGCGCGGTGCCCCGTCCCCATCCGTCGCGCGCGACGATGCGGCGCAGGAACCAGCGGTCGCTCGCCCGCTCGCGCGGCCAGTCGGCGGGAAGCGGCGTCGCGTAAAGCGCGCGCGCAAGGCGGCCCGCCCGCGCCATCGCCGGCCACAGCTGATGCCGCAGCGCGCGCTCGCGAAGCTCGGGCCAGAAGCCCTCCCGGCCCGACAGCTCGCGCAGCAGCCGGTCGATGTCCCACAGGTTGCGCATCGCCCCGTCGAGCTCGCCATCGGCGATGCAGTGCGCGGCGGCATGCAGCACCAGATCGGTATCGCACAACCGCATGAGCCCCGCACCGCAGGGCACCGCATCCGCGATCAGCGCGGCGGCATCGACCCGCGGGCGGGCGGTGAGCGGGAGGATGCTATGATGCACGTCGAGCATACGGTCGCGCGCGGCGTGGATCAGCGGAGGCAGCTCGTGCATCCAGCGCCGATAATATTGCTGGTCATAGGGGTCGGTCTTGACCCATTCCCACCCACCGCCAAGCAACGCTGCCTCCGCCTCCGCCAGCCGGTCGGCGGGCAGGAGGATATCGGTGTCGCCGATGTTGCGACCGTGGAACGCAGCCAGCCCCGCCGCAGCGTAGGCGCTGCCCTTAAGCAGGATCGGCGCTACACCCAGCGGCGCGAGCACCCGCGCCACCTCCCCCGCCTCCCACAACATCTGGCGCGTCGCGTGCTGCGCGCGGGCCGCTTCGGCACGAAGGGTCGGAGCGACGGCATTCGGAGCGTACTTCCCGGCACGCTCCGCCAGCGTGCCCGACAGCCGCTCGGCGCGGGCGAGGCTGAGGAGGTCGCTCCAGACCGCGCCCGACAGCTCGGCAGCGCGCGACGGTTCCGCCAGTACGGCGGCGAGCGTGCGCGCGAGCGTCATCGCGCACCCCACAGCTGCGCCACCGCCGCGACTGCGCTGTCGCCGTCGCGATAGTGCAGCTCGACGGCGGGAGCCGAGGTGACCAGCGCGGTTAGCGTCAGGAACGCCGCGTCCCCCAGCGCGAGGTAGTTGGTCGACCCCTCCGTCAGCCGCACGAAGGCGTCGGCGCGCCCGACCGGGTGGAGCCCCGGCCCCTCCCCGAAGCGCGGAAAGAGGATCAGCGCGGGCCGGGCAGGCTCTCGCTGGCGCGCGATGGCGTCGGCGTTGGGCACCAGATGGCGGACCGTCCCCTTGGGCGTTCCGGTGAGTTCCGGCCCCCAGCGCGCGGGGTCGGTGACCTCGGCGCGCATCGCGGCGATGCTCTCGTTCTTGAGGCTGACGAGGCGCGGATGCGGGTCGGCGAGCGCGGAGCCGTCGAGCCGGAGCAGCGCGAACTCGTCCCCCATCAGCCGCCAGCCGCGCTCCCCCAATAGCGCCGCCAGCGTCGACTTGCCCGAGCCCGACGCCCCCACCAGCAGTATCGCGTCACCGTCGCGCTCCACCGCAGCGGCGTGCAGCAGCAGATGCTGCGACCAGCCGAGCGCGAGCTGGAGGTTGAGCGCCATCTCCGCCGCCAGCAGCCCCTGCGCGAGCGGGAGCGGGGCGGCGTCGGGGATGGTAAAGTCACCCGCAATCGCGACGCTCGGCCGCAACCAGCGGCGCAGCGGGCCCGCGGGTTCGAGCCGCGCGGTGGCCGAGGCAAAGCCATGCTCGGGCGCGGGAAAGTCGCGGTAAAGCCGCTCCATCAATGCGACCGGCGCCCGCCATGCGCTTGCGAGCCGCATCGGCACCGCACCCACCTGTCGCGACCAGACGTGGCTCACCCCACCTCCGCCAGGCCGAGCGCCACCAGTTCATCGCAGCGTTCCACGATTGCGTCGGCGGCGCCTTCGGGCAGCTGATAATCGCGGTGGAGGCGGGCAAGCAGCGTCCGCACGTCCGCAGGCCCCTCCCCCAGGGCCGCGAGCAGTTGCGGAAGCGGCGGTGCGAGGAGGTGAGTGCGCCCCGAACTCGCATCGTAAAGCGCGACGATACCGTCGAGGTCGACCTGTCGCAGCGCATCCGCAGCGGGGCGCATTCGCCAACGCCGCGGGGCTGCCTCGTCGCTCATCTCCGGCGCACGGCGCGCCCTAGCGGCGGCGCATCTGGATCGAGGCGTAGCAGGTGAAGCCCTGCTGCCCGTTGGTCAGGCGACGGATGTAGTTGAGGTAGGCGGTGTTCTGTTCATAGGTCGTGCCCGGCAGGCTGCGTCCGGCGAGCGCCGCCTTCACCTCTTCCCCCGTGAACGGCCGCACCGCGGCGGGGACGGCGCCCGTCGTGCCGGGGGGGACCACCCTCCCGTCGAGCGCGATGGCGCTGCCCGAGCGCGCGGCGTCGGGCACCGGGATCTGGCAGTTCATCACCGAGATGGCGGTCTGCGCAAAGGCCGGACGGACGGTCAGCGAAGCCGCCACTCCGACCGCGCCCAGCATCAGCGCGCGGCGCTGCACCAGCGACGCATCGGCGGGCTTGTCGTCGCCGACGTCGGGATCGGCGGCAGGCTGGAGGTCGGGCGCGTCCATGCGCCGGGCTGCTAACACAGGGTGAGCGCGCTATAAAGCATTGCTTCGCGCACCAAGCGTAACGTTTCCGGGCAGGTGGCGACGTGACGGCACCCGCGCTATCAGGCCGGCCACGATGCGCATCGACCTCCGCCTCTCCTTGCCGATGCTGCTGCTGCTGGCGATCGCGCTGGGGTTTGCCGCTGCCGCCGGAGTCGGCGCGGCGACGCTGGTGGGCGCCTTTGCCGGGATCGGCGCGCTGCTCCTGCTCGGCAGCTTCGGCGAGGAGGAGACGGTCGCGCCCGTCGCGCAGACCGTCACGGCACCCCCACCACCCCCGGCGAAGCTATGGGAACATCCGCGCTTTGCGGGCGCGCTCGACGCGCTCGCCTTTCCGGCGCTGGTCGTCGATGCCGACGATCGCGTGACCACCGCCAACCGATCCGCGCGGGGGCTGCTCGGTTCGTTCATTCTCGGCAGCGACGTGCGCGCGGCGATCCGCCACCCCGCCGCGGCGGACCTGTTGGCGCAGGATCGGAGCCAGCAGCGGGCGGTGGAGCTGGTCGGGCTCGGCGGGGCCGGGCGACGCTGGCGCATGACCGTCAGCCCGGTCGGTGAAGGACGGCTGGTGCAGCTACGCGATGAAAGTCAGCGCGATTCGGTCGAGCGGATGCGCGCGGATTTCGTCGCCAACGCCAGTCACGAACTGCGCACGCCGCTCGCTGCGATTCTGGGCTTCGTCGAAACGCTGCGTGACGATGAGGCCGGCGGCGATCCCGCCACGCGCGAACGGTTTCTGAGCGTCATCGACACCGAGGCGCGACGCATGACGCGGCTGGTCGACGACCTCCTCTCCATCTCCCGCATCGAGGCGAGCAAGGGCAGCGTGCCGAGCGAGACGATCGACCTCTGCGCACTCGTCGGCGCCGTTGCCGAGCGGCACGCGGGGTCGCCGCGGGGCCGCGACATCGCGGTTGACTGCACGCCGCCCGCCACCGTCCAGGGGGACCACGCGCAGCTCACGCAGATGGCCGACAACATCGTTGCCAACGCGCTCAAATATGGTCGCAGCGGAACGCCGGTGCGCGTGCGCGTGGCGCCCGCCGCGGGGGCGATGGTGGAGCTGAGCGTGCGCGACGAAGGCGACGGCATCCCGCGCGAGGCGCTCCCCCGACTGACCGAGCGTTTTTACCGCGTGGACAGCGCGCGCAGTCGCTCGCTCGGCGGGACCGGGCTGGGCCTCGCCATCGTCAAACACATCGTCGAACGCCACCGCGGCCGACTCGACATCGACAGCGAAGTCGGCGTCGGAACCGAGGTGCGCATCCGCCTTCCCGCGGCGGAACTCTAAGGCTGGCGCCGCTGTCACAAAAGTGACACGCGGCTGTCACAGGGGCACCGCCAAGCGAAGCGGAACTGGCGCTTCGGTTTGCGTTGCGAGCGAATCGGTAGAGCCGGAGCGCCCGCCTTGGAGGACATGCGATGACCAAGAAGCTGCTCGGTGCGCTGGCGCTGGCGACTCTCCCCCTCACCCTCGCTGCGTGCGGCGGTGGATCGGGTGCGGGCGGCGGGACGCGCGACTATGTCTCCGCGGTCGGATCGTCCACGGTGTTCCCGTTCGCGAGCGTCGCTGCGGAACGCTTCGTCGCCACCAACCCCGGCATGAAGAACCCGCGCGTCGAATCGATCGGCACCGGCGGCGGTATCGAGCGCTTCTGCTCCGGCGTCGGCGCGGGCACGCCCGACATCGCCACCGCATCGCGCCGGATGAAGGCGAGCGAGTTCGACGCCTGCGCGCGCAACGGCGTGACCGAGATCGTCGAGATCCCGGTCGGCATCGACGGCCTCGCGCTCGGCCAGGCCGCCAACGGCCCGCGCCTCGCGCTGTCGGAAACCGACATCTACAAGGCGCTCGCCGCCAATCCGTTCGGTCGCCCCAACACCGCGCGCACCTGGCGCGACGTCAACCCGGCGCTGCCGGCGACGCCGATCGTGGTCTATGGCCCGCCCTCGACCTCGGGCACCTTCGACAGCTTCAAGGAGCTGTTCATGACCAAGGGCTGTGAAAGCGACCCGGCGATGAAGGCGCTCAAGGACAGCGACAAGGCGCGGCACGACGACGTCTGCGGCACGATGCGCGGCAGCCCCGAATATGTCGAGCAGGGTGAGAACGACAACCTGATCATCCAGAAGCTGAGCCGCAATCCGAACGCGATCGGCATCTTCGGCTTCTCCTACCTCGACGCCAATCGGCAGAGCGTGCGCGACGTGCCGATCAACGGCACCGAAGCCACCGTCGCGACCGTCACCTCGGGCCAGTATCCGGGCTCGCGGCCGCTCTACCTTTACGTCAAGAAGCAGCACGTCGGCGTCATCCCGGGCATCGCGGAGTATCTGAAGGCGTTCCTCGACAATGCGGGCGCGGGCGGCATCCTCGCCCAGCGCGGCCTCATTCCGCTGCACACGGCGGAGGCGACCCGCGCGCAGGCGGCGCTGACCGGCATGACGCCGATGACCCGCGACGGTCTCAAGTAAGCCACTGACGCCAACCGCAACGCACGCGCCGCCGTGTCCCCCGCCGCTCTCGCCTTTCTGATCGCGGGCTTAGCGCTCGTCGGGTGGCTGGTGGCGCGTGCGCGCGCGGCGGCGTTCGCGCGCGTTCCGGCGGGGAGCGACAAGGCGGCAGTGCGCGCCGCCCGTCCGCACTCGCTGCCGAGCTATCACGGCTGGTACGTGGCGCTGTGGACCGCGGTCCCGGCGCTCCTGTTCCTCGCACTATGGGGCGCGCTGGCGCCGGGCTTCGCGCAGAGCGCGGTGGAGGCGAGCCCCGCCGCCGCCTCGCTACCGACCGGCGACTTTCAGCGCACCGCGATCCTCGCCGAGGCGCGCCAGATCGCCACCGGCCAGCTCGAACGCGGCTTCAACCCCGCCTCGGCGGCGCTGGTCGAGCCGTTTCGTGCGGCGATCGCGCGGTTCAACTGGATCGGCACCGCCGCCGCGCTGCTGCTGGGCTTCGCCGGCTTCGCCTTTGGCTACACCCGCGTCCGCCGCGATTTCCGCGCACGCACCCGGGTCGAGCGAGCGGTGATGATCGCGCTGCTCGCGGCGAGCCTGGTGGCGACGCTGACGACGCTCGGCATCCTTGTCTCGCTGTTGTTCGAAAGCTCGCGTTTCTTCGCGCGCATTCCGGTGATCGACTTCCTCACCGGACTCAACTGGGCGCCGGTCAGCGGGTCGGAGGACCCCTCGCAGTTCGGTGCGATCCCGCTGTTCTGGGGCACGATCCTGATCGGCGCGGTGATCGCCATGCTGGTCGCCATCCCGCTCGGGCTGATGACCGCCATCTACATGACGCAATATGCGCCGTCGGGGATGCGCAAGTGGCTCAAGCCCGCGATCGAGGTGCTGGCGGGCATCCCGACCGTGGTCTACGGCTATTTCGCGGCGCTCGCGGTGGGGCCGGTGCTGCGCGACTTCGCCGCGGCGATCGGCATCGGCGGGGCGAGCAGCGACAGCGCGCTGGCGGCGGGGCTGGTGATGGGGGTGATGATCATCCCGCTCGTCTCCTCCATCGCCGACGATGCGATCACCGCGGTGCCGGGATCGATGCGCGACGGCAGCCTGGCGCTGGGCGCGACCCCGGCCGAGACGATCCGCAAGGTGCTGATCCCCGCTGCGCTGCCGGGCGTGATGGGCGGCGCACTGCTCGCGGTCAGCCGCGCCATCGGCGAAACGATGATCGTGGTGATGGCCGCAGGCCAGTCCGCCAACCTCACCGCCAATCCGTTCGAGAGCGTGACCACCGTCACCGTCCAGATCGTCAAGCTGATGACCGGCGATCAGGAGTTCAACAGCGCCAAGACGCTCGCCGCTTTCGCGCTCGGCCTCACGCTGTTCCTCGTCACGCTGGCGCTCAACATCGTCGCGCTGCGCATCGTCAAACGGTACCGCGAAGCCTATGAGTGACGCCGCCCTCCCCTCGACCGGAAGCGCTGCGGCGTCGCGCTGGCAGAGCGCCGAAATGCGCTCGCGCGTCGCCAGGCGCTACCGCTCCGAAAAGCTGTTTCGCGGGCTCGGCCTGTTTGCGGTGCTGACCAGCCTCGCCGCGCTGGTGCTGCTGCTGGGTTCGATGCTGTGGTCGGGGCTCCCCGGCTTCACGCAGACGCGTATCGACGTGCCGCTGCAATTGCAGGGGAGCGGGCTGACGCTGCCCGCCGGGACGCTGGACGCGGAGCAGGCAACCGCTGCGCTCAACAGCGGCGGGATCGCCGACATCGTCAGCCTCTCCGCCACCGCCGCCTATGGGCCACAGGCGGAGGCGTGGTTCGGTCCCGCCGCCACCCGCGCCGCGACTCAGGCGATCATCGCCAACCCCGCGCTGCTCCAGCAGGCGAACGTCACCCTGCCGCTCCCCGCATCGTCAGCTCTGACCGCCGCCGCCCGTGGCCATGGCTCACCGGAGATGCTGCGCACCGCGCAGACGCTGCGCGATCAGGGCAAGCTGTCGACCGGGTTCAACTGGAATTTCCTGACGCTCTCCGACGCGACCGATCCGACCATGGCGGGGATCAAGGGCGCGCTGATCGGCAGCCTGCTGACCATGCTGGTGACGCTGGCGATCGCCTTTCCGGTGGGGGTGCTCGCCTCGCTCTACCTAGAGGAATATGCGCCGCGGAACCGCATCACCGACTTCATCGAGGTATCGATCAACAACCTCGCCGCGGTGCCGTCGATCATCTTCGGGCTGCTCGCGCTCGCGCTGTTCATCAACACCATGGGGCTGTGTCAGGGAAGCCCGCTGGTGGGCGGGCTGACGCTCGCGCTGATGACCATGCCGGTGATCGTCATCTCGGGCCGCAATGCGATCAAGGCGGTGCCGCCCTCGATCCGCGATGCCGCATTGGGCGTCGGCGCGTCCAAGGTGCAGGTGGTGTTTCACCATGTCCTCCCGCTCGCGCTGCCCGGCATCCTCACCGGCACGATCATCGGCATCGCCCGCGCGCTGGGGGAGACGGCGCCGCTGCTGCTGATCGGCATGCGCGCGTTCGTCACGGGCTCGCCGGACGGGTTGTGCGCCGGTTCGACGGTGCTGCCGATGCAGATTTTCCTCTGGTCGGATCAGGTCGATCCGGGCTTCGTCACCAACACCAGCGCGGCGATCATCGTGCTGCTGGTCGTGCTATTGTCGATGAACGCCATCGCCATCGTGCTCAGGAACAGGTTCGAGAAAACATGGTGACAACCCCGCCTCCGACGCAGAGCAGCCTCGCCGCCGCGGGGGAGCGCGCGGGCGCGGGCGCCGCCCTCCCCAACGCCTCGCCGGCAAAGATGACCGCGCGCGACGTCAATGTCTTCTACGGCGACAAGCAGGCGATCAACGGCGTCTCGATCGACGTCCACCGCGACGACGTGACCGCCTTCATCGGACCGTCGGGCTGCGGCAAGTCGACCTTTCTGCGCACGTTGAACCGCATGAACGACACCGTCCCCGGCGCGCGGGTGGAGGGGGACATCCGCCTCGACGGGGAGGACATCTATGCCCCCAGCATGGACGTCGTGCAGCTGCGCGCGCGGGTCGGGATGGTGTTCCAAAAGCCTAACCCCTTCCCCAAGTCGATCTACGACAATGTCGCCTATGGCCCCAAGATCCACGGGCTCGCCTCGTCCAAGGCGGACATGGACGCGATCGTCGAAAAGTCGCTGACCCGCGCCGGTCTATGGGGGGAGGTCAAGGACCGCCTGACCGACAGCGGCACCGCGCTCTCCGGTGGCCAGCAGCAGCGGCTGTGCATCGCGCGCGCCATCGCGGTCGACCCCGAAGCGATCCTGATGGACGAGCCCTGCTCGGCGCTCGACCCCATCGCTACCGCCAAAATCGAGGAGCTGATCCACGAACTGCGCGGGCGCTACGCGATCGTCATCGTCACGCATAACATGCAGCAGGCCGCGCGCGTGTCGCAGCGGACCGCCTTTTTCCACCTCGGGCGCATCGTCGAATATGGCGCGACCAGCGACATCTTCACCAACCCGCGCGAGGAAAAGACCAAGGATTACATCACCGGCCGCTATGGCTGACGTGAAGGCCCAAGCCATGAACGAACATACCGTCAAAGCCTTCGACGAGGAACTGACCCGGATCCGCGGGCTCGTCAGCGAAATGGGGGCGCGCGCGTCGACCTCGATCGCCCGCGCCGTCGCGGCGCTCGACCACCGCGAGCGCGATGCCGCAGCTCAGATCGTCGCCGACGACCGCCGCGTGGACGAGCTGGAAGCGGAGGTCGAACGCTCGGTCGTGCAGACCATCGCCCTGCGCGCGCCGCTCGCCGACGACCTGCGCGCGATGATCGCCGCGCTCAAGATCGCCGCGGTGCTCGAACGCGTGGGCGATTACGGCAAGAGCATCGCCAAGCGCGTGCCGCTGCTCAGCCACGATCGCAACATCGACGCCATCCCCCTCCTCCGCACCATGGGGGAGATGGTGGTGGAAATGCTCGACGACGTGCTCACCGCCTATGCCTCGGGCGATGCCGACCTCGCCGCCGATGTGTGTTCGCGCGATAAGAACGTCGACGATTTCTACAACTCGATCTTCCGCGCGCTGATCACCTACATGATGGAAAACCCGCGCGTCATTTCGGAGGCGGCGCACCTGCTGTTCGTCGCCAAGAACCTCGAGCGCGCGGGCGATCACGCCACCAATGTCGCCGAGATGGTGGTCTACACCGTCACCGGACAGCGCATGGAGGAGCGGGAAAAGGGCAAGGATCCCACCGCCTTCCCCGACCGCCGCCACCATCACCGCTGGCCCGCGCCGGACCAGGCGGGCTGAACCTCACCCGACGGAGTAAATCATCATGGCCGCCGCCGACCTGCTGCTGGTCGAGGACGACCCCGCCATCGCCGAACTGGTGATCTGGCATCTCGAGCGCGCTGGCTTCGCCGTGCGCCAGACCCCCAATGGTGAGGAAGCGCTGCTGCTCGCTGCGGAGCGCACCCCCGATGTCATCCTGCTCGACTGGATGGTGGAGGGGCTGTCGGGGATCGAGCTCTGCCGTCGCCTGCGCCGCGACCATACGACCGCCAATGTGCCGATCATCATGATCACCGCGCGCGGCGAGGAGAGCGACCGCGTGCGCGGGCTCGAAACCGGCGCCGACGATTATGTCACCAAGCCTTTCTCCCCGCGCGAGCTTGTGGCGCGGGTCAGTGCGGTGCTGCGCCGCGTGCGTCCCGCGCTGGCGGGCGAGACGCTTGCGTACGCCGACATCGAGATGGACACCGTCGCGCACAAGGTCCGCCGCGGCGGCCGCGCCATCACCCTCGGCCCGACCGAATTCCGCCTGCTGCGCCACTTCCTCGAACACCCGCGCCTGGTGTTCAGCCGCGAGCGGCTGCTCGACAGCGTGTGGGGTCAGGACAGCGACATCGAACTGCGCACCGTCGACGTCCACATCCGCCGCCTCCGCAAAGCCATCAACGAAGGCGACGCCCCCGACCTGATCCGCACCGTGCGCAGCGCCGGCTACGCGCTGGATAAGGACGGGGCGGGGTAACTCGCACCCACCAGAAGCCGCTTCCGACGCCATTGCAGTAGATCGCCCTCACTCTACAGTAACGAGTGATCGGGAGGCCACGTGTGATCCAAAGATGTCCGGTGTGCGAGCGCGAGGTGAAGCCAGACCTTCGTTATCCGCGCTATGTGTGCAATTCGTGCTGCAAGCGTGCCATTGGGCCGGATGGACGGAAGGTGGAGTTTTTTCAATGCGGTGCACTTGGCCTGCTTGCGGCGCGCTACGTCGAGACTGGCGAAGACTACATGGGAGCTGATTGCACTATCGACGGACTGGAATGCTGCGCAGAAGAGGCGCGGTTCGGGGGAATAGTTATTCAAGCCGCGTAAGTCCGCTTTCCACCCCACATCCGCCATTGCTCCCTGCGGCGCAGTCGCCCTACACCAGCCTCCTGTGATACCGCGCGTTCAGGAGCCTGCCCCATGATCATCGATTTCACCAACCGCGTTGCCATTGTTACCGGGGCCGGCGGCGGGATTGGGCGGGCTTATGCGCTGGAGCTGGCTCGGCGCGGGGCGAAGGTGGTGGTGAACGACCTCGGCGGGGCGCGCGATGGGACGGGGACGTCGGACGCCGCGGCTCAGGTCGTGGCGGAGATCGAGGCGGCGGGGGGCGAGGCGATCGCCAACGGCCACAGCGTCACCGAATATGACCAGATGGAAGCGATGGTCGCGCAGGCGAAGGAGCGCTGGGGCCGCATCGATGTGCTCATCAACAACGCCGGCATCCTGCGCGACAAGAGCTTCGCAAAAATGGAGCCGGCGGACTTCGACCTCGTCGTGAAGGTCCACCTGATCGGCTCCGCCTACGCCACCAAGGCGGTGTGGGAAACGATGCGCGAGGCGAACTACGGCCGCATCCTGATGACCTCCAGCTCGACCGGGCTTTACGGCAACTTCGGCCAGGCCAATTATGGCGCGGCCAAATTGGGGCTGGTCGGGCTGATGAAGACGCTCGCGATCGAGGGGGCCAAGCACAACATCAAGGTCAATTCGATCTCCCCCGTCGCCGCGACGCGCATGACCGAGGACATCTTCCCCGAAGCGATGCAGGCGATGTTCGCGCCCGAGCTGGTGGTCCCCGCGTCGCTGTTTCTGGTGAGCGACGATGCGCCCACCTCGACCGTGCTCGGCGCGGGGGCGGGCGCGGTGCACGCGGCGGAGGTGACGATGACCCGCGGCGTCAAGCTCGCCGAGGACGAGCGCACCCCCGAAGGCGTCGCCAAGCGCTTTGCGGAGATCATCGACCGCGACGGCGCCAGCGTGCCGCAAAGCGGAAGCGAGCAGTCGATGGGAATATTGAAGCTGCTTAACGGCTGAGGCTCGAACCGGGACCCCGCACCACCAGTGCTCCTGCGAAAGCAGGAGCCTAGGGCGGCAGGGCGCGGCGGTTGTACGCCCTGGGCTCCTGCTTTCGCAGGAGCACGGATATCTTGAGGGACCCCCCCGCGAACGAGCTTAGTCGACGAGCTTCAACAACCGACGTTCGATCGGCGCCAGCACGCCCGCTAGCTCGTGCCCGCGTTTGAGCACTGCGCCATGTTCGCCGATCAGCGCCCACATGCCCTGCCGTGCGCGTAGCGCTGGCCGCTTTTCAACGCGTATTTCGGGACGCTCGGCGGTGCGGCGAAAGGCGGAGAAGCTCGCCGCCTCGCGACCGAAATCGAGCGCGTAATCGCGCCATTCGCCCGCGGCGACCATGCGGCCGTAGAGGTCCATGATGCGCATCAGTTCGGCGCGCTCGAAGCCGACCTGGCTTCCCCGCGGCGGGGGCGGGGGAAGCGTGAACAGCGACGCGGTCATGCCGCCGCGCCCGCGAACCGGCGCATCACCGCTCCGCCTGACGTCGGGTCTGCCCCGCCGACGGCTTGGCCCCGGCCCGCGCCCGCTCCAGCTCGACGCCGAGTTCGGCGACGCGCTTCTGCAAATCGGCGAGCTGGCATTGCAGCAGCTCGAGCCGCTGCGACTGCGGATCGTAGATTTCGTGGCACGGGGTCCCGTAGGGGACGAAGTCGCGGCGATAGTCGGTCGCATCTACCAGCACCGGCTTCGCAGGGATGCCGACCATCACCGCGCCCGCGGGCACATCGCGGGTGACGACGGCATTGGCGCCGACGCGCGCGCCCTCCCCCACGCGGATCGGCCCGAGCACCTGCGCGCCTGCGCCGAGGATGGCGCCGGTGGCGATCGTCGGGTGACGCTTTCCGCGCACGCCGTTGGCCGGATCGGTCCCGCCCAGCGTCACGCCCTGGTAGATGGTGACGGTGTCGCCGATCTCCGCAGTCTCACCGATGACGACGCCAAAGCCGTGGTCGATGAACAGGTGCCGCCCGATCGTCGCGCCGGGGTGAATGTCGATCCCCGTCAGCCAGCGCGAGAGGTGATTGACCAGCCGCGCGAGGAAGAACAGCTGCGCCTCGAACAGCCAGTGCGCGACGCGGTGCAGCCCGAGCGCGAGCAGCCCCGGGTAGGTCAGTATCTCCCACCGCGAACGCGGCGCGGGGTCGCGTGCCTTGATCGAGTCGAGGTAGCTGAGAAAGCCGCCGAACATCCGCCCTTTGTCGGCATGGCGGGCGGCGTTGACAAGGCCCGACGGCGATTGCCCCTCTCCGCTCAAGATGGCGAACGGGCGGACGAGCCGCTCGGCCCGCGTCAATCCATGTGGCGCACGCCGACGCGTAGATAGTCCCAGCCGGTGATGAGCGTCAGCGCGGCCGCGATCCACAAGGTCGTGAGCCCGACCGCCTTGGACAGCGCGGCAAAACCGAAGCCTTCGATGAACGGCACCTGCGGCCCCACCCCGCCGGCGAGGATCAGCGCGCCGAGCGCGACCATTTGGAACGTCGTCTTCCACTTGGCGAGGCGGCTGACCGGGACCGACACCTGCAGCCCGGCGAGGAATTCGCGCAGGCCGGACACCGCAATCTCCCGCAGCAGGATGACGAGCGCCGGGATCAGGTGCCAGTCCTGCACGGCGGCGGGTTCATGCCGCGTGCCACACAGCAGCAGGATGACCGCGGCGACCATCAGCTTGTCGGCGATCGGATCGAGGAACACGCCGAGCTTGGACACAGCGCCATTGGCGCGGGCGAGGTAGCCGTCGAAATAATCGGTGATGCCCATCGCGCAGTAGAGGACGAAGGCCAGCAGCCAGCCCGTGTCCCACCGCCCCCACATCAGCGCGATGAGCAGCGGCAGCGCGACGATGCGCGACAGCGTCAGGATGTTCGGCAGGCTCCACACGCGATCGACAAACCCCCACCTTCACTGGTCCCCGCCGTGCCGCGCCCCCGTGGCCAAGGCAAGGGGGGCGCGCTCGAAAGCGGGACGCCGCGCGCCCGCGCAGCTTTGCACTTGGAGCGGGCGCGCGGCTTCGCTAAGGCGCGGAAGTTGCGTGGCGCGTATCAGGAAAGCGGTCCACGCCCATCCTCTCCCCAACATGGATGGCCAGATGCAGGGTGTCACGCGCTTGATGGCGAAGCGGCGGTTCGCGCCGTTGTTCGTCACGCAGTTCCTCAACGCCTTCAACGACAATTTCTTCAAGATGGCGATGGTCATGCTCGCCACCTACACCATCCTCCAGGGGGGTGAGGCGGAGGAGGCGAAGTATAACGCACTCGCCGGCGCGGTTTTTATCCTGCCCTTCTTCACGCTCTCGGCGATCGCCGGGCAGCTCGCCGACATGACCGACAAGACGCGCATCATCCGCGTGATCAAGACGGCGGAGATCGGCATCATGCTGGTCGGCGCGGCAGGATTGTTCCTCCATTCGATCCCGCTGATGTTCGCCGCGTTGTTCGCGATGGGGGTGCATTCGACCTTCTTCGGCCCGATCAAATACGGCATCCTCCCCCAGCATCTGGAGCATGACGAAGTGCTGGGCGGCACCGGGCTGGTGGAGGCTGGGACCTATATCGCGATCCTGTCGGGGACGGTCATCGGCGGGCTCCTCCCCGCGGAATGGTCGGCGGTGGGGGTCATCGTCGTGGCGCTGATCGGTCGCGTCGCCGCGCAATTCGTGCCCGCCGCCCCGCCAGAGGCCGACGCCCCGAGCGGACCGATCGACCGCAACATCCTGCGCTCGTCCTGGCAGCAGGTGCGCGCGACGATGCACGTCCCCCGCCTCTTCATGGCGATCGTCGCGATCAGCTTTTTCTGGGCGATCGGCGCGGTGCTCGCCGCGCAGTTCCCGCCGATGGTGAAGAGTGCGATCGGTGGCGACAATACGGTCGCGACGCTGTTCACGGCGGTATTCTCGGTCGGGGTCGCCCTGGGGTCGGTGGCGATCAATCGCCTGCTCAAGGGGGAGGTCAGCGCGCGCTGGTCGCCACTGTCGGTTATCGTGATGGGCGCGTTCGTGCTGCTGCTGTGGTGGGCGGTGAGCGTCTGGCAACCGATCGGCGCGCACGGCACGCTGATCAACTGGCGCACCTTTCTCAGCGATCCCGACGGCGACCTCATCCTGCTGGCGCTGCTGGGGGTGGCGCTCAGCGGAGGGATGTTTGTCGTCCCGCTTTACGCCTTCCTCACCACCACCGTCGCCAAGTCGGAGACGAGCCGGACCATCGCCGCCAACAACATCGTCAATTCAGGCGCGATGGTGGCGGGCGCGCTGCTCTACGGCTGGTTGGCGAGCGCCGGCGTGCGCGTCACCGACACGCTGCTGCTGGTGGCGGCGGGTTGCCTGGTCGCGGCGATCATCGCACGCCGGCTGCATCGGGTCTGCCAGGACGGAAACTGCCCGCCGGCAACCTAGAAAAAGAGGATCATCGCCGCCGTAAAGGTGAGCGCAAAGGTCGTCGCGGCGTCGCGCAGGTCGCTGCTGTGCCACCACTTCTGCGTCTCACGCGGCGCGAAGCCCATGCGAACCGCTGCGTCCTGGCTGAGGAACTGCGCGGGCGCTGGCGTTCGTCTCGCTGGCCCGCGCACTGTCCGCAGAGGTCGGCTCGCGCGGAGCCGGCGATAGGGTGCCTCGGGTTCGACTCGCAGGGGAGAAGTAGCCATGCCCCGACGCTAGGGAATGGCTAACGGCGCGGTAAGGTTGAGAAAGGGTTAACGCAGTCCCGTTGCGGGACGCGGCGGCGGCACGCGCAGCTCGGCCCGGTCGGGAGCGCCGCGCTGCCACGCCGGACAGTCCGCCCAGCCGAAGTTGCGATCCATGCAGATCCGCACCTCCCTCAGCGAACGGTCCTGCCGATCGGTCTCGACCGTCAGCATGTCGCGGCCGAGCCCCGGGTTGGCGCGGACGAACGCGGTGCGCAGGTCGCCGACGGTGCGCAGCGCGTCGCTGCGCATGTCGGGAAAGCGGATGCGGCGATATTCGCGCTCGGCGATGCGGAAATACTCCGCAGGCGTCCGGCTCATGCAGCGCCCGTGGCGAGCCCATTCGTGCTGCAGCAGCTCGGGGCTCGGCGTCATGCACAGGTTGCGGCGGAGAACGGTCGGCGGCACCCGGCCGACGGGGGCGCAATATTGCGGCCATTGCCGCGTTGCCCCCTCCGGCCACAGCCCGTGGAGGGTGAAGCCAAAGCTGCCGCGCGTGGGATCGCACTGGATCGAGCCGCGCTCGAACCCCTCGCGCCCGTTCTCGCAAAAGCTCGGCGACCAGCTCAGCGCCAGCGTGTAGCGGGTGATCGGCGTCGCGCGCCGTTCTGCTGGGTCGTAGCGGTCGAGCCGTGGCAGCGTGATGCGATCGGGCACGCGGCAGGTCAGCGCCTGCGCCGCCGCCGGGCTGGCGAGGCCGAGCGCGATCAGCGCCGCAAGCGCGCGCCACTCACGCCTGAACATGGTCGAGTCCAATGTCCGCCGCCGGTGCCGATTGCGTGAGCCTGCCCACCGAAACATAGGTCACTCCCGTGCTCGCGATCGCCGCGATGGTATCGAGCCGCACCCCACCGCTCGCCTCTGTCGGCACGCGCCCCGCGACCAGCGCCACCGCTTCGCGCAGTTCGTCGACGGTCATATTGTCGAGCAGCAGGTGAGTGGCCCCGGCGGCGAGGCCTTCCTCAATCTGGCTGATGCGGTCGACTTCGAGGATGATGCGCTCGATCCCCGCGGCGACCGCGCGGCGCACCGCTTCGCCGACGCCCCCGGCGACCGCGAGGTGGTTGTCCTTGATCATCGCCGCATCGTCGAGCCGCAGCCGGTGGTTGGTCGCGCCGCCGGTGCGCGTCGCATATTTCTCGAGCAGCCTCAGCCCGGGGATGGTCTTGCGCGTATCGAGCAGCGTCGCGCCGCTCCCCGCCATCGCATCGACGTAGCTGCGCGTCATCGTGGCGATGCCCGTCAGATGCTGCACGGTGTTGAGCGCGCTGCGCTCCGCGGTGAGGATTGCGCGCGCGTTGCCGCTGATACGCATGAGGTCGGTGCCCGCCGGCACCTGCGCCCCCTCCTCGACCAGCAGCTCGATCCTCGCCTGCGGGTCGAGCCGGGCAAAGAACATCGCCGCGATCGGCAGCCCGCACACGGTGATCGCATCGCGGCTGTCCATGACGCTGGCGAAGCGCGCGTCGGCCGGGATCACCGCCGCGGAGGTGATGTCGCCCCCCGTCCCCATATCCTCGGCAAGCGTGCCGGTGACGAAGGCGTCGAGGTCGAAGCCGGGGACGGTGAAGGAGGTCATGGCTGTCGGTTATGGGCGGTGCGGGGCGGGTGCAAGACCCCCCGCCACCGTCGTCGCCCCGGACTTGATTCGGGGCGACGTTGAAGGAGAGGCGAAGGGGGCGCGCCCCTCCCTCCCTCCCCTCCCCCTTGTGGGGAGGGGCCGGGGGTTGGGGCTCGCTCACGTCTGC
>CAKZIN010000093.1 GCA_936933955.1 uncultured Sphingopyxis sp. | reverse complement strand
AGAGTTGTCCCTGACGTTGATTTGCTTGCTCGACTCGTGGCGTTTCCGGCCCACACCCGTCGTCCCGTGACGCGCCAGACGGCCTTCACGGACATTGCGGTGAGTGGTGTGGGGGGACGCTTTGGGCGGCGGGTTCTACTTTTTTTGGCTTTGGCAGGGGCTAAATTTCGGGCAAGCTGTTCTTCAGTTTCAGGAGTTCTAGAAGGGCCTTGTCTCTTTTCCGGGTGATGTCCTCGTCGCTGCGTCCGGCCTTCTCGTCCTCGACGCCCTGGATGATCTTGGCGTTCAGTTCGTCGCTGAGGGGCACGTGGCCCAGGTCGTCCCACCACACTTCCATCGGCGGGCCGAGGTGTTTCAGGACGTGCGCTATGCCGCCCGCGCCGCCGCTGACGTGCTCGTCCGGGTAGTCGACGTGCGGCGCTGCGTCGTCGTGGTGGAGCGCGTGGTTGCACTCGGGCGCGTCGTCGTGCGGGTCTGCGCGGCGGCTGCGATCGGCGCGGCGACCGCTGCGATCGCGGCGCTCACCAGCGCTGCACGAGCGGTGAAACGACGAACGGTGGAACGGGTCGAAAGCTTCACGCGAGGTCCTGCTTCACGAAGGGCGTTACGCCCGGAAAGGTGCACCTCTGTACGTCCTCGGCTGAACCCGTGCCGAACGCGATGAGGCGAGCGTCGACGCCTACACGCCGAGATTGCGGAAAGCCACCCGCACGAGGAAGCTGTTGCCGGCGCGCGCGTCGCCAGTGTCGAGATAGTCGCGCCGCCAGGTGAGGCTGAAAGCGAAACATTCGTCCTCGTAACCGACGCCGATGCGATGGCGGATCGGTTCGAACCCGTCGCCGACGACGAGCGGATCGTCCTCCGGCCCGGTGAGGTCGACGATCGCCGATCCGAACGCCGACCAGTGACGGCTGATCTGCCAGCGCCCGCCGACGCGCACTTCCTCGCGATCGCGCAGGTCCTCGCCGCGCGAGAGGATGTCACGGTTGAGCCGGGAATAGCCGACCACCGCATAGGTGCGATCGCTACCCACGGTCGCGTCGATCTCGTTGCGGCGGATCGCGAGGTTGTCCTTGTCGAGCCGGAAACGATGCGTCAGCCGGACGAAGTCGCGCCAAGCGACGCTCGTGCGACCGACGATGTCGCTGAACTGATCGTCGAGGCCGGTGCCCGGCACGAACAGTTGCGGCTGGTCATCGAGGCGGAAGCTCTGCGCGAGCTGCGTGGTGATGGCGAGGTCGCGGCGCTGCCAATTCCATTCGACGCCATAGGTCGCTCGGCTGCCGTCCTCGACCCGGTCGTGGCCGTTGAAGCGGTTGAGCGAGAAGATGTTGACATCCTCCAGCTCGAACGCGCGGCTGTCTTCGTTGGGGATGTCGATGTTGTTGACCGGCGCTGCGATGACGACCTGCACGCGCGGGGTGAGCCGCTGCGTGCCGCCTGCGAAAGCACCGACCAATGGCCAGCTCGCCTCCGCCGCGCCGAGCAGGATCGCGCGCGTCTGCCAGCCTTCCGCGCCGCGATAGTCGATCACTGGCGAAAGTGCGGTCGACTGGGTGTGATAGACATCCACGCGCCCGAGGCCGGTGAGGCTGTACTCCACCCCCATCGGCAGCAGTCCGCGCCAGTTCCAGGTTCCTCCGGCGAACAGTCGCTGCGTGTCCTGACCGGAGGTGCGCAGAAGCGAGAGCGTGTTCGCCTCAAGCAGCAGCGAGCCCGGCACCGGCAGGGCGTCGATACGGCGGCGATAGTCGATCAGCGGCAGCGCGATCGGCTGCTGGCCCTGCGAATCGCCGAGGCGCAGCGTCTGCGTCGCCCAGCCCGCGATCGAAAACATGCTGCGCTCGTCGAGCCGCCGCACCGCGACGGTCGAACGCAGCCGATCGTCGCGGCTGATGTCGTAGCGCCGCAGGAAGGTGCGGTCGCTCGCCCAGCGGATCGAGCTGTCCGCGCTCCACTGCGGCGTGAACTGATAGCCCGCCGCCGCTTCGACCGCGCCACGCAGGCGAAAGTTGCCGCTCGAGGCGAATGTGGCGCTGGTCTGGCGGCTGGCGGTGAGCCACCCGCGCACGTCGAACGCGCCCCGCCGGGTCAGCCCGCGAACCTGCGCTTCGGCCATCGGCAGCACGTTGGTGTAGATGTGCGGGGTTGCCGTCACGTCCAGACGGTCGGAATAGCGCCGGTAGTAGGGGACCGCGACCTCCACCCCGTTGATGTCGTCGAAGCGCAGGTCGGGGGTGAGGAAACCGTCGCTCGTGCCCCCGCCGATTGGGTGCGAAAAGGCCGGGAGCGGAAGCGTTGCGAGCCCGAGCAGGGAAATCCGCGCGCCTTCGTAGCGGACGCGTTCTTCCGCAGCGCTGTAGGTGACCCGCTCGGCACGGACCAGCCAGGTCGGGCGGCGCGGGCAACCGTCGGCGTCACTCACGGGGCAGGGGGAATATGTCGCGCGCTCCAGGCGGAGGTCGCCGTTGGCGAGGCGTTCGCCGCGCGCTGCGGCAAGCCGTCCGCCCTCCCCGAAGACCACCAGCAGCTGGTCGATCATGCCGTCGCGCAGCGAGTCGGTCAGCGTCACATGGTCGCCATAGGCGGTGTCGCCCTGGGGGTTGGTGAGCGCGACATTGCCGCGCGCCACAACCTCCCCCGTGCGGCGGTTCCAGGTGACCGCATCGGCGCGGACGCGCCATGCTTCCCGTTCGAGCAGCACGCGGCCACGCGCGGTGACGATGTCGCCGGTGGCGTCATAGTCGATGGTGTCGGCGGAGAAGTCGACGGTGCGCGATGCTTCGCTCGCCGCGGGCCCAGGTTCGCTTGCGGGCACCGTCTCCTGCGCCGCGGCAATCGCGGGGAGAGCGGCCAGCACGGCTCCGACCGCCCACCAGCGACGCGATCCGCGCAGGCTGTGAGTGCATCGGGTGGACATCGGCGCGTTCAATCTCCGGCGCACGGGCGGCGCAGCTTTCGTTCGCGCTGATAGCGCGCAAAGGGGGCTTTGCAACGCCGCGCTGAGCCTCCTATCGGGGCGAACGATCATCTTGCCCCGCTGGCGGGGCTCAAGCCCCAAGGACGCCGATTTGCTCACCATCCGCGCTGCCACCGCTCCCGCCGAGCCCAATGCTCCGCTGATCCTTCCCGTGCGCAAGGACGGCCTCGCCACAATGACCGAGCGGTTGCCGGCGGGCCTCGCGCAGATGGCCGCCGCCGCAGCGGAGCAGACTCGCTTCGATGGAGGCGCGGGTTCGGTGCTGGAGCATTTCGAGCAGGTCGACGGCGCGGCGCGACGCGTGATCCTCGTCGGCATCGGTTCGGGAGAGGGGCACGACGTCGAAAAGGGCGCGGGCGCTGCCATCGCGCGCTTGCTCGCCTCCAAATCGACCAGCGCGCACGCGGACCTGACAGGGCTCGATGCGACGGCAGCGCGCCACTTCGCGCTTGCGGCGGTGCTGCGCAGCTGGCGGATCGACCGCTACCGCACCAAGCTTGCCGATGATGCGAAGCCTGCGCTTGCGACGCTGACCATTTCGGGCGCCGGCGACGACGCGCTGTTCGCGGACGTCACGGCGCTCGCCGAAGGGGTCGCCTTCACCCGTGAATTGGTAAGCGAGCCCGGCAATATCCTTTATCCCGAAAGCTTCGTCGAACGCTGCCAGGGCCATGCGGACGCGGGCATCGCCGTCAGTGTAATCGACGATGCCAAGATGCGCGAGCTCGGCATGGGCGCGCTGATCGGTGTGGGACAGGGCTCGGCCCGCCCGCCGCGCCTGCTCGCGCTCGAGTGGAAGGGGGAGGGCGCGCCGTCCGGTCCGCCACTGGTGCTGATCGGGAAGGGCGTGACCTTCGATACCGGCGGCATCAGCCTCAAGCCCGGGCCGGGCATGGAGGACATGAAGTGGGATATGGGCGGCGCGGGCGCGGTCGCGGGCGCCATGCTCGCGCTCGCCAAGCGCAAGGTCGCGGCGCATGTCGTCGGCGTTTGCGTGCTCGCGGAGAATATGCCCGACGGCAACGCTCAGCGCCCAGGCGACATCGTCACCACCATGTCCGGGCAAACGGTGGAGGTGCTCAATACCGATGCTGAAGGTCGCCTGATCCTGTGCGACGCGATGACCTGGGCGCAGCGCACCTGGTCGCCTGACGTCATGGTCGACCTCGCGACGCTCACCGGCGCCATGATCATCAGCCTCGGGCGTGAGCATGGCGGCATGTTCGCCAACGACGACGGCCTTGCGGCTGAGCTGATTGCGGCGGGCGGTGCAGTTGATGAGAAGCTGTGGCGCTTTCCGCTGGCGGAGGCTTACGACAAGCTGATCGACAGCCCGATCGCCGACATCAAGAACATCGGTCCGCGCGAAGGGGGCTCGATCACCGCCGCGCAGTTCCTGCAGCGCTTCGTCGAAAAGGGTGTGCATTGGGCGCACCTCGACATCGCGGGAATGGTCTGGTCCGACAAGGACGGCGCCACGCATGCCAAGGGCGCGACGGGCTATGGCGTGCGACTGCTCAACGCCTTTGTCGACGCGCGGGCCACGCGTTGAGCGAGGCGACGCTTGCGGGTTGATTTCTACCATCTCGACGGTGCTACGCGATCGGCCGATGTGGTCGCCGCGCTCGCCGAAAAGGTGGTGGCCGCAGGTTTGCCGCTGACCATCGTCGCCGACGCCGATGCGCTGTTGGAGGCGGTGGATCGGGCGTTGTGGTGCGCCAAGCCGGAGAGTTTCCTCCCGCACGGGGCGCCGGGGGATGCGGACAGCGACGATCCGATCCGCCTATGCCGTACCGCCCCTTGCGCAGGGGAGGCTGCGGCGGGCGCAGTGGCGCTCGCCGACGGGCGCTGGCGCGACGAGGCGCTGACCTACGCCCGCGCGCTCTACCTGTTCGACGGTGCGACGATCGACGAGGCGCGCTCGACATGGCGGCGGCTGAAAGCGGAACAAAGCGCCGACTGCCGCTATTGGACGCAGAGCGCCAAGGGATGGCGCGAGGGTCCGTGAAGGAGAGTGCCATGCGGTGGATAATCGGCGGCGCGATGATGGCGGCAACGATGCTGGCGGGCTGCAACGAGCGATCCGCTTCCAATCAGACGGCTCAGCGCGCTCAGGCGGTATCGCGTGCCGATCCGCGGCTTCCCGGTGGCTTTCCGATCTACCTCGGCAGTGCCGGCCAGGTTCGCGCGTTCGAGGTGATGGAAACGCGGCAGGGCGGAAAGATTGCCACCTTCTCCGTCCAGGCCGAGCCCAAGGACGTCATCGCATTTTACGAGACGGCGGCGCGCAACGCCGGGCTTAGCTACGCCGGGCGGTTCGAAACCGATGCGCAGGCGAGCTACGAGGCGCGGCGGACCAGCGGGGATGCCCGCCCGCGCACCTTCGGCGCGACCGCCCAGCGCAAGAGCGAATGGGCGAACGTCACCTTGATGTTCGATGTGACGCGCTGAGCGCGGGCGGCCCCCTTGAGCGGGGCGGGGAGCGCGGCTAGTGCGCCCGCGATCCCCTCCCACTCACGCACCGGAGCCACAACATGGCGGTCACCCGCACCTTTTCGATCATCAAGCCCGACGCCACCCGCCGCAACCTCACCGGCGCGGTCACCAAGATGCTGGAGGATGCGGGCCTGCGCGTCGTCGCCTCCAAGCGTATCCACATGACCCGCGAGCAGGCGCAGACCTTTTACGAGGTGCACAAGGAACGCCCGTTCTACGGCGAACTATGCGACTTCATGACCTCCGGCCCGGTGGTCGTGCAGGTGCTCGAAGGCGAGGATGCGGTGAAGAAGAACCGCGACGTGATGGGCGCCACCAACCCGGCTGACGCCGCCGATGGCACCATCCGCAAGGCGTTTGCTGAGTCGATCGAGGCGAACTCGGTCCATGGCAGCGACAGCGACGAAAATGCAAAGATCGAGATCGCGCATTTCTTCAAGGATGAAGAAATCGTCGGCTGATCCGCCGTCTGATCGTTCAGCGAGACAGATCGCGCATCGCCTGACCGCCTCGCGCGTTGGGGATGAACGCGACAACCAAGGAGCCGAGAGATGACCTTCCGCCTGCCCGACCTCCCTTACGCCAAGAACGCCTTTGGCGACACGCTCTCGGCTGAAACTTTCGATTATCACCACGGCAAGCATCACAAGGCCTACGTCGACAAGACCAACGAACTGGTCGCCGCGAAGAGCGAGCTTTCCGGTGCGTCGCTCGTTGAGGTGATCAAGTCCGCGCATTCGGGCGGCGACAAGGGCCTTTTCAATCAGAGCGCGCAGATCTGGAACCACAGCTTTTACTGGCAGTGCCTCACCCCTGAGCAGCAGCAGCCCTCGGGCCAGCTCGCCCAGCTCATCAACGACGGGTGGGGGAGCACCGACGCTATGATGGAGGCGCTCAAGAAAGAGGCGGTCGGCCATTTTGCGAGCGGCTGGGCGTGGCTGGTGCACGACGGTGGCAAGCTCAGGATTACGTCACTCCACGACGCCGACACGCCCGTCGTCTACGACGGGATGAAGCCGCTGCTGACGATCGACGTGTGGGAGCACGCCTACTACATCGACTATCGCAACGCGCGTCCGGGATACCTCGATGCGCTGCTGCAAAAGGCGATCAATTGGGAGTTCGTCGCCCAGAACCTCGACCGCGACGCGACTGCATGCGCTGACCAGCACGGCTGAAGTTTGGGGGGGAGCGGGGGGGGGGCACGCCCCTCTCCCCTCGACAGCGACGGCTCAGGCGGTAGAGGGCGGCGGTATGCCTGCCACGCTGCCGCCCGAAGCCTGCACGACGATGACCCAAGTCCGCGAGGGTGTGGACGTGCTCGACGCGCAGCTCGTTGCACTATTGGCAATGCGGTTCGGCTACATGCGTGCCGCCTCGCAGATCAAATCGGACCGAGCAGCGGTTCGCGACGAAGACCGCAAGGCTGCCGTCATCGCCGCCGCATGCCGAGAGGCCGAAGCGCGGGGGCTCCCCCCGCAGGCCATCGCGGACGTTTGGGAACGCCTGGTTGAGGCGTCGATCGCCTACGAACTCGCGCTGTTCGACGCCCGGATTGCGGCGGTCTCAAACGAACCCACCCGCGCCCCTGCCTAAGGGGGGCAACACCCTTTCCGCTGCCCCGAGCTCTTGTCGTAGCGCGAGCAATGAACTGCGCCTCCGCAAAGGCAGCCGTGAGCTACCGCCGGCCGCGCTCGAAGGCGGTGATGATGCCGCGCATCATCTGCACCTCCTTTTCGCTCCAGCCGGGCTTGGTGAGGAGGGTGCGTAGTGAGCGCATCGTCGCGCCGGTCCGCTCAGGCGGCTGGAAATAATCGCGGCGGTCGAGTGCCGCCCGCATCGCCTCGACCAGCCCATCCAGCGCTTCCTGCGGTGCGGGGGGCGATTCATCGAGCCGGGGCGGCTGCATCAGCGGTGCATCCTCGCGCGCGGCGAGTGGCTTCGACCATTCATAGGCGGCGAGGATCACCGCCTGCGCGAGGTTGAGCGACCCGAACTTAGGGTTGATGGCGACCGTCAAGATGGTGCGCGCGACCGCGACGTCATCGGTCTCAAGCCCCGACCGTTCGGGCCCGAACAGATAGGCGCACTTGCCCGCCTCCGCGTGGACGATCGCCGCTGCGCCTTCGGCATCGACGACGGGCTTGACGAGCCCGCGCCGTCGCACCGTCGTCGCGATGACATGCGCGCAATCAGCGACAGCGCTCGCCACGGTCGGGTAGACCTGCGCCGAATCGAGCACGCGGTCCGCGCCCGCGGCACTCGGCCAGGCAGCCTCGTTGGGCCAGCCGTCGCGCGGCGCCACCAGCCGCAGGTCGTCGAGGCCGAAGTTGAGCATGGCGCGCGCGACTGCGCCGATATTCTCGCCCAACTGCGGGCGAACGAGCACGACGGCGGGACGGATCACCGCCCGCCGACTTCGCGCACCGAAGCTGCGAACTCCTCGAAGTCGGAAGCCTGCGCAAAATCCTTGTAGACACTGGCGAAGCGAATGAAGGCGACGCTGTCGATCTGCTGCAACTCGTCCATCACCGCCTTGCCGATGTCGCGGGTGGAGGCTTCGCCGTCGCTGCCAGTTTCGAGGCTTCGCTCGACGCGCGAGACGATGCGGTCGACACCGGCCGCGTCGACCGGGCGCTTGCGACATGCGATGGCGATCGAGCGGGCGAGCTTGTCGCGGTCGAACGGCTCACGCGTGCCGTCCGATTTGACCACCGTCACTTCACGCAGCTGCACCCGTTCGAACGTCGTAAAGCGCGCGGCGCACGATTCACACTGGCGGCGGCGGCGGATTGCGCTGCCGTCTTCGGTCGGGCGGCTGTCCTTGACCTGGCTATCGTCGTGGCCGCAATTCGGGCAGCGCATTTATGCTCCGTTCAATCAGCGCCGAATGGTTCGCCACAGCGCGTATCCCGCGCCTGCGATGAGGCCGATCGGCAGCGTTACCACGGGGAGCACCATCCCCGCGACCGCGCCAGCGGCGCCATAGCCGGCAACCTTGCGCGATGACGGACGCGACCAGCCTTCACGCGCCATCGCCTTCACCTCGGCAGCCGCATCGCTGGCGAGATCGGAGAGATTGTTCTGCGACATGTCAGAGCCCTTCGTAGATGGGGAAGCGTTCGCACAACGCGCGAACGCGGCGCTTGACGTCAGCTTCGACGGCGGCGTCGCCGTGCTCGCCCCCACGCGACAACCCTTCGAGCACGTCAGCGACCATATCGCCGATCTCCTCGAACTCCGCGACCCCGAACCCGCGCGTGGTGCCCGCTGGCGAACCGACGCGGATGCCGCTGGTCTTGACCGGGGGAAGGGGGTCGAACGGCACGCCATTCTTGTTGCAAGTGATACCCGCGCGCTCCAGTGCCTCGTCCGCATCGCGCCCCGTCACGCCGAGCGGGCGCAGGTCGACGAGCGCGAGGTGGGTGTCGGTGCCCCCCGCGACGAGGTCGGCGCCGCGCGTCTTCAGCCGTGCCGCGAGCGCCTGCGCGTTGGCTATGACGCCCTTTGCGTAATCCTTAAAACCGGGCTCCAGCGCCTCACCGAACGCGACTGCCTTGGCGGCGATGACGTGCATCAGCGGGCCGCCCTGGAGCCCGGGGAAAACCGCTGAGTTGATCCGCTTCGCCAACGCCTCGTCATTGGTGAGGATCATGCCCCCGCGGGGTCCGCGCAGGGTCTTGTGCGTGGTGGTGGTGACGACGTGCGCGTGGGGGAAGGGGGAGGGATGCTCGCCCGCCGCGACCAAACCCGCGAAGTGCGCCATGTCGACCATCAGCAGCGCGCCGACATCGTCCGCGATGCTGCGGAAGCGCGCGAAGTCGAGCGTGCGAGGATAGGCCGAACCGCCGGCGATGATCAGTGCCGGACGATGCTCCTTCGCCAGTCGCTCCACCTGCTCGAAATCGACGAGGTGGTCCTCCTCGCGCACGCCGTACTGGACGGCGTTGAACCATTTGCCCGAAATCGCCGGGGGCGCGCCGTGGGTGAGGTGCCCGCCCGCATCGAGGCTCATCCCCATGATCGTCGCGCCGGGCTTCAACAGCGCGAGCATCACCGCACCGTTGGCCTGCGCGCCCGAATGGGGTTGCACGTTGACGAAGTCGCAGCCGAACAGCTGCTTGGCGCGGTCGATCGCGAGCCGCTCCACCGCGTCCGACGGACCGCAGCCCTGATAGTAGCGGCGGCCGGGATAACCCTCCGCATATTTGTTGGTGAACACCGACCCCTGCGCCTCGAGCACCGCGCGGCTGACGATGTTTTCGCTGGCGATCAGCTCGATCTGATACTGCTCGCGCGTCAATTCATCGCGCACCGCCGCCGCGACCGCGGGATCCGCGCTGGCGAGGCTGGCGGTGAAGAAGTCCGCGGGGCGGAGTGCTGGACGGGTGAGCGTATCGAGCGTCATGCAGACACCTTGTCGGCGGTGGGGGAGAGCTTTGCGACGCGCGCGGTGTGGCGCCCGCCGGCAAACCGGGTATGAAGGAAAGCCTCGACACAGGCCTTGGCCATGTCGATTCCCGTCAGCCGCGCGCCCATCGCGAGCACGTTGGCATCATTGTGTTCGCGGGAGAGGGCGGCGCTCAGCGGTTCGGAAACCAGCGCACAGCGGCAAGCGGGATCGCGATTGACGGCGATGGAGATACCGATGCCCGACCCGCACAACGCGATCCCGCGCTCGGCATCCCCGGTCGCGACCGCACGGGCGAGCTTGGCTCCGAAGTCCGGGTAGTCGACGCGGTCGTCGTCGTAGGGGCCGAGGTCCATCACCGCGTGCCCGCCCTCGCGCAGCCAGTCGGCGAGCGCGGCCTTCAATTCGACCGCGGCATGGTCGCTGGCGAGTGCGATGCGAAAGGTGCGATCGGCCATGGGGGGAGGCTCTAGGCGAGGGTGCGCGATGTTTCCAGCGCCGAAGGACGCCCGGCGGCAAGATTTTGGTAAGACGGAAGAGGGCAGGCTGGCGCCATGCTGAACCACCTCGCCTCGCGCGTCGCCAGTTCTGCGGTCCCGATCCTGATCGCGACGGTTACTTTCTTCGCGGGATAGCTCCGCACCTTGCTTTCGACGGCCCCTCCCTTGCGCGGCGTGGCGGCTCTCGGCAGAGACGCGGGCCATGACACAGCTGCTCGACTTTGCGCTCGGCGAAAGCGCCGACATGATCCGCGACACAACCGAACGCTTCGCGCGGGAGAAGATCGCTCCGCTCGCTGCAAAGATCGACGCTGACGACTGGTTTCCGCGTGACGAGCTGTGGCGGGCGATGGGCGAACTCGGCCTGCACGGCATCACCGTGGACGAGGCGGACGGCGGGCTGGGGCTCGGCTATCTCGAGCATGTCGTCGCGGTGGAGGAGGTCAGCCGCGCCTCGGCCTCGATCGGGCTCAGCTATGGCGCGCACTCCAACCTGTGCGTCAACCAGATCCGCCGCTGGGGCAATCCCGAGCAAAAGGCGAAATATGTGCCCAAGCTCGTCTCCGGCGAGCATGTCGGCAGCCTCGCCATGTCGGAGGTCAGCGCGGGCAGCGACGTCGTCTCGATGAAGCTGCGCGCCGATGCGGTCGACGGCGGCTACCGCCTCAACGGTACCAAATTCTGGATCACCAACGCGGCCTATGCCGACACGCTGGTGGTCTATGCCAAGACCGCGCCCGAAGCGGGCAGCCGCGGCATCACCGCATTCCTGATCGAAAAGAACTTCCCCGGCTTTTCGATCGGGCAGAAGATCGACAAGGTCGGGATGCGCGGTTCGCCGACGTCGGAGCTGGTGTTCAACGATTGCTTCGTGCCGGAAGAAAACGTCATGGGCCCGCTTCACGGCGGAGTCGGCGTGCTGATGAGCGGGCTGGACTATGAGCGCGTCGTGCTTGCGGGCCTGCAGATCGGTATCATGCAGGCGTGCCTCGACACCGTGCTCCCCTATGTGCGCGAGCGGCAGCAGTTCGGGAAGCCGATTGGTTCATTCCAGCTGATGCAGGCCAAGGTCGCGGATATGGTCGTCGCGCTGTCGACCTCTCGGGCGTACGTATACGCGGTGGCAAAGGCGTGCGATGCGGGGCAGACGACCCGCCACGACGCCGCGGGCGCGATCCTTTACGCCAGCGAAGCAGCGGTGAAGGTCGCCAACGAGGCGATCCAGGCGCTGGGCGGCGCGGGCTATACCAAGGACTGGCCGGTCGAACGATATTGGCGTGACGCCAAGCTGCTCGACATCGGCGCTGGCACCAACGAAATCCGCCGCATGCTGATGGGGCGCGAGCTGATCGGAGCCGCCGCGTGAGCGCCGATGAAGACTATGTCTATGATGAGGTGAGCGGTGATTGGCTCCCCGCTGCTGAACTGGCGGCGCGCCGGGCTGCCGACAGCCAGGTCGAGGTCCGTGATGCCGTCGGCAACCTGCTCGCGGACGGGGATCAAGTCACGCTCATCAAAAACCTGGAGGTGAAGGGCGCTGGCCAGACGCTCAAGCAGGGGACGCTGATCAAATCGATCCGGCTGACGGGTGATGCGCAGGAAATCGATTGCAAATATCCTGGCATCAAAGGGCTCGTCCTGCGCGCCGAATTCGTGAGGAAACGGGCGTGAGCGCGCCTGTCATCGGCTCGCCGGTCGATGCCGGTTCGCCCCGCGCGGCGCATAATCGCGCGCTGGCGGAGGAGCTGCGTACGCGTGTTGCCCGCGCGGCGCTCGGTGGCGATGAGCGCGCGCGCGATCGTCACACGGCGCGCGGCAAGCTGCTCCCGCGCGAGCGGGTGGAGCGGCTGGTCGACCCGGGCTCGCCGCTGCTCGAATTATCGCAGCTCGCCGCGAACGGGCTTTATGGCGACGAGGTGCCGGGGGCGGGGATGATCTCGGCGATCGGGCAGGTCGAAGGTCGCCTCGCCATGATCGTTGCCAATGACGCGACGGTGAAGGGCGGCACCTACTACCCGCTAACGGTGAAGAAGCATCTGCGCGCGCAGGAAATCGCGATGCAGAACCGGCTGCCGTGCATCTACCTCGTCGATTCCGGCGGTGCCAATCTACCGCATCAGGCCGAGGTCTTTCCCGACCGCGATCATTTCGGGCGCATCTTCTACAATCAGGCGAACATGAGCGCGGCACGCATCGCGCAAATCGCGTGCGTCATGGGCAGCTGCACCGCGGGCGGTGCCTACGTCCCCGCCATGTCTGACGAGACGGTGATCGTGCGCGAGCAGGGCACCATCTTCCTCGCTGGCCCGCCTCTGGTGAAGGCCGCGACGGGTGAGGAGATCAGCGCCGAAGCCCTGGGCGGCGGCGACCTTCACGCGAAGAAGTCGGGCGTCGTCGACCATCTCGCCGCCGACGACATGGACGCCCTGATTACCGTGCGCGACATCGTCAGCCACTTGGGCGATGCGGGAAGCGAAGCCGACTTCTCGAGCCTGCACGGCGACGAGCCGCTCTTTCCTGCCGACGACCTCTACGCGCTGATCCCGGAGGATGTGCGTGCGCCCTACGACGTGCGCGAGGTGATCGCGCGGCTGGTCGACGGTTCGCGTTTTCATGAGTTCAAGGCGCTCTACGGCACCACGTTGGTGTGCGGCTTCGCGCATATCCACGGCCAGCCGGTCGCCATTCTTGCCAACAACGGCGTGCTGTTCAGCGAAAGCGCGGTGAAGGGCGCGCACTTCATCGAGCTCGCGCAGCAACGCCGCGTGCCGCTGCTGTTCCTTCAGAACATCTCGGGCTTCATGGTTGGCGGGAAATTTGAGGCGGAGGGCATTGCGAAGCATGGCGCCAAGCTCGTCACCGCCGTCGCCACCGCCACCGTGCCAAAGATCACCATCCTCATCGGCGGCAGCTTCGGCGCAGGCAATTACGGCATGTGCGGACGCGCCTATTCGCCGAACTTCCTGTTTAGCTGGCCCAACAGCCGCATCAGCGTGATGGGCGGCGAGCAAGCGGCAAGCGTCCTCGCCACCGTCCACCGCGACGCCGCGAACTGGTCGCCCGAGGAGGCCGAAGCCTTCAAGGCGCCGATCCGCCAGAAGTATGAGGACGAGGGCAATCCCTACTACGCGACCGCGCGGCTGTGGGACGACGGCGTCATCGACCCCGCGCAGACGCGCGACGTGCTCAGCCTAGCGCTTTCGGTATGCAGCGGGATGCCGGTTACCGACACGCGCTTCGGCGTGTTCCGGATGTGAGCGGATCGATGACCAAAGACACCTTATTCCTGCTCGACGCCGCCATCCCTGACCCTGCGGGGGAGGGGGGCGAAAGATTCTGTAAGGACTGCCTTATCGTCGAAGGCTTGCTCGCTGCATTTCCGGAGCGCGCTTCAAATCTCGACGTGGTGCGCGTGCCCTATCCTCGCCCGCGTGAGGCCGTGGTGGCGGTGGCGGGAGAGGGGTTGCAGAACTTGCCGCTGCTCATGTTCGCCGACGGTGACGATGATGGCGAAGCCGATGCGCATCACGACGGTCGCGCCTTCGCGACCGACATCAATGCCCTGCTCGACGCGCTTCATTCGCGGCACGGCTTCCCGCGCCGTTTAGGAGCTTAGGCTCGATGATTACCTCCCTCCTCATTGCCAATCGTGGCGAGATCGCGTGTCGGATCATGCGCACCGCGCGTCGGCTCGGGATCGCAACCGTCGCAGTATACTCGGATGCGGACGCCGGTGCGCTGCACGTGCGGGAGGCTGATCGCGCGGTGCATATCGGTCCGGCTGCGGCGCGGGAAAGCTACCTTGTCGGCGAGCGGATTATTGCGGCGGCGAGGGAGACCGGCGCGCAGGCGATCCATCCCGGCTACGGCTTCCTCTCCGAGAACGCCGAATTCGCTCAGGCGGTGATGGACGCGGGGCTGATCTGGGTCGGTCCCAACCCCTCCAGCATCACCGCCATGGGCCTCAAGGACGCGGCAAAGAGGCTGATGGCGGACGCTGGCGTGCCGGTCACGCCTGGCTATCAGGGCGACAATCAGGACCCGGCATTCCTCGCCGAGCGGGCGGCGGAGATCGGCTTTCCGGTGCTGATCAAGGCGGTCGCGGGCGGCGGCGGCAAGGGCATGCGGCTGGTCGAGAGCGCGGATGCGTTCGCCGATGCGCTCGCCTCGTGCCAGCGCGAGGCGGCGGCCTCGTTCGGCAACGACGTGGTGCTGATCGAGAAATATATCGAGCGCCCACGCCACATCGAAGTGCAGCTGTTCGGCGACAAGCACGGCAACATCGTCCACCTGTTCGAGCGCGACTGCTCGCTTCAGCGTCGGCACCAAAAGGTGATCGAGGAAGCGCCGGCGCCGGGGATGGACGCTGCGACGCGCGCGGCAGTGTGTACCGCTGCCGTCAACGCCGGGCGCGCGGTCGACTATGTCGGCGCCGGCACGATCGAATTCATCGCCGATGCGAGCGAAAGCCTGCGCGCCGACCGCATCTGGTTCATGGAGATGAACACGCGGCTTCAGGTCGAACACCCGGTGACCGAGGCGATCACCGGCGTCGACCTCGTCGAATGGCAACTTCGAGTGGCGAGCGGCGAGCCGTTACCGCTCCGTCAGGATGAGCTGGCGATCAACGGCCATGCGATCGAGGCGCGGCTCTATGCGGAGGATCCCGCCAGGGGGTTCCTGCCCGCCACCGGTACGCTCGAGGCGCTACACCTGTCGCCGTTGGCGCGGGTCGATACCGGGGTCGAGGAGGGCGACGCGGTGACGCCCTATTACGACCCGATGATCGCCAAGTTGATCGTCCATGGCGACAGCCGGGATGGGGCGCGGCGCGGTCTCGTCGCGGCGCTCGACGATGTGCTGGTGGCGCCGTTGCGCACCAACCAGGGCTTTCTTGCGCGCTGCCTTGAGGATGAGGCTTTTGTCGCGGGAGACGTTCACACCGGTCTCATCGCCGAACGCGGCGATGCGCTGATTCCCCCTGCCGAGCCGAGCGCGGAGGCCAGTGACAGCGCCGCTGCCCTGTTCCGCGCGGCGCGGGTTGGCTCGCCGGTCGGCTTCCGCCTCAATCGTGCGCCCGAAACGCGCATCCCGCTGTGGCACGACGGGATCGAGGTGCGCGGCGATTTGCTCGCGAGTGGGCGGGGGATTGCGGCGCAGATTGACCAGGACCACGTGGTCGTTGCCGATCGCGGACACAGTCGCCTTTTCACCACCCTGCCGCCGCGCGGGCAGGGGGCGCATGCCGCCGGCGACGGCGCGGTCGTCGCGCCGATGCCGGGCAAAATCATCGCGGTCGAGGTCGAACAAGGTCAGCGCGTCGCGAAGGGGGACAAGCTGCTGACGCTCGAAGCGATGAAGATGGAGCATAGCCTGACCGCACCGTTTGACGGAGTGGTGGCGGAACTCGCCGCCACCGCCGGGGCCCAGGTTCAGGTCGACGCTCTGCTCGCGAGGGTCGAAGCCGACACCTAAAAGCTGAGCCGTGCTGTGACTCGCAGGTCCCGCCCGCCCAGCGGGACATAGTCCTTGGTAAAGCTCGCGTGCCGGCGCGCTTCGACGTCGACCAGATTTTCGACCGATGCGATAAGGGTAACCCCCCGCAGCGCCGCAGGCTTCCAGCTGGCCGACAGCCCGACCAGCGTAAAGGCGTCGGTTGGGGTTTCCGCCGCGGCGATGTCGCGCTGGGCGACATTATGCTCGACCTCTCCGCGCAAGGTGACGGGTCCGGCCTCCCAAGCAAGCCCCCCACGTAGACGTGCAGGCGGGATGCGCGGGAGGTTGCCACCGCTCGCAAAGGTCGCACGAACGTAATCGGCGGAAAGCTCCGCCGTCAGCGCATTGGCATCGCGGCGCCACAGGGGAAGCGTGGCGCTCGCCTCCGCGCCCCAGATGCGTGCGGGCGCCTGGGTGTAGCGGAACACAGGCAGACCGTCCTCAACCTCGGTAGTGGCGTTGCGGTAGGTGAAGCTGTCATAGCGGTCGTGAAAGCCGGTGAGGTTGACGCTCACATCCCCGCGACGCAGCCGCGCGAACAGCTCGAAGCTCCAGGCTCGTTCGGTGGCGAGTGTCGGGTCGCCGATTTCATAGCTTTGCGTCGCGGCATGTGGGCCGTTCGAAAGCAGCTCCTCGGCGCTCGGCGCCCGGCTGGTGCGCATGACATGGCCACCGACGCGCAGGCTGTCGGAAAGGTCTACCGCGACGCTAAACCCACCCGACAGCGTCGAGCGTTCGGAGGCGTAGCCGACGCTCTGGGCGTCGATGCTGTGCCGCTCCCAACGAAGTGCGCCTTCGATGTCGAGCGCACCGACGCGATATTCCTGAAGAGTGAACAGCGCGAGCGTGCGGCTGTCGTTGCCCGGCAGAAATGCCTCGTCGCCGAGCGCGTCGAAACGGTGCGCGGAGTATTGCGCCCCGCTCGCGCCGCGCCAACCGCCGCGGTTGGCCTGCACCAGTTCCGTGCGTAGTTCGACGCCGCGGTTGAGGAAGCGCGTGCCGACCTCTTCGCCCTCGAACTCGGTGTGCCCATAGTCGCCATAGCCGGCGCGGACGCGTAGCGCGTCGAACATCCCGCCGCCCAGCTTCACTTCGCCCCGAGCATCTGCCCGCCATTGGCGCGCAGCGATGGTAACGTCCCCGTGATGATCGTGGCCGATGTGGTCATGCTCTACCGGCGGGCGAGAGGGGACGCCGTAATCGCTCGACAGCCGCGCCAGCGACACGCCGAGCGATCCACCATCGTTGATTACCGACAGCCCGCCCGCGACCGACCAGTTGGAGATGCCGCTGTTGAGGACCCGCCCGCGACGATTGGCGAGGTCGGTGAGCTCCGCCGCCTCGTCGAGATGGCCCTCCGCGGCAACTTCGGCCGCCAGCGCCGCCACCTGCGCGCGCAGCGGCGCGGCGAGCTGGTAGCCGCCGATGCGCTGATCCCCGGCGTCGAGCCAGCCCGCGTCGGCATGGGCGACGATTCCGCTGCCAAGCGGCACGTCGAGCGAGCCGCCGAGCGACTTCGCCTCGTTGACGCTCGCAAAGCTGGCGAGTGCATCGACGTGGACCCGCTCGTCGGGCACGCGGCGGGGGATGCGGCGTTCGAGCACGTTGACCGCGCCCCCCACCGCCGCAGGCGCGTAAAGCAGCGTCGCCGGACCGCGCACCACCTCGACGCGCTCGGCGGTAAGCGGATCGATCGCGACGGCGTGGTCCGCGCTCGCACCCGATGCGTCGATGGTGGCGATGCCGTCGATCAGCAGCGGCACACGCTCGCCGTCGTAGCCGCGCACCACTGGACGCGACGCGCCGGGGGTGAAGCTCGATGCGCTAATCCCCGGCTGCCGCGCGAGTATGTCGCCGATCTGCGGCTTGAGATCGCGGGCGAGCTCGTCCGCGCGCACCACCTCGACTGCGCCGAATTGCGTTACTGCCCGACCGAAGGGTGCGGTAACGACGATGTCGGTCTGGTCGGCGTGCACATCATCCACCGCACGCGTGCTCGCATCTTGAGCGATGGCCGGGGTCGCGGCGACGATCGCCAGAATGGACACAAGAGGAAAAGAAGAGCGCACGGGGACCTCATCAGGAGTAATGAGATAACATATCATGCGGGTTCGCGGGTGGCGCAAGCCTTTTCTGCTACCGAGCCGACGTTAGTATAAACGCCGTCAAAGGCGCGCGTTCACGATCCAGTCGTGGAAGAGCCGGACCGCGGGGCGTCGCAGGGCGGGCGGACGGCATATGAACCAATAGCTGTACGGGCTGTCGATCTCGTAATCGAACAGCCGCGAGAGTCGTCCGTCGTTGGCATCGTCGATATGGTGGCCGTGCATGAAGGCAACGCCGACGCCTTGCGCGGCGGCTTCCAGCATCAACGGTCCCGAATCGAACATGTCGACGGAGGCGGGCTCAAGTTCGGGGTAACCCACCGCGCGCGCCCATTCGGTAAAGGTTTCGGGCATTTCCCGGTGGATCAGCACCGTTTGCTGCGCGAGATCGGCCGGGGAGCGGATCGCTCCGCTATCACGCAGGCGCGTCGCGACGATGGGGTAGATGCGGTCGTGATCGAGCCGCACCGAATGCAGCGCCGGGTCGATCGCTCGGGCGAGTACGATCGCCGCGTCGATCCCCCGCCCCAACCGCGCCTCACCCAAACCGCCAGTGTCGATGTCGATGTGGAGGTCCGGGTGAAGCGCGCGCAATTCGGGCAGCTTAGGGAACAGCCGTTGCTGCGCGAACAGCGGCAAGACGTTGAGCCGCAACCGCACCGCTGCGCCGCCGCCGACGCTTTCTACAGCCGCTTGCAGCGCCTCCAACGCAGGGCCCAGTGCGGCGTGCAACTGTTCGCCCGCAGGTGTCAGACGCATGCCGGCGCCGGTTCGCTCGAACAGCGCGCTGCCGACGTGTCGTTCGAGCCCCTGCACCCGACGCGAGAGTGCCGGCATCGACAGCGACAGTGCCGAAGCTGCGCCCTTCACGGATCCCGTTCCCGCAACGGCGACAAACGCCTCAAGCCCCGAAAGCGGAGGAAGGCGGCGCATGTGGCGGCCGGTCGGCACGATCGGGTTCACTCTCTTGAGGGGTCGGCCTCTGGCGGGCCGATGGCGTGGCCTTGTTGCGCATTTTGCAAGGCGGCGAAACCCTGCACTCGCACTTGGGCGCCGTAGCCCTTATCTCGGCGCCCTCTGCAACGAGGCGATGAGGATTACATGGCGGAACTGGCGGCAGGCGAAATCCGGTTGCAGGTGGCGAACGCGCGGCCCGAAGACCTCGGCAGCGGGCTCGCGCGGATGCCGCGGCGTGCAATGGCGGCGCTCGGCGTCGGCGAAGGCGAGGCGGTGGAGCTGATGGGCAAGCGCTCCACCGTGGCGGTCGCGGTCGGCCCCTATGATGAGGATGAGGGGCTCGAGGTCGTCCGCCTCGACGGCCTGCAGCGCGCGAACGCCCAGGCGGGAACGGGCGATCAGATCATCCTCCGCCGCGCCGAGGTGAAGCCCGCGAAGTCGATCCGCTTTGCGCCTGCGCAGAACAACGTCCGCCTCTCGGGTCCGTCGGATGGGCTCAAGCGCAGCTTCTTTCGACGTCCGCTGACGCAAGGGGACGTGATTGCGACCCGCGGGCAGCAGCGCGTCGGCCCGACCGACATGCCTCCGCAGCTTGCGCAGATGCTCGCGGCGCCGGCCTATGCCCTGCAGGAAATCCGGCTGGTCGTGGTCTCAACCAACCCCAAGGGTGCGGTGTTCATCGACGAGAATACCGAGGTGGAGCTGCTCCCCGAAGCGGTCGATCAGGCGGAGATCGCACGCGGCACCATCACCTACGACGATATCGGCGGCATGGGCGAGACCATCGACCAGTTGCGCGAGATGGTCGAGCTGCCGCTGCGATACCCGGAACTGTTCCAGCGGTTGGGGGTCGATCCGCCGCGCGGGTTGCTGCTCTACGGCCCGCCGGGCACCGGCAAGACGAGGCTTGCCCGCGCGGTCGCGAGTGAGAGTGAGGCGCGCTTCTTCCTCATCAATGGCCCGGAAATCATGGGTTCGGCCTACGGCGAGTCTGAGAAGCGCCTGCGCGACATCTTTGAGCAGGCGGCCAACGATGCGCCCTCGATCATCTTCATCGACGAGGTCGACGCCCTCGCGCCGAAGCGCGGGCAGATCTCCGGCGAGGCGGAGAAGCGGCTGGTCGCGCAGTTGCTGACGCTGATGGACGGGCTCGAGCCGCGCGCCAATCTCGTCGTCCTCGCCGCCACAAACCGTCCCGATGCGATCGACGAGGCGCTGCGGCGACCGGGCCGCTTCGATCGCGAGATCGTCGTCGGCGTGCCCGACGAACGCGGTCGGCGCGAGATACTCTCCATCCACACGCGGGGTATGCCGCTGGCGCAGGACGTCGACATCGACGAGCTCGCGCGCACGACCTACGGGTTTGTCGGCGCGGATATCGCAGCGCTGACGCGCGAGGCAGCGATCGAGGCAGTGCGGCGCATCATGCCGCAGCTCGACCTCAGCGCGGGGACTATTCCACCGGAAATCCTGGAAGCGCTGACCGTTACGCGCGACGATTTCGTGGGCGCGTTGAAGCGCGTGTCGCCCTCCGCGATGCGCGAGGTGATGGTGCAGATGCCGACCGTGCGCTGGGCGGATATCGGCGGCATCGACGAGGCAATGAACCGCCTCAAAGAGGGGGTCGAGCTGCCCTTCAAGGCGCCGGAAGCGTTTCGCCGTCTGGGCATCCGTCCCGCCAAGGGCTTCCTCCTCTACGGGCCGCCCGGCACGGGCAAGACGCTGCTGGCCAAGGCGGTGGCGCGTGAGGCGGAGGCGAATTTCATCGCCGTCAAATCGAGCGACATCCTCTCCAAATGGTATGGCGAGAGTGAGGCGCAGATCGCCCGGCTGTTTGCGCGCGCGCGCCAGGTCGCGCCGTGCGTGATCTTTATCGACGAACTCGACGCGCTGGTTCCTGCGCGCGGGGGGAGCATGGGCGAACCGCAAGCGACCGAGCGCGTCGTCAACACCCTTCTCGCGGAGATGGACGGGATCGAGGAGATGCAGGCGGTGGTGGTGATCGGCGCCACCAACCGACCCAACCTTATCGACCCCGCTCTGCTGCGTCCGGGCCGGCTCGACGAGATGATCTACGTTGGCGTGCCCGACCAAGCGGGGCGGCGGCGCATCCTTGGCATCCACACCGCGGACATGCCGCTGGCGAGCGACGTCAACCTCGACGACATCGCAGCGCGCACCGATCGCTTCAGCGGCGCGGACCTCGAAGATTTGTCACGTCGCGCAGGCATGATCGCGCTGCGCCGGTCGCTCGATGCGAAGGAGGTGACGCGCGCAGACTTCGACGAAGCGCTCGAGGACGCACGGGCGACGGTGACGCCCGAGATGGAGAAGGATTATCAGAAGATCGCGGGCGAGATCAAACGCAACGCCGCGTCGCTCAACCCGATCGGCTTCGTCATGCCGGGGCAGGTAACGCCGCTCCGTTCAGTCAAACACGCCGCCGCGGCGAGCGGAGAGGCGGAGGGGTAGCTCGGAGCAGGTCCGAGCAACGCGACGGCGGGGGGAGGTCCTACCCCACGTCTTTCAGCGCCCAGGCACTCCACAGCGCGAGGAGGATCGTGGCCGCCCCGATGACGACGAACGTCGTCACCGGGGCCGCGCCGTATGCGAGGACGCCCAGCGCCGGTGCGGCGACGTAGCTCGCGCCGGCGATGGAGGCGTTTTGCCCGGCCACGGCGCCTTGCTGGCTGCGCGGGACCGAGAGTGACGCGCCGCTCGTAAACCCGGGCCGCAACAGCCCGAAGCCGAGCGAGGCGAGCGCAAAGGCGAGCGCGATATTCTCAGGCGTGCGCGCCACGCCGAGCGCGGCGATGCCGAGGCCGGCCGCCAGCCCGCCGCCGACCACCGCCGCCTTGGGACGCAGCGCTAGCATGGGGATAAGCCCCCACTGGCTGAGCAGCGTCGCGATCGCGCCCACCCATAAAACATGCCCGGTCGGCGCGGCGGCAGCTTCGGGCGTCGCACGAAGGGCCAGCCGGTCGAGCACGAGGAAGCCGATCACCCCCAACGTCATCGCCTGCGCGTGCCCGCTCGCCAGGCCGACGATCGACCAGTTCCGCACGCGCGGGTCGAACCAGGATATGCGCTTTGCTTCGGGAGTTTCAGCGCTCGCGCTTTCGTCATCGCCCAGAGTTTGCGCCGCGCCCGCGGTGGCGGCGGCGGGGTAGTAAGGCGTGACGCCCCTCGCCGGGAAGCGCGGCGTATCGTCGGGCAGCCCCAAGCGAATAGCAAAGATCACCGCCACGCCGATCAGGCTGAACATCAGCATCGGGCCTGAGAGCCCCACCACCGGCAGGATCAGCCAGGGCGCCAGCGTGGGGCCGATCACCGTGCCGAGGCCGAAGGAGGATGCGACCAGGCTCAGCGCCTTGGTGCGCTCCGCCGGATCGGTGCGCGCGGCGACATAGGCTTGCACAGCCGGCGGCGCCGCGGACCCGAAGCCGCCGTAGAGGCTGCGGAACAGCGAAAAAAGGACGAACGTCAGGACGGGCCCGATCCACCCTTCGATCCCAGCCCACAACGCGAGTCCGCACAGCAGCATCGACACCGAAAAGCCGCTGATCCCGGTGACCATCAGCGCCTTGCGCCCGCGCCGCTCCGACACACGCGCCCAGCGCGGAGCGGTGATCATCCACAGGAGCGCGGACCAGCTGAAGGCGAGGCTGATGAGTACGTCGGCGATCCCCAGCCGCGTGCCGAGCGCCGGGAGGATCGACTGCATCGCGGTGTTGCCCGCCGCCGCCACCAGCATAACCGCGAACAGCACCGCCATCCGCTGTTTGGGGAGGTGCGACGGAGTGGTGGTCTGGCTCGATGGGGAGGGCGCGTTCACCCGTGCCGGGTGGCACAGGGGGTTGCGCTTTGCAAAGCTCTCTCGCCGCGCCCCGGCTTCCATCACGCGCGCCGCCGCCCTATGCGAAGCACCTCGCATTCCTCCAGAGGCTTCCCCACCCCATGGCTAGACGTTTCTTCGGCACCGACGGTATCCGCGGCCTCACCAACGCGAGCCCGATGACCGCCGATGTCGCGATGAAGGTTGGCATGGCGGCTGGCGCGCACTTCCTGCGCGGCGATCACAAGCATCGCGTCGTCATCGGCAAGGACACGCGGCTATCGGGCTACATGCTCGAAAATGCTATGGTCGCAGGGTTCACCGCGGTCGGCATGGACGTGGTGCAGGTGGGGCCGATGCCGACTCCCGCCGTCGCACTGCTTACCCGATCGATGCGTGCCGATTTGGGCGTGATGATCTCCGCCAGCCACAACCCGTTTCACGATAATGGCATCAAGCTGTTCGGCCCCGACGGCTACAAGCTGTCCGATGCCGACGAGCTCGCCATCGAAGCGCTGCTGGAGGTGGACCCGCAACTTGCCGAGCCGCGCAACATCGGCCGTGCGCGGCGGATCGAGGACGCGCGCGGGCGCTACATTCACGCGGTCAAGGCGAGCCTGCCGGAACGGGTGCGACTCGACGGGCTCAAGATCGTCGTCGATTGCGCCAATGGCGCCGCTTACAACAGCGCGCCGACCGCACTGTGGGAGCTGGGCGCGGAGGTGGTGGCGATCGGGGTCACCCCCAACGGCACCAACATCAACGATCGCTGCGGTTCCACGCACCCGCAGGCGCTGTGCGAGACGGTGGTGGCGAGCGGTGCGGACATCGGCATCGCACTCGACGGAGACGCGGACCGGCTGATCGTCGCCGACGAGCGGGGCGAGATCATCGACGGCGATCAGATCATGGCCGCACTTGGGCTCGCCTGGGCCGCTGACGGACGGCTGCGCGGTGGCGGGATCGTCGCGACGGTCATGTCCAACCTCGGCCTCGAACGGCGGCTGGAGGCGGCGGGGCTGACCCTCGAGCGGACCAAGGTCGGCGACCGCTACGTGCTCGAACGCATGCGCGAAGGCGGCTTCAACGTCGGTGGGGAACAGTCGGGGCACATGATCCTCTCCGACCATGCCACCACCGGCGATGGCACCATCGCCGCGCTGCAGTTGCTCGCCGCGCTGATCGACAGCGGCAAGCCCGCGAGCGAATTCCTCCACCTGTTCGACAAGGTGCCGCAGCTGCTTAAGAACGTCCGCTACGCCAAGGGCGCCAAGCCTCTCGACGCGGAGGCGGTGAAGCTGGCCATCGCCGACGGCGAGCACGAGCTGGCGGGCGCCGGTCGCATCGTCATTCGCCCGTCGGGCACCGAACCCGTGATCCGCGTGATGGCGGAGGGTGACAACGCCGACCGGGTGACGCAGGTCGTCGATCGCATCTGCGCGGCGGTCGAGCAGGCGGCGGCATGAGCCTTGCGATGAAGCCTGCGTGCGAACGCTGCGAAACTCCGCTCCCTGCGCACCTCCACGGCGCATTTATCTGCTCGTTCGAGTGCACCTTTTGCGCCGAATGCGCCGACGCGATGGATGAAGTTTGCCCCAACTGCGGCGGCGAGCTGGTCGATCGCCCGACGCGCTCGAAAAAGGCGAAGCCGGCAGCGTGACGGCGCGGGTATTGATCATCGCGGGGTCCGACTCCGGCGGCGGGGCGGGCATCCAGGCGGACATCAAGACCGTCAGTTTGCTCGGCGCGCATGCGATGACTGCGGTTACGGCGCTGACCGCTCAGAACACGCTCGGGGTGCAGGGCGTCCATCCCGTCCCCACCGACTTCGTCATCGCGCAGATCGACAGCGTGGTCGCCGACATCGGCGTCGATGCGGTCAAGATCGGCATGATCGGCAGCGCGGAAACGAGCGCGGCAGTCGCCGAGAGGCTCTGCCGCGACGACTTGCGCGCCGTTCCGGTGGTATTTGACCCCGTCATGGTCGCCACCAGCGGCTCGGTGCTCGCGGATGAGGCGACCATTGCGGCGTTTGGCGCGCTGATGAACCGGGCGACCATCACTACCCCCAACCGTGCCGAACTGGCTGCGCTGGGCGGCGTGGCGGCGGTTTTGGCGCACGGATGCGCTCTGATCGAGAAGGGCGGCCACGACGATGGCGAGCTCCTCACCGACACGCTTTACCTCGGTGGCGTGGACGCTCCCGAGCCGCTGGTGTGGGAGGCGCCACGCATCGACACGCGCCACACCCACGGTACCGGCTGCACGCTGGCGAGCGCGATTGCGACGGGCCTCGCGCAGGGCATGGCGCTGGTGCCCGCGGTTGCTCGTGCGCGCGACGTCGTTCGTCTGGCGCTTCACGCAGCACCGGGGCTGGGGCAGGGCGCGGGGCCGATGGGTCACGCCGACCTGCGCGCCGACGGCATCTTCACTGGCCCTGCGCTCAATCAGGTGACGCTCCCGGCGCGCGATGTGCAGGCGAGCGTCGCCTTCTACCGCAAGCTCGGCTTGAAGCAGATCGTTGCCGCCGAACACTACGCGCGGTTCGAGGCCGCTAACGGCGCCACGCTGTCAGTCGAGCACAGCGATGCCGCGCCGGGCGGGGCGGTCAACTACCTCGAAAGCGGTGCACTCGATGCGTGGGTGGCGTATCTCTCGCGCAAAGGCGTCGCTTTCGACCAGCAACCCCGCGACGAGGATTGGGGCTGGCGCGAAGCCCGCCTGACCGACCCCGCGGGCAATGCGCTGTGCCTCTACCAAGCCGGCGAATACCGCCGCTTCCCGCCATGGAGGGTGGAATGATCGCCTCTCCCGGTCCTTTCCTCGTCGGGGAGGGAGCTAAGGCGTGATCGCGATCTACTATCGCTGGACGCTCGTGCCCGGACGGGAGGAGCAGTTCGTAGAGGCGTGGACCGCGGTGACCGAGCATCTGAAGCGGCAAGGGTCGTTGGGTTCCTCGCTTTTCAAAAGCGCAGACGGAAGTGTTGTCGCGATCGCGCGCTGGCCCGACCTCGCCACCCGTCAGGCAAGTTCAGCGATGCGAGCCGACCCCGATCTCTACCGCCGCATGATCGACGCGATCGCAGTGGAGCACAAGGAGCGCGTGCTCGACCAGCAGATCGACATGTGGGTCCGATGATCGTCGGCGTGGACGAAGCCGGGCGGGGGCCGTTGGCGGGGCCGGTGGTCGCGGCGGCGGTGGCGCTGTGCAAGCCGCGGCCGCCGGGGATCGGCGATTCGAAGGCGCTCAACGCCGCCGCTCGCGCCAAGGCGGAGGCGGCGATCCTGCGGCGTTGCACCGTGGGCGTGGGCATCGCCAGCGTCGAGGAGATCGACGCTCTCAACATCTTCGGTGCGACCATGCTGGCGATGACCCGGGCGGTGCTCTCCCTGTGCGAAGCGGCGGGGGCGGAACCCGAGGAGGTGCGCGTCGATGGCAACCTCACCCCCGCCGGGCGGCGCGCCGAGTGGCGTTGGCGCGCGGTGCCGCTGGTCGGTGGCGATGCGCGCGATGCCTCTATCGGCGCGGCGTCGATCATCGCCAAGCAGCACCGCGACCGGTTGATGGAGGCGGCGTGCGCTGAGTTCCCTGCCTACGGCTTTTCCCGCCACAAGGGCTATGGCACGCCCGATCACCTTGTCGCGCTGCGTGCGCATGGCCCGTGCCCCCTTCACCGCCGCGGCTTTGCCCCGGTCGCGCAGCTGGAGCTGGCGCTCTAGCGCTGCCCCTGGATTAAGCTTCCCCCCCCCCTCCCCCTCATGGGGAGGGGAGCTGCAGCGAAGGCGGGCAGCGCCCGACAAATCTTCCGCGGCTGAGTCTTTCGAGTCACACCACAAGCCTTGGTGGTCATTGCGACAGCGTCGCCACCCGATCTTGCGGCCAGCCAAACTCATGGTGAATCATTCGGTAACCTTCGCGCTCTAAACCCAGTCCAACCCAGCTTGACCGGGAGTCCACGCGGACTCACCATGCGCGGCGAAGAGGGATGGGGGGGTGACGATGGGTGCGGTGACGAAGCTACGACGGGCGCCCGCGCCGCCTGTTGCCGACACGGCGCTGCTCGATCTCCCGCTCGACGCCATCCTGCGGGGCGATTGCGTGCAGCGGATGCGGGAGCTGCCTGCCGCGAGCGTCGACATGATTTTCGCCGATCCGCCGTACAATCTTCAGCTCGGCGGCGACTTGTTTCGGCCCGAAGGGGGCCGCGTCGATGCGGTCGACAACGACTGGGACAAGTTCGACAGCCTCGCTGCTTACGACCGTTTCACGCATGCCTGGCTCAAGGAAGCGCGGCGCATCCTCAAGCCCAACGGCTCGATCTGGGTGATCGGCAGCTACCACAACATCTTCCGCGTCGGCGTGGCGTTGCAGGATCAGGGCTACTGGATCCTCAACGACATCGTCTGGCGCAAGGCGAACCCGATGCCCAATTTCAAGGGCACGCGCTTCACCAACGCGCATGAGACGCTGATCTGGGCCGCGATGGGGGAGGATGCGCGCTACACTTTCAACTATCGCGCGATGAAGACGATGAACGACGAGCTGCAGATGCGCTCGGACTGGCTCGTCCCCATTTGCGGCGGGCAGGAACGGCTGCGCACCGGCAAGGCCAAGACCCACCCGACGCAGAAGCCGGAGGCGCTGATCTACCGCATCCTCCTCGCCTGCACGCAGCCGGGCGACGTGGTGCTCGACCCGTTCTTTGGCACCGGCACCACCGGCGCGGTCGCCAAGCGGCTCGGGCGGCGCTGGATCGGGATCGAGCGCGAGGATGCCTACATTCGCGCGGCGGAGGAGCGCATCGCCGGCGCGCTCCCACTCGACGAACGCGCTCTGAAAACGATGCAGGCGCCGAAGGCGGCGACGCGCGTCGCGTTCGGCACCGTGGTCGAATGCGGGCTCATTCCGGCGGGCGCCGTCGTCGGCGACGCCAAGCGCCGCTGGCAGGCGGAGGTACGCGTCGACGGCAGCCTGTCATGCGGCGAAGAGGCGGGCTCGATTCATCAGGTCGGGGCGAGACTTCAGGGCGCGCCATCGTGCAACGGCTGGACCTTTTGGCACTATGATCGCGGAGGCGAGTGGGTGCCGATCGACCGGGCGCGGCAGGATTGGCTGCTCGCGAACGAAAGCTGATGGCCGATTGGGGCGCGGCGGCGGCGGAGATGATCGCGCTGGCGCAGCGCGACCCTGATGCGCGCCTCTACCTCCAGCCCACCGCCTTCGTCGAACGCCCGCACGGCCTCGACGGGGAGGCGGCGCGGCTGGGGGGAGGTTCGCGCTGGTTCGCCGGCTGGCACGCCACGCTGCGCCACCTCGATGGGCGGGCGGAGGCGCATGTTTCGGTCGCGGCCTTCGCCGACTGGAGTGCGCGGCTCCCCGATGCGACCGCCGAGCGCGCGCACGCCCTCTCGCGCAACGTCGCCACGGCACACCCCCCATGGCAGCTGGGGGAGCGAACGATCCGCTTCGACGAACCGCGGATCATGGCGATCCTCAACGTCACGCCCGACAGCTTTTCCGATGCCGGCAAGCACGTCGAACATGCCGCGGCGATCGAAGCGGGCCACGCCGCGGCTGCGGATGGCGCGCACATCCTCGATGTCGGCGGTGAAAGCACGCGCCCCGGCGCTCCGCTGGTGTGGGAGGGCGACGAGATCGCGCGTGTCGAGCCCGTCGTCGCTGCGCTGGCGCGGGCGGGCCACGCAGTCAGCATCGACACCCGCAAGGCAGCGGTGATGACCGCCGCGGTCGCCGCCGGCGCGAGCTTCGTCAACGACATCAGCGCACTCGGCTACGACGAACGATCGACCGAAGTCATGGCGGCGAGCGGAGCGGCGCTCTGCCTGATGCACGCGCCCAGCCAATCGAGCGATCCGCACAAGGACGCGCGCTACGACGATGTTGCGCTCGACGTCTTCGACTTCCTCGAAGCGCGGCTGGCACAGGCGAGGCGGGCCGGGATCGAGCGGATATGCATCGATCCGGGTATCGGCTTTGGCAAGGGCGTCGCGGAGAACCTGCGGCTGGTCACAGCGCTTCCGATGTTCCACGCACTCGGGGCGCCGCTGCTGTTCGGGGCGAGCCGCAAACGCCTGATCGGAGCGCTCGATAATGAAGCCGCGCCCGACTCGCGGCTGAGCGGCAGCCTTGCGCTCGCGGTCATGGCGGCGCAGGCGGGCGCGCATATCGTTCGCGTTCACGATGTTGCGGAGACCCGCCAGTCGCTTCGCATCGTCCGCGCCGAACGCGACGCCGCGCTCAGTCGCACATAAGCCGCTTCGCCTCGCGGAAACTCCCGGCGCTGCGCGCGTTCAGGGAGCGACTTTCACAACCAGAGGATCATCATGCTGCTGCCCCACGGAGCCGTCGTCGCCGTTATCGATGGCGAACATCTCAACCTCTTCAAGAACAGCGGCAACGAACAGGAGATGCGCCTCACCGCGATGGACGCGCCCAAGCTTTCCGACGAAGGCGGACCGGCTGCGAGCAAGAGCTCGGGCAGCGCCAATCCGGAGCCCGGGCAGCATGGCGAGGACGCCTACGTCCGGCACGCGGCCGACTATCTCAACAGCCAGGTGCTCGGTCACAAGATCGAGAAGCTGGTGGTCATCGCTGCACCGCGCGCGTTGGGTGAGCTGCGCAAGCACTGGCACAAGCAGACCGAAGCCGTGATCGAGAAGGAAATCTCGAAAACATTGACCGGTGCGAGCATCGCCGACATTGAAAAGGCTCTGCACTAATCTGGGCGGGGATCAGGCGGCGGTGTCGATGCCGATTTCGCTTAGCTTTCGGTAGAGCGTCGACCGCCCGATCCCCAACCTTCGTGCCACCTCGCTCATTCGCCCTTGGTAGTGGCGGATGGCGAGGCGGATGACGTCCGCCTCGATCGCATCCAGGCTGCGGAGGTGCCCATCGGCCTGGAGTAGTTCGAGGGTCCCCCCGATAACATCACTCGCAGCAGTGGAGGCCATATCGGGGGTGGGTGCGGTGATAGTCGTTTCCCCAAGCGTGAAGGAGCCGTTGCAAGCTGACGTAGCGTAAGCACGCAAAATCGTCGATCGCAGGCCGAGCACATTTGTCGGCCAAGGGTTTTCTTCCAACGTCCGGCGTACCCCCGGATCGGACAGCAAATGGCTGTCGGAACCGTCTTTTGTTACCTGCGCAATCGTCGATGACGCTATCGACCAGATGTCACCTTTACGCTCCCGCAATGGCGGGACAGCGATTTCCACCACGCTCCACCTCGCGGCCAGATCTTCGCGCATGTCTCCGCGCTCGGCGAGACGGCGCAAGCTGGTGGTCGAAGAGGCAATCAGCCGCACATTATGACGATGGGCAACGGTACCGCCGACCGGCAGCACCCATCCCCCGTGGAGATACTCCGCCAGCCGGGCCTGCGCGTCGGCGGGAAGGAGCTCGGCGTTGCGGATGATCAGCGACCCGCCCTCCGCGCCCGCGATCCGGCCCGAATTGCGCTCGAACGCCCCGGGGAACGCCCCTTGCTCATAGCCAAACAGCAGCGGCGCGATCATCGACGGCGGGTGATCCGCGCAGTCGAAGGTGACGAGCGGCGTCCCCTCTCCCGCATGCCGATGAAGGGCATGGGCAAGGATGCAGCGACCGCTGCCTGGCTCCCCGACCAACACGACAGGCGCACAGCCCCGCGCGGCCTGGCCCGCGAGCCTCACCGCCTCCTTCATTGGAGCTGACGTTGCCGGGATCTCATCGAGTTGAGGCGCAGGCAGCGCGTCGAAGGAGAGGGGGGCACTCGACATGGTGCCGCGCTGCACGGCCGCCCGCGCTGCCCTCATCGCGCGGTCGATCCGCTCACCCGACAGGGGCGCGACCAGGATATCATCGGCACCGTTGCGAAGTGCTTCGACGACGTGCGCCAGCGTGGGCGGCTCGGTGGCGTGCACGACGACCGGCGGTCGCGGCAGGATAGCGCGCGACGCGGCCACCGTTTCGGTGAGACCGTCGGTCACGAAGTCGCTCGCAATCAACACCGCGTCGGTCACTACGCCCGACGCCGCGGCTAAGCATGGTGCCGCGCGGCTCGGGTCCGCCAAGCGTTGCGCCTTCCACCCGACGCGCGCGAGCGAGGCGGCGATGAAGCGCGCGCGCGCATCGTCGCCGTCGATCAGCAGCACCAGCGGTTCGCCGTGGAGCGTCGTCAAGCCGAAGTCCAAGTCCTCGCGCAGTCAGGTCGACCGCGCCGAAGCCGCTCACATAATGGCGAAGGGTAAAATCGGGCTTAAGTGTGCGGGGCGGCTTGCGGCGCGGGTCAAGCAACGGCAAAGCGTCGTCAGGCGGCACTCGACCGCAAGGCAAACAGCGACCGAGGGGAATATGGCGCACAATGATCTGAGCGAGGCGCGCGGCACATACGGCGGGTTCGTCGGGGTCGCGAAATATGCGACTATTGCGGTCGCGCTGCTCGTGGCGCTCGTCGTCTGGCTGATCTCCTGAAGCTCGCCCGCGCATGAAGATCGCCGTTCTGCGCGAAACCGCCCCTGCCGAATACAGGGTGGCGGCCACGCCGGAGACGGTTCGCAAGCTCATGGCGCTGGGTGCGAGCGTCGCTGTCGAAAGCGGCGCGGGCGTCGCAGCGGGCATCGCCGATGACGACTACCGCACAGCTGGAGCCGTCGTTGCCTCCGCGAATGAGGTTGCGGCAAGCGCGGACATGGTCCTTGCGGTCCAGCCCCCGCCGCTCGCCGCGCTCGCCGGGGCGAACAAGGGCGCGCGCGTGCTCGCGGTGTTCGATCCGTTGCGCGAACGCGATCGGGTGCAGCAATATGCCGCGTCTGGCCTTGAGGGCTGGGCGATGGACCTCATGCCCCGCATCACCCGCGCGCAGTCTATGGACGTCCTGTCGAGCCAGGCCAACCTCGCAGGCTACAAATCGGTGCTGGTCGCCGCCAATGCCTTCGGTCGCGCGCTGCCGATGATGATGACCGCCGCGGGCACGATCACCGCTGCCCGGGTGTTCGTGATGGGCGTCGGCGTCGCCGGCCTCCAGGCGATCGCCACCGCGCGGCGGCTGGGGGCGCAGGTGAGCGCGACCGACGTGCGGGCAGCGACCCGCGAACAGATTATGAGCCTCGGCGCCAAGCCCATCTTCGTCGAGAATGTCGCGGGGATCGAAGGCGAAGGCAGCGGCGGCTATGCCACCGAGATGTCGCCCGAATATCAGGCGGCGCAGGCGGAACTCGTATCCGCGCACCTTGCTAAGCAGGACATCGTCATCACGACGGCGCAAATCCCCGGCCGCGCGGCGCCGCGGCTGATCAGCGACGCGCAGCTCGCCACCATGCGCGCGGGCAGCGTCGTCGTCGATCTCGCCGCGGAGACCGGCGGCAACGTCGAGGGCGCGCTGGCGGGGGAGAGCGTGGAACGACACGGCGTCACACTGATCGGCGCGCGCAACATGGCGGCGACGCTCGCCAGTGACGCGAGCGCGCTTTACGCCCGCAACCTCCACAACCTCCTCGCCGCCTTTTGGGATAAGGAGCGGGCGGAGGTGACTCTCGACGACGAAATCGGCAGCGCCATCCGCCTGACGCAGGGCGGCGCCGTCGTCAACGAACGGCTGGCGGGGTGAGGGGCGCGCCATTCAGTCCCTCCCCTGCAAGGGGAGGTGGCCCCGCGGGGCGGGGTCGGAGGGGTGTCGCCCTTGAGACTGCGCGCTTCGTCGGAGACGGCTTCACCCCTCCGTCAGCCTGCGGCTGCCATCTCCCCTTGCAGGGGAGGGACGGGTGATCGGCGCGGACCGGACTACCATCGCAGCCGCACGGCGGCTTCGGTCCAACACCTCGCTTCCAGAGGGGTTGTTGTGGCAGCACCTTCGCGCGCGCCCGTTTGGCCTGAAATTCCGGCGCCAGCATCCGATGCGAGGTTTTGCCACGGACTTCTATTGCCACAGCCCACGACTCGTCATCGAAATCGACGGAATTGCACATGACATGGCTGACCGCCCGATAAGGGACGCGCGTCGGGACCTTTCCCTCAAGCAGCGTGGGAGTCTCGAAATCGTTCGGATCGCGGCATCGGACGTTCTCGCCGACGTGGGCGGCGTCGCCGACTCGATCGCTCGATATGCGAACTCGAAGATTTAGGGGGACGCATAACCGTGGACTTCATCTCGATCCTGTCGATCTTCGTGCTGGCCTGTTTCGTCGGCTACTATGTGGTGTGGAGCGTCACGCCTGCGCTGCACACGCCGCTGATGGCGGTCACCAACGCGATCTCGAGTGTCATTATCGTCGGCGCGCTGATCGCCAGCGCGGCTTCGGGCAGCGTCGCCGCCAAGTGGCTCGGGCTGGCGGCCGTCGTGTTGGCGAGCATCAACATCTTCGGCGGCTTCGCTGTCACCGAACGCATGCTCGCCATGTACAAGAGAAAGGAGCGCTGAGGCTGTGGCGTTGAGCCTTCCCGACGCCCTGCCTCCGGCTATTGCCGAGCCCGCCGGGCTGCCACAACTCGTGGAGCATGCCGCGGCGAACCCCTGGGCGACGCTCGCTTACCTCGTAGCGGGGGTGTGCTTCATCCTCGCGCTGCGGGGACTGTCGCATCCGACGACCGCGCGGCGGGGCAACATGCTTGGCATGGCGGGGATGGCGCTGGCGGTGGGAACAACGCTCGTCACGCATGAGCTTGCGTCCCTGCCGGAAATCGTCGGCGCGATCGGCATCGGCGGCGCGATCGGCTGGATCATCGCGCGGCGTATTGCGATGACCGACATGCCGCAACTCGTCGCGGCCTTCCATAGCTTGGTCGGCCTCGCTGCGGTGCTGGTCGGCTGGTCGGCTTACCTCAACCCGCAAGCCTTTGGCATCGCTGATCCGGGCGGAGCGATTCACACTGTCAGCCGCGTGGAACTGGCGCTGGGCGTCGCCATCGGCGCGATCACTTTTTCCGGCAGCATCATCGCTTTCCTCAAGCTCGCGGGGAAGATGAGCGGCAAGCCGATCCTGTTGCCTGGGCGGCACGTCATCAACCTCGGCACGCTGGCGGCGATTGTCGGGCTTACCGCGGCCTACGCGCTCGATCCGAGCGGGACGAGCGTGCCTTACCTCGCGATCATCACCTTGCTCGCGTTCGCCATCGGCTTCCTGCTGATCATCCCGATCGGCGGCGCGGACATGCCGGTCGTGGTGAGCATGCTCAACAGCTATTCGGGTTGGGCGGCAGCGGCGATGGGTTTCACGCTCGGCAATACGGCGATGATCATCACCGGCGCGCTGGTGGGCGCTTCGGGCGCGATCCTCTCCTACATCATGTGTCGCGCGATGAACCGTAGCTTCATCAGCGTCATCGCCGGGGGCTTTGGCGCCGAGGCCGGGGGAAACGACGCTGCGGCTGCGACCGATCGTCCGTGGAAGCGCGGGTCCGCCGAAGACGCCGCCTACATGATGAGCCAAGCCGAAAGCGTCATCATCGTGCCCGGCTATGGCATGGCGGTTGCCCAGGCGCAGCACAGCCTGCGTGAGATGGCGGACCTCCTCAAGAAGGAGGGGGTCAGCGTCAAATATGCGATCCACCCCGTCGCAGGACGGATGCCGGGGCACATGAACGTGCTGCTCGCCGAAGCGAACGTCCCATATGACGAGGTGTTCGAGCTTGAGGATATCAACGGCGAGTTTGCGCAGGCCGACGTCGCCTTCATCATCGGCGCCAATGACGTCGTGAACCCCGCGGCGAAGACCGACTCCAAATCGCCGATCTACGGCATGCCGGTGTTCGACGTCGACAAGGCCAAGACCGTCTTCTTCATCAAACGGTCGATGGGCGGAGTAGGCTATGCCGGGGTCGATAACGACATTTTCTACCGCGACAACACGATGATGCTGCTCGCCGATGCCAAGAAGATGGTCGACGACATCATCAAGGCGCTCGGTTCCGGGCACTGAAGGATGGAGGTCACCCAGCACAGTTTCGCGGCGCGCGACGGCGTGCGGCTGGTCTGGCGCGAGGCGGGGGCGGGAAGGCCGCTGATCCTGCTTCACGGGCTGTTCTCCGACGCGCAGATGAATTGGATCAAGTGGGGCACGGCGCAGACGCTGGCCGACGCAGGGCATCGGCTGATCATGCTCGACCTGCGCGCCCACGGCCTCAGCGACAAGCCGCACGATCCTGCAGCCTACCGTCCCGGCGTGCTCGCGGAGGATGTGGCGGACCTGGTGGCTGAGTTGGGGCTGGCGCCGGGCGAGTTCGACCTGGCGGGCTTCTCGCTTGGCGCGCGGACGGCGGTGCGTGCGGTGATGGACGGCGTGGCGCCGCGGCGGCTGATACTTGCCGGAATGGGTTATGAGGGGCTGACCGGCTGGGCGCGGCGGCGGGAGTTTTTCCTCCGCGCCATCGACCGGTTCGAGACCGTCAAGCGCGGCGATCCCGATTTCATGGCGGTCGGCTTCATGAAGACCATGCAGGTCGATCGCGTGGCGGCGCGGCTGCTGCTCGAGGCGCTCGACGACATCGATGTCCACCAGCTCGCCGCGAGAGTGACGATGCCGACGCTGGTGCTGTCGGGCACCGAAGATCGCGACAATGGATCGCCCGAACGGCTCGCCGAGTCGCTCCCCGATGCCGAGCTCGGCTGGGTGCCCGGCACGCATATGACCAGCGTCATGGAAGCGGGGCTGGGCGCTGCGATGGTCGCGTTTCTGGGCGGCGGCTGAGCCGCCGCCGCAGATCCCCAGCTCTAGCGTTCGCCCGAGCGCGACCCTCCCCGGCGGAAGCGGTAGGTGAGGGTGACGCCGCCGCTCCACTGATCGCGCGAACCGTCGCGGTCGAGCACCACGGGGGAATCTGCGACAGGGCCGATCAGACGGCCGTAGTCGGCGTTGACCGACCCGCTCCAACGCTCGGCGATAGGAAAGTAGAGCGTCGCGCCGCCGCCGACTTCGCTGATCCCCGCGCCGGGCGTGAAGGTCGCGAAGCGTCCCGCCGAAGCCAACGACTGCGCCGGAGTCACGCCGAAATAAGCGCGATTGTAGCGGCCGTCGGTGTACCGTAGGCGCGGGCCCACGACGAGCGCGGTGCGATCATTGTAGCGCCACGTCCCCTCGACAACCGCGTCGGCGATGAAGCCTTCGTGTCCGCTCACGGCCTGGCGTCCCTCGACCCGGGCGACGAGGTGCTCGCCGATCGCCAGCTGACCGAAGCCGCCAAGCTCCACGCCGATGCCAACCTTGCCCAGTCCGGGGGTGTAGCGGTCGGCGTCGCTGCGTCGGCGGCCGAAGTCGATCCGCGCCGCAGGGCCGATGCCCCAGCGTTCAGGGTTGGGGGACAGATTGTAGCGCAGCCCCTCACGCACTCCGCCGCCCAGACGGTCGGTCGGCTCTATGTCCGCAATGCCGCCAAAGGTGGGGCGCGGGCCGATATTGAAATGGCGCGAGCCTGGGTAGCGCGGCCGGGCGAACGCACCTGCGCCCGCCTCGAAATACTCGTCCGACCCTACCGCTCGCGGGCCGTCTTGCGCGCTCGCGGAAGTGGCGGCGGCGGCGACGAGTGTCATGACGATCAGGCTTCGCATCGAAAATATCCCTCCGGTTCCCTTTTGCCCGCTATTGCTCAACGGAAGGGGGGTTCGTTGAACGCGCGAAGCTTGCGGGAGTGCAATCGCGCCCCCTCCGCGCGCAGCCGGTCGATGGCGTGGATGCCGATCTGGAGGTGCGCGGCGATCGCCTCTTCGTAGAACTGGTTCGCCTGGCCCGGCAGCTTGAGCTCGCCGTGCAGCGGCTTGTCGCTCACGCACAGCAGCGTGCCGTAGGGGACGCGGAAGCGATAGCCTTGCGCTGCAATCGTTGCCGACTCCATGTCGATGGCGATCGCGCGCGACTGCGAAAAGCGGAGCGCGCTGTCCGAGTAGCGCAGCTCCCAGTTGCGATCGTCGGTGGTGACGACGGTGCCCGTGCGCATCCGCCGCTTGAGGTCCGCGCCGCTTTCCCCCGACACGGTTTCCGCGGCCTCGGCGAGACTCAACTGCACTTCGGCAATGGCCGGAATGGGAATTTCCGGCGGAAGCACGCTGTCGAGCACGTGATCGTCGCGCAGATATGCGTGGGCGAGCACATAATCACCGATCCGCTGCGTCGGCCTCAGCCCCCCGCAGTGCCCGATCATCAGCCACGCCTCGGGCCGCAGCACCGCAAGGTGATCGGTGACGGTCTTGGCGTTGGATGGGCCGACGCCGATGTTGACCAGCGTGATCCCGGCGCCATCCTCTCGCATCAGGTGATAGGCGGGCATCTGATGCTTGCGCCAAGCGCTGTCGCCCACGAGCTGCACCGAGTCCCCGTCAGCCCGGTCGATAAACAGCCCGCCCGCGCCCGACAGCGCGGTGTAGCCTTCGCGCCCAACCTGTCGCGTCGCCCACGCCACGAATTCATCGACGTAGCGATGGTAGTTGGTGAAAAGGATGTACTTCTGGAAATGCGCGGGCGGCGTCCCGGTGTAGTGACGCAACCGCGCGAGGCTGAAATCGGTGCGCAGCGCATCGAACAGGGCCAGCGGCCGCGGCCCGCCGCTTTTGGTCAGGAACAACCCGTCGGCGAGCTCGTCGCCGATATGCGCGAGTTCGGTCGCCGGAAAATGCTCCGCCAGCTCAACCGGGGAGACGCCGCCCAGAGCGCCGCCGGTCAGCCCGTCCAGCACATAGGCGAACGGGATCTCCTGCGCGCTCGCACCGACTTCGAAGCGGACGTCATAATGTTCCGCGATCAGGCGCAGCTGTTCGGTGAGGTAGGGCGCGAACAGCTGTGGCTGGGTGACCGTGGTGGCATAGCTTCCTGCATCGGGAAGGCTGCCAAATGCGACCGTGCGGTCGCCCTTCCGCGGCGCGCCCAGCCGGGTGATGCGCAGTTCGGGATAGGTGAAGGCGCCACCGCGGCGGAGCAGCGGGTCGGGCTTCTTGCCGGTGGCGACGTAGCTTGCGACAGCCTCGCGCAGGCGTCCGACCGACGCGTCGTACCGGCGCTGGAGCTGTTCGATGACGCCGGCGACGGTGGCGGCGGGGTCCTCTTTCTTCATGGCCCCGACTATGCCACCGCCACGCGGCTGGCAACCATTAGAGCTGCGAGAGCATGTGCTCCGCGCTCGACAGGCGGTAGTCGCCCGGCTGCTCCACGTTGAGCTGGGTCACGGTGCCGTTGTCGACGATCATCGAAAAGCGCTGGCCGCGCTTGCCCATGCCGAACTTCGAGCCGTCCATCGTCAGCCCGAGCGCCTCGACAAGGTCGCCGTTGCCGTCGGCGAGCATGGTGATCCCCTCAGCGGAGCTTTGCTGGCCCCACGCCTTCATCACGAACGGGTCGTTGACTGCGGTGGCCGCGATCTCGTCGATGCCCTTGTCCGCGAGCTGCTGACGGTTTTCGACGAAGCTCGGCAGGTGCTTGGCGGAGCAGGTCGGGGTAAACGCGCCGGGGACGGAGAAGAGCGCGACCTTGCGGCCTGCGAAATACTCGTCGCTCGACACAGGCTGCGGGCCGTCATCGGTCACCTTGGTGAGGGTGACGCTGGGAAAAGGCTGTCCGACTTCAATGGCCACGGTGGTCGCTCCTGTTGGGGGGGGATCGGGAGGGGTAAGCGTGGCGGCGCTGACAGGTTCCATCATGGCCCGCAAGCGCATCGTTGACAGCGCCGCGCGGAGCGCCACCTTGACACTCATGCGCGATCCCGATCCCCGCTGGTTCACCGGCAAGCTGCTGCTCGCGATGCCGGGGATCGGCGACCCGCGCTTTGAACAGAGCGTCATCGCCATCGTCAGCCACGACGAGGAAGGCGCGATGGGCATCGGCTGCTCTGCGGAAAGCGCGATGCGCTTTGCCGAGCTGCTCGAACAGTCGGGGGTCGAGCCTCGGGTGGCGACGCCCGAAGCGCCAATCCTCATTGGCGGACCGGTGGAGACGACGCGCGGCTTCATCGTCCATAGCCTCGACTGGAGCGGGCAGGGCAGCATCGACGTCGCGGGCCGTTTCGGCCTCACCATCACGCTCGACGTGCTTCGCGCATTGGCGGCAGGCAAGGGGCCGAGCCGCTGGTTTGCGGCGCTGGGCTACGCCGGCTGGGGCGAAGGGCAGCTCGAAGAGGAAGTGGCGAACGGCGGCTGGCACGTCACCGACTGCGACGATGCGGCGCTGTTCGACCTCTCCCCGGAAACGCGGTGGGCGAGCGTGTTCGTGCGCGATGGGATCGACCCTCTCCGCCTTGCCTCGGTTGGCGGACGCGCGTGAGGATATAATGATCGCTTTATACGCGCCTTGCGAGTTGGCTCTCTGAACGCTAAGGGCCGCGGCATTCTCGAAAAGCCCATTGGAGCAACGTCACGTGGCCATTCTCGCCGCCTCGCAGGACTATGTCGTCGCCGATATCTCGCAGGCCGACTATGGCCGCGCCGAAATTCGCATTGCCGAAACCGAGATGCCGGGCCTGATGGCGCTGCGTGAGGAATATGGCGCCTCACAGCCGCTCAAGGGCGCGCGCATCACCGGATCGCTGCACATGACGATCCAGACCGCCGTGCTGATCGAGACGCTGACCGCGCTTGGCGCCGAAGTTCGTTGGGCGACTTGCAACATCTATTCGACGCAGGACCACGCCGCTGCCGCGATCGCCGCGACTGGCGTGCCCGTGTTCGCGATCAAGGGTGAAAGCCTCGCCGACTATTGGGACTATGTCGGCCGCATCTTCGACTGGTCGCGTGAGGGCGAAGCCGACCGCACCTGCAACCTCATCCTCGACGACGGCGGCGATGCGACCATGTTCGCGCTGTGGGGCGCGCGGGTCGAGGCGGGTGACGAACTCCCCGAGCCGGCAAACGAGGAAGAGGTCGAATTCCAGCGCGCGCTCAGGGCGTTCCTCGCTGCGAAGCCCGGCTACCTCAGCCGCACGGTCAACGCCATCAAGGGCGTCAGCGAAGAGACGACGACCGGCGTTCACCGGCTTTACCACATCGCCAAGGACGGGAAGCTCCCGTTCCCGGCGATCAACGTCAACGATAGCGTCACCAAGTCGAAGTTCGACAATCTCTACGGCTGCAAGGAGAGCCTGGTCGACGCCATCCGCCGCGCGACCGACGTGATGCTCGCTGGCAAGGTCGCGTGCGTGGCCGGCTTCGGCGACGTCGGCAAGGGCTCGGCCGCCTCACTGCGTCAGGGCGGCGCGCGCGTCATGGTCACCGAAATCGACCCGATCTGCGCGCTGCAGGCGGCGATGGAGGGATATGAGGTCGTGACGATGGAGGAGGCGGTCCAGCGCTGCGACATCTTCGTCACCGCGACCGGCAACGAGGACGTCATCACCGCCGAGCATATGGCGGCGATGAAGCCGATGGCCATCGTCTGCAACATTGGCCACTTCGACAGCGAGATCCAGATCGCGGCGATGTCCAACTACAAGTGGACCGAGATCAAGCCGGGCACCGACCTCGTCGAGTTTCCCGACGGCAAGCAGATCATCATCCTTGCCAAGGGGCGGCTAGTGAACCTCGGCTGCGCGACGGGGCACCCGTCGTTTGTGATGAGCTCGAGCTTCACCAACCAGGTGCTGGCGCAGATCGAGCTGTGGCAGAAGAGCGCGGAATATGAGAACCGCGTCTATGTCCTGCCCAAGCACCTCGACGAAAAGGTCGCTGCGCTGCACCTCGACAAGCTGGGCGTGAAACTGACCACGCTGACCGACAAACAGGCGGCCTACATCGGCGTGCCGCAGCAGGGGCCGTTCAAGGCGGATCACTACCGCTATTGACCGGCTGTCGGGTGGGGCAACGCCCCACCCGCTTTCGTGCCGCGTAACTCAGGCTTTGCGACAAGGCTTGCTCCGTAACCCCTCGACTCCGCGGGCCTTCGAACATATATCGAACGGATGGCGCAGCTCTCGCTCTCCGATAAGTTGGCGATCCTGGCGGATGCGGCCAAATATGACGCGAGTTGCGCGTCATCCGGCGGGTCCAAGCGTAACAGTCGCGGCGGCAAGGGCATTGGCTCGACCACCGGCGCGGGCATCTGTCATGCCTATGCTCCCGATGGGCGTTGCATCTCGCTGCTCAAGCTGCTGCTCACCAACAGCTGCATTTTCGACTGCCACTATTGCATCAATCGCAAGTCGAGTAACGTCCGCCGCGCGCGGTTCACTCCGGAAGAAGTCGTCGCGCTGACGCTCGACTTTTACCGTCGCAATTATATCGAGGGTCTGTTCCTCTCGTCCGGCATCATCAAGTCGTCCGACTATACGATGGAGCAGCTGGTCCGCGTTGCGAAGACGTTGCGCGTCGATCATGGATTTCGCGGATACATCCACCTCAAGACCATCCCCGACGCTGACCCGCAGCTGATCCACGAGGCGGGGCTGTGGGCGGACCGCGTGTCGATCAACATTGAGCTGCCGACGATCGGCGGGCTCCGCCAGCTCGCGCCTGACAAGGATGCGCAGGGCATTGACGATGCGATGGCGGGGATGGCCGACGCGATCACCGACACCAAGGATGCGCGCAAGCGCTATCGGCACGCGCCGAAATTCGCGCCCGCGGGTCAATCGACGCAGATGATCGTCGGCGCCGACGCGGCGAACGATGCGACGATCATCGGCACCGCGGAGTCGCTCTACCGCCGCCACGGTCTGCGGCGCGTTTACTACAGCGCCTTTTCGCCGATCCCGGACGCAAGCACGGTGCTGCCGCTCAAATCGCCGCCGCTGATGCGCGAGCATCGGCTGTACCAGTCCGACTGGATGATGCGCTTTTACGGCTTTTCACCGTCTGAGGTCGCGGCGGCGACCGACGGGGCAGGGATGTTGCCGCTCGACATCGACCCCAAGCTCGCCTGGGCGCTCGCGAACCGGCACCTGTTCCCATTGGACGTCAACCGTGCGCCGAGGGAGCTCCTGTTGCGGGTGCCGGGCCTTGGGCCCAAAGCGGTCAATGCGATCATTTCCGCGCGGCGCAATCGACGTCTGCGCATGGACGATATAGCTCGCATCAGCCGCTCCATTCGCAAATTACGGCCGTTTATCGTGACCGAGGATTGGCGCCCGACGCTGCTCGCCGATCGGAGCGATCTCGACGCGTTCGTCAGGCCACCAGCGGTGCAACTCGACGCGTTCACCGATCTCGCCGCGTGAACGACGGCGTCGCTTACACGGCGCAGCTCGAAGCGGAGGATGACGTGCCGGGCTGGCGCGCGCATGTGCGCAGTGCGATCGCCCGCGGCATCGCTCCCGAGCGTATTCGTTGGCTGGTGGCGGAAGAAGGCGGCGACCTGCTCGCGAGTGTCGGGGTGCCGCTGGAGGCGGTGCGCTCGCCGCCCCCGCTGTCGGTGCCAAAGGCGGCACTTCAGCTCGTTTCCACCGCGCTTCTCCATCGCGAACACGAGCGGTTCGTGCTCTGCCACCAGCTCATCGCGGACCTTGCTGCCAAGCGGCGCCGCCTCGACGATCGCGCCGACCCGCTGGTCGCCAAGGTCGAGGCGCTCGCGAAATCAGTGCGGCGGGACATCCATAAGATGCACGCCTTCGTCCGCTTCCGCGCGGTTGAGGAGGAGGGCGCCGATACTCCGCGCTACGTCGCGTGGTTCGAGCCCGATCATCATATCGTTCGCGCCAACGCAGGCTTTTTCGTCAATCGCTTCGCCTCGATGCGCTGGTCGATCCTCACGCCCGAGATGACGTTGCACTGGGATGGCCAGCGGGTGACGGAGGGGCCGGGCGCGGTGCGCGGCGATGCGCCGGAGGGCGATCCGGTCGAGGATACGTGGCGCCGCTACTATGCGAGCATCTTCAACCCCGCGCGGGTGAAGGTGAAGGCGATGATGAAGGAGATGCCCAAGAAATACTGGGCCAACATGCCGGAAACCGCACTCATCCCCGAACTGATCGCAGGCGCGCAGGCGCGGTCGGCGGCGATGCTCGACGCTTCGGCGGCCAAGGTGATGGCGGTGGCGGCTTCCCCCGCTAGCCGCCCCGCCGTTCAGCCGCCGCCGCTGCCGAGCAATATTTTGCCGGCGTGGCAAGCGCTGCGGGACGAGGCGCGCGCGTGCACGCGGTGTCCGCTCCACCTCGACGCGACGCAGATGGTGTTTGGCGAAGGCCCGCTCGACGCCGCGTTGGTGATCGTGGGGGAGCAACCGGGCGATCAGGAGGACCTTGCCGGGCGTCCGTTCGTAGGGCCAGCGGGCCAGCTGTTCGACGCGGCGCTGGAGGAGGCCGGGATCGACCGGTCGCGGCTTTACGTGACCAACGCCGTGAAGCATTTCAGCTTCGTTCGTCGCGGGAAGCGGCGGATCCACCAGACGCCGACCGCCAACGAGATCAGCGCCTGCCGCTGGTGGCTCGACCGCGAGTTGGAGCTGGTGCAGCCCAAGCTGGTGCTGGCGATGGGGGCGAGCGCGGCGCGAAGTCTGCTGGGCAAGGCGGTGACGATCTCGCGCGTGCGCGATACGGAGATGGAGCTGGCGAATGGGCTCGCCGCCCGCGTGACGGTGCACCCGAGCTATCTGCTGCGACTGCCGGACCCTGAGGTCGCACGAATGGAGCGGGAGCGGTTCGTCGACGATCTGCGCGCCGCGCATCAAATCTCGCAACGCCTCGTCGCCTGAATCTGAACGGCTGGTCAGAAACCGTTGCGTCTACGCAACAACCCCGCGCAACGGCGGCTTTTCGTCACTCGCTAGTGGCGATGTTGTGGTTCGTTCATGTTGGCACCGGCAGAGGAACCGGGTCGCGCCGTCACGATCGATGGCCAAACCAAAGGAATAAATAATGCGTAAGATCACGGTCCTTGCTGCCACCGTTGCCGCCCTCACCGGCGCCACCGCTGCTTCGGCGCAGACCGCTTCCGCTTCGCCCTACGTCGGCGTCACCGCCGGGTATCATGATCTCGACACCAGCGGTGTCATCACCGGCGCCGGGGTTTCGGACGACGGCGCGATCTTCGGCGTGGTCGGCGGCGTCGACGTGCCGGTCTCTCAGAACCTGAGCGTCGGCGTCGAAGGCAACTACAACGTCGGCACCGGGCGCGTCGATCAGGAGTATGGCGTCGCCGCCCGAGTTTCGTTCCCGTTCAGCGAAGGCAGCTCGGGCTACATCCGTGGTGGCTACCAGTGGGTCGACATCGACATCAGCGATCTGAACGTCATCCAGGTCACTCCGGGCGTTGACACGACCCGCGGCGATTACTTGGTCGGTGCGGGTGCGGAGTTCGGCACGTCGATGTTCGGTGGCGCAAAGCTGCGCGTCGGCGTCGATACGATCGGCTTCGACACCGTCCGCGCCACTGCGGGCGTGATCGTGAAGTTCTGATCCTGACGATCGGCCTCGCGGTCGAATGAGGAGGGCGCGGTGGCGACACCGCGCCCTTTGCGTTACAGCCCGCGCCCCGTGACAGACCCCCGTTTCCGCTTCACCCTCCACGCCACCGATGGCGCCGCGCGCCGCGGCACGATTGAGATGCAGCGTGGCTCAATCGCCACGCCGGCTTTTATGCCGGTGGGCACCGCTGCCACCGTCAAGGCGATGCGCCCGGCCGAGGTTCGCGCAAGCGGCGCCGACATCATCCTCGGCAACACATACCATCTGATGCTGCGGCCCGGCGCGGAGCGCGTCGAGCGGCTGGGCGGGCTGCATCGCTTCATGGGTTGGGACCGTCCGATCCTCACTGATAGCGGCGGATATCAGGTGATGAGCCTGTCCTCGCTCACCAAACAAAGCGAGGAGGGGGTCGAGTTCCGCTCGCACCTCGATGGGTCGCGGCACATGCTGACCCCCGAACGCTCGATCGACATACAGCGCCGGCTGGGCTCGGACATCGTCATGGTGTTCGACGAATGCCCGCCCGCCGGGGTCGATGCGTCACGCGCGCGGGCGAGTATGGAGCGGTCGATGCGCTGGGCGAAGCGCTCGCGCGATGCGTTCGATGCGGGGGAGCATCATGCCTCTCGCGCAGCGCTGTTCGGGATCCAGCAGGGCAGCCTCGACACGGCTTTGCGGCGAGCATCCTCCCATGCGCTGAGGGACATCGGCTTCGACGGCTACGCGATCGGCGGCCTCGCCGTGGGGGAGGGGCAGGCGGCGATGTTCGGCGTCCTGGATGAGGCGCCTGCGATGCTGCCGGAGTCGGCGCCGCGATATCTGATGGGCGTCGGCAAACCGGATGACCTCGTCGGTGCGGTGGAGCGCGGGGTGGACATGTTCGACTGCGTGCTTCCAACGCGATCGGGGCGCAACGGGCAGGGCTTCACCTGGGCGGGACCCGTCAACTTGCGAAACGCCCGCCATGCGGAGGCGGACGAGCCGCTCGACCCGCGTTGCGCCTGCCCAGTCTGCGCAACATGGTCTCGCGCTTATCTCCACCACCTCATCAGAAGTGGCGAGATCCTCGGAGCGATGCTGCTAACCCAGCATAACATCAGCTTTTACCAGTCGCTGATGCAGGCCATGCGCGGCGCGATCGAGCAGGGCGTGTTCGCGACGTTTGCCCGACAGTTTCGCAACGACTACGCGGCGACCGCGGCTTTGTCCTGAGCGAGGGTCGGGATGGTGAGAGCGTAGCGGCCAATCGTCGCGTCATGGACGACCTCGCGCCGCAATTGGCGCGCGAGGCCCGAGATCACGCGCTCGTAGATCGAATGCTCTTCCGCGAAATTTCCGCCCTGACCGATGAGCGCAGTGCTGGTTACTTTCAGCTCCACTTCGCTGTCACTGATCCGGGTGATGTCGACGCAGGTCGACGCCTGCGGGTCGATCAGGTTGGCGAGTTCGACGAGTTCGGTGACGAAGAAGGCGGCAGGCAGCGCCACGTCCTGAACGACGCAGGCGAGTGACTTCTGGCCGAGCACCAGCTTGTCCTGCGCTGAAATGCCGAGGCTTCCGGCCATCCCGATCAAAAGCTCCGAAAGCATGGCAACGAGGTCGATCCCACGGCCGCTTTCCGATTCGGCGTGTAGGTGGCGGTGCACAACCGCAAGCGCCTCGACCCGGCGCTGGATCGTCCGAAACGTCTCATGGCCTGGTCTCGACGTCACGGGTTGGCGGCTGTGAAGGTTGATCAAAGACAGGATGATTTGGAGATTGTTTTTGACGCGGTGATGCACCTCCTTCGTCAGTGCCTTTTGCGTGTCGAGCGCTGCCGCCATCACCGCTTGACGGTCGGCAACATCGGCCGACAATTTGGCAAAGCTTGCGGAGAGGTCTTGCACCTCGGGCGCGTTCAAAAAACGCGGGGTCCCTGGAGGTTGGGGCTCACCCGGCACATAGTTGCGCATCCGCCGGGATAGGCGCTGGATCGGATCAAGCAACATGCGGTCGGCGATGAACCAACTTAACAGTGCCGACAAAAACCAAAGGGCGAGGGGGGTGAGGAGCGTCGTCAGCACGTCGGCGCGGAGGAAATAATGTCGCGAGCTTGCAATCACCGAGGCGCCTGGCACGCCGGCCAGCGCCACCGCGCGTCCTCGCTCGGTAAAGCCTGGTGCGCCGCCGATCGTGTTGCGTAGCGACACCCGCTCACCATCGCCGCGCAGGTCGACGCGGTAAGCGGAGCCCACGGCCACCCGGGGAGCCACATCGCTTAGAGCCGGAACGTTGTAACCGATTTCGAGTTTGGCGCCGCCACCTACGCTGCGGTTGAAGTGCGCGCTTTGCGCGATTGGGTCGACGTGGAATTGCGCCGGACGCGGGTAGGTCATCCGGGGATCGCCGCCGCAAAGGTCGCGGCCCGTCGCGGCATCGATCAGCCGCAGCGTCGCGCCGTCGCGCGGTGGGGCGACCTGCCTGAGCGCTGCGCATCGGCTGTCCTGCTCAAGAGGGGAGGCGGCAGCGGGAGCAGCGTTGATCGCTACGTTGCGCGCATATTCGCGCATCGCGACGTCCATGTCCTTGGTGAAAGCGTCCGACAGCAGCGTCGCATAGCGTTGAGCGACGAGCATCATGTTGGCCGACCGCTGTCGCTCACCCTCGAGCGCGCTTTGCGCGGCCGCGAACAATGCAATCAGTCCGACCGGCGACAGCGCGACAAGGAGCGTAACCATCAACCAGCGAGCGGTGCTGGTCTCGGCCTTGCCCGGCACCGGGATAAACCGCCTGAGCTTTTGTCGAATTGCGGCGAAGCGCGTGCGGTCCCTACCGTCCGCCTCCGCGAACCGTAACGAGCTCAATCGAGCTTGCGAAGGAGATCGAGGAGCGAATCCGGAACCTGTTCGGTCACCGTCGCCTCGTAGGCATTGCGCAACGACGCGGCGACACGATCGAGCGCTTCCTTACGATCCTCGGAGCTTCGCCCCCTGCGAGCGCCGCTGCCTGCAAGCTCGCCCTGCCCGACTGCCGCGCGCTGATCGGGCTTGGCACCTGCGTCGGCCGGAACCGCGCCGCCCGTCCGGTTCGAAGACGGGGGAGGATCAATGGGCGTCGGCAAGTTGTTCAACCCTTGGCGGTCAGGAAGGCGGGTGCTGCTAGCAGCGGTGTGTGCCTCTAACCAACCCCCTCAACATGCGTTCCGCGCATTATTTGATATAGATCAGGTTTGACATGTCCGCGGCGGAAGGATTGGCGGCGCCTAAAATTGCGACTAGGGGTGCCAGCGATGCGGCCTCGTGACGGGGCCACCACCATGCGCATGCGGGCGTTGGATCGGCTCGCTGCGACTTGCAGGACTTTCTATGTCGCTTGGTCAAACGCTTGCACCCTATCTCCCCTTTCTGCGCCGCTACGCGCGTGCGATGACAGGGTCGCAGAACAGCGGCGATACCTATGTCCGTGCGACGCTTCAGACCATCATCGAGGCGCCCGAGGATTTCGACGCATCGTCGCCCCGGGTCGCCTTGTTCGAGCTTTTTCACAGCATCTGGGGCTCGGCGCACGACGACCGGCTAGACGATACCGGCCAGCGCGATGCCGATGGCGAGGAGGGCGTTGCCCGCGCACGGCTCGCTGCCGTCACCCCGCTGCCGCGCCAGGCGCTGCTGCTGTCCGCGCTGGAGGGGTTCGGGCACGCGGACATCGCACGCATTCTCGGCGTCGATGAAGGTGACGTGGAAGATCTGGTCGGCGGCGCGATCTCGGAAATCGACCGTCAGACCCGCGCGCGCGTGCTCATCATTGAGGACGAGCCGATCATCGCGATGGATATCGAATCGATCGTCCGCGATCTTGGCCATGACGTGGTCGGCATCGCCGTCACCCGCGACGAGGCGGTGGCGCTGGCACGCGAATCGCAGCCGGGGCTGATCCTCGCCGACATTCAGCTCGCCGACGACAGTTCGGGGATCGACGCGGTCGCAGACATCCTCACCGAGGTGGACGTCCCGGTGATCTTTATCACTGCCTTCCCGGAGCGCCTATTGACGGGCGAGCGCACCGAACCCACCTTCCTCATTACGAAGCCGTTTCAACAGACGACGCTCAAGGCGACTATCGCCCAGGCGCTGTTTTTCGACGAAGCGACGGTTCCCGCCGGCTGAGACCGGCCATTCCTGTGGGGTGGCAACGGTTGCAGAATGGGTGGGGACGAGGGGGATTTCGACTTGTCCATCGACGACGAAAGCACGCCCCCGGTCGAGCGCATTTCGCTCAGCGATGAAGAGTTTCGGGTTCAGCTTGCGGCCGTGATCCCCCACCTGCGGGCTTTTGGCCGTAGCCTTGCCGGGTCGCGTGAGCTGGCTGACGATCTGGTGCAGGAAGCGCTGCTGAAGGCGTGGAACGCTCGGCGGAGGTTCCAGGCGGGCACCAACATGCGCGCGTGGACGTTCATCATTCTCCGCAACGCATTTCTATCGCAGATGCGGCGCAACCGCTTTCGCGGCGAATGGGACGAGTTGACGGCAGAGCGCACGCTCGCAGCACCGGCCTCGCAGGATCGCCATGTGGAACTATCCGACCTGCACCGCGCCATGCAGCAGCTTCCGACGGCGCAGCGCGAGGCGCTAATCCTGATCGGCGCGGGTGGCTTTGCTTACGAGGAAGCGGCGGAAATCTGCGGCGTGGCGGTCGGCACGATCAAGAGCCGCGTCGCCCGTGGCCGCGCCGCGCTCGAAGGATTGATCTCTCGCGGAGACCTGCCACGCCGGACGTCGGATGACCTGGGCGGGACGGCCGCAATGACCAAAATCTTGGGACAGGTCGACCAACTTAGCGAAGGCTGATCCGCCGTGTCGGGCCCGGACGAGACCCGAGCTCGCGCGCTCGCCATTGCGAGCGCTGAGGCCCCCTTCCTCGCGGAGGCCATCGCCCGTTGGCCCGACCTAGCCGACGCCTTTACCGCCAGCGGCGCTGACGTCGCCTTCCAGTTAGCGTCCCGCACCGATGACGCTGTCCGGCCCCCCATGGTGGGGTTGCGGCAACGTCGTCATCGCGTGGCGCTCGCGGTCGCGCTCGCGGATATCTCGGGCGAATGGCCGCTCGAGCGTGTCATGCGCGCATTGAGCGACGAGGCCGATGCGGCGGCCACCTTCGCGCTGCAAACCGCCATGGCCGAGGTTGCGGACGACCCTTCGACGGACGGCTTTTCCATTCTGGCGCTGGGCAAGCTCGGATCGCGCGAACTCAACTATTCGTCCGATATCGACCCGATCCTTCTCTACGACCCCGAGCGGCTGGCGCGGGTCCGGCGGCGCGAGCCTGACGATGTAGCGCTGCGGATCGCGCGGCGCTGGGTTGCCTTGCTCACCGAGCGGACGGCGGATGGATACGTCCATCGTGTCGACCTGCGATTGCGACCCACGCCCGAAATCACCCCGATCGCCATCCCAATTGCGGGCGCACTCGCTTATTATGAATCGCAAGCTCGCGCCTGGGAGCAAGCGGCCTTCATCCGCGCGAGGGCGTGCGCCGGCGACCTCGCGCTTGGCGAGGGGTTTCTGCGCGAGCTCCAACCCTTCGTCTGGCGTCGCTCGGTGGATTTTGGCCAGCTGCGGCGGATTACCGCCATGGCTCGCGACGTGCGCGAACATAGCGGCTCCGCTCGCCGTGTGGGCCCCGGGTGGAACCTCAAAAAGGGGCAGGGCGGCATCCGCGAGGTCGAGTTTGCGATGCAGGCATTGCAGCTCATCCACGGTGGTCGCGACCCTTCGCTGCGCGCGCCCGCGACGCTCGACGCGATCGCCGCCCTGGTGAAGGCCGGCCATGTCAGCGACGACGACGGCGCGGACCTCAGCGACAGCTATCGTCTGCTGCGTACCGTTGAGCACCGGCTGCAGATGTACGGCGATCGCCAGACGCACAGCCTTCCCGAAAATGCGACGGAGGCGGCGTCGGTCGCTGCTCTGTGCCGGATGCCCGACTTTGGCGCACTCGTCGCAAGCCTCGACAGCCACGCCCAGCGCGTGTCGCGCGTGTTTGTCGCGGTCGTGGGCGCGGGCGGGGATGGCGCCGGAGAGGTCGTCGCCATGCCCGCTGACGGGGAAGAGCTGGTCGAAGCGCTGTCCGCGCGCGACTTTGCCGAGCCGCAAAGCGCCGCACGCGCGATCGGTGCGTGGCGCAGCGGCAAAATGCGCGTGTTGCGATCGGCTGCGGCGCTCGACGCCTTGGAGCGCGTGCTGCCGACCTTGATCGATGGCGTCGCAGCAGCGGGCAGCCCCGACCTCGCCATCACCAGACTCGATGCGATGTTCGCGGCCATGCCAAGCGCGCTAACCTTGTTCGAGCTGCTGCGCGCGCGACCCGCTCTGATCGCGACGCTGATCGACGTTGCGGTGCACGCACCCCCGCTGGCGAGCGAGCTGGCCGCGCAGCCCCAGCTGATCGAAGCGCTAATCGACGCGCGCGCGTTCGAATTTCCCGACGCCGCTGCGCTGCGTACAGCGATGACGCGGCACGCGGGGGAGGGCTTCGAGCGTCGTCTCGACAGTGTACGCCGGGTGGTTGCGGAGCAGCGCTTCGCGCTTGCCGTGCGCATTCTCAGTGGCGGTGCCGACCTCATCGGAGTTGGGCGCGGCTATGCGCGGATCGCGGAAGCCGCCATCGAGGTCCTGATCGACGCGACCGTGGCGGAGTTCGAACGCGCTCACGGCCGCGTCGATGGGGGCGAGCTAGTCGTGCTCGCGTTGGGCCGGCTTGGCAGCGGTCTTCTCACGCACGCGTCCGATCTCGACCTTGTGTTCCTGTTCACCGCGCCGGACCTCCACGCCGAATCCGATGGAGCACGTCCGCTCGGCGCGACTGCTTATTTTAACCGGCTGGGGCAGCGAGTCGTTGCGGCGCTATCGGTCCCGACCGCGGCGGGCCGGCTATACGAAGTCGACACGCGGCTCCGGCCCGAAGGCTCCAAAGGTCCGCTGGTCGTCTGGAGCAACGCGTTCGAGCGTTACCAGGTCGAACAGGCGTGGCTGTGGGAGCATCTCGCGCTAACGAGGGCACGAGCGATCTATGGGTCGGCAGAAGCGCGCGAAACGGTGGCCGCGGTGGTGGCCGGGGCGCTCGCCAAGCCGCGCGACCCCCGTGAGGTTCGGGCTGACGCGGCGGCCATGCGGGCGGAGATGGCGTCGCACAAGCCAGGGCTCGGGCCGCTCGACGTCAAGCATTTGGACGGCGGTCTGATCGATGCGGAGTTCGCGGGTCAGCTCACCCAACTGCTCAACAGCTCGGCGCCGGAGCCGGATTTCCTACGGGCCGTCGCCGAGCAGATCGCGCGCGGCGAGGCGCCGGCGGAGGTGCTCCCCGCGATCGAGCGGCTGACGGCGACGCTCGTAGCCGCGCGGCTGGTGGCGCCGGGGGGCGACGTTGCCCTTTCGGCCTCCCGCAAGCTGCTGGCACAGACGCTGGGCGTCGAGTGCTGGGATGCGCTCCTTGTCGAGATCGATGGGGCCAAAGCGGTTGTTGCGCGCTGGTGGGAGAAGGTGAGGGCAGGATAATGGAACTGGGCGACCCCCTACCCAAGGTGACGCTGCGGGCCGCAGACGGGACCAGCGTATCGACGGAGCGGTTCCGCGGGCGTGCGCTGCTCCTCTTTGTATACCCGCGCGCCGACACGCCGGGCTGCACGCAGGAGGCCAGAGACTTCGACGCGCTCGCTAGCGAGTTCGAAAAGATGGGCGTCAGCGTTGCAGGCGTCTCCAAGGACGCGCCCGATAAACTGCAGCGCTTTGCGGAGAAGCATTCGTTTGCCATCCCCCTCCTGTCCGATGCGGAGAGCAGTCTGATCGAGGGTTTGGGGGCCTGGGGCGAACGGTCGCTCTACGGTCGGAGGTATATGGGGACGGAGCGCTCGACGTTCCTCTTCGACGCCGACCTGTTGCTCCGGGCCGAATGGCGCAACGTGCGGGTCAAGGGCCACGCCGACGCGGTTCTGACTGCCATGAAAGCCGGTGTCCTCGCGTAAAATCGCCAGAAATCGATGCTAAGCTCACAACTCAACGCAGCGGAGTTTCAACTCAACGCATGCGCGGCGGGCGTTAGTTGCTCGGTAAACCCTTTCCCCGCATGACGGTTCCCGAGCGGGGACCGAAACATCGGCCGATCAGAAAAACCACACCGGAGCCGCTTCCCTCGGCACCGGCGAATGGCAAGGCTGAACGACTTTATGGTAGCGACCACCCTTCGACTGACCGCCATCGCCTTCCTCGGCATGGCGAGCGTTGCGACCGCCAATTCGGCACCGGCAGTGCCACCCGCCGACCTCGATAACCCGGACACCGTGATTGACAACGCCGCTTCGGCCGCTGCCGTCAGCCAAGCTGACAATGTCGCCGCAGCATTCGTTGCCGCCACGCCGCAGCTCGCCCAGCGCGTCAACGGCGCAGCTTCGAACGATGGACGGTTTCGCACCCTTTTTTCGGCCTGGCGTCAGATGGACGGACCGGCCGCGCAGCCGCTCGCCATTCCATCGCGCCGGCCGGTCGACGCGATGTCGCTGACGTCGCAGTTCGGTGTTCGCAGCGATCCGTTCAACGGCCGCCGCGCGCGTCATAATGGCATCGACATCCCGGGGCCGACCGGCACCGCGGTCTATGCCACGGCTGACGGCGTCGTCGGTCGCGCCCAGTGGGTGAATGGCTACGGCAACTTCGTCGAGGTCGAGCACGGTACGTCGCTGCAGACGCGTTACGGCCACCTTTCGCGCATCCTTGTCCAGCCGGGTCAGCGCGTGCGCCGCGGTGACCTGATCGCACTGATGGGTTCGACTGGCCGCTCGACCGGTCCCCACCTCCACTATGAAGTGCGCATCGCGGGGGCTCCGGTCAACCCGGTCCCGTTCATCGCCGACGATGGCGTGATGGTCGCAGCGGCCGGGCACGGATTGCGCGCCGTGGGCGGTCCGCGCGAGTAAAGTTTCGCACCACCGCTGCGCCAGCTTTGACGCGCGTCGCCTTGCGAGGGGCGGCGCGCGTTTCTATTGTGAGCAACGATGGATTTAGCGCTCCCCCAACTCACTTCAAGCGCCGCGCAGCGGGTCGCTGCGATCGCGGCGCGTCAGGGAAAGCCTGCTCGACTGAGGTTGGCGGTGGATGGGGGCGGCTGCTCGGGCTTCACCTACCGCTTCGCGCTCGCCGACGGTGACGAGGACGGCGACCAGATCACCTCCACCGAGGGAGTCGAGTTGGTCGTCGATGCGATCAGCCTCCCGCTGGTGGCGGGCGCGGCAGTTGATTTTGTCGAGAACCTTGCCGGGGCGAGCTTTCGCGTGACCAATCCCAACGCGACCGCCGGGTGCGGCTGCGGCGCCAGCTTCGCCGCCTGACGCGGTGCGTATCGCCACCTACAACGTCAACGGCATCAAGGCGCGCCTGCCGCGCCTGCTCGAATGGCTCGGCGAAACGCAGCCCGACGCGGTCTGCCTGCAGGAGCTCAAGTCGACCGACGAGACGCTCCCCATCCGCGAGGTGATGGACGCGGGCTATCATGGCGTCTGGCACGGGCAAAAGGGCTTCAACGGCGTCGCCATCCTCGCCAAGGAACCGCCAGTGGAAGTGCAACGCGGGCTCTACGGTGACCCGGAGGATGAACACTCCCGCTATATCGAAGCGGACGTCGGCGGGGTGCGGCTGGCCGGGCTCTACCTCCCCAACGGCAACCCGGTTCCGGGCCCCAAGTTCGATTACAAGCTGCGCTGGATGGAGCGGCTGCAGGCGCGCGCGGGCCAGTTGCGGCAGGAGGAGCGGCCGACCGTCATCGCCGGTGATTTCAACGTCATTCCGCACGACGACGATGTGTTCCGCGCGGAAGCTATGGCGAGCGACGCGCTGATGCAGCCGGAGTCGCGCGCGGCCTACCGCCGCCTGCTCGCGTCGGGGTGGACCGATGCGCTGCGCAGTCGCTTCCCGAGCGGCGGCGTGTGGACCTTCTGGGATTATCAGGCCGGTTGCTGGCAGCGCGACGCGGGGTTCCGCATCGACCATCTGCTGCTCAGCCCGGCGCTCGCCGATCGCCTGATCGACGCCGGCGTCGACAAGGCGTACCGCGGACGCGAACGCGCGAGCGACCACGCGCCGACCTGGGTCGAACTGCGCCGCTGATCGCCGCCCGGGCCGCGCTGTAAATTATACCGACAGTTAACGGAGCGCTTGCTAAAAGGCGCGCGGCACTGGTTCGGCAGCGTCGCTTTCAGGTCCGGTTCGATGTTTCGCCTGTTCCGTCACTATATTTCGCGAGCGGCGCTTCTCGTCGCGTTCGTCGATTTCGTGGCGCTGCTGCTGTCGGCCGAGATCGCATGGACCGTCCGCGCTTATCAGATCGGCATGACCGTAAGCTCGCTCGGCGATCGGTGGGAGCCGGCAATCGTTTTCGCGACGACGACCCTCCTCGCGATGATCGCGGTCGGGGTCTACAGTCCGGAGGCGATGCGTTCGCGCAACTTCGCATTGATGCGGATCCTGACCGGCGTGAGCTTGGCGGTGATCCTCCTCTCGACGCTTTATTTTCTGATGCCGACGGTGGCGTTGTGGCGCTCGAATCTCGCCTACGCGATGCCGCTGTCGATCGTGCTGACGATGCTTGTCCGGTTCGCTGCGCGCTGGCTGGTGCCCGAATCTCGGTTTCGGCGACGCATACTCGTGATGGGGGCGGGAAAGCGTGCGGCGCGGCTGGGGGCGCTGGAAGGAAAAACGGGCGCGTCTTTCGTCATCACCGAATTCGTTCGCATGGCGGATGGCGAGCGGACGATCGCCAACGCTCGCCCGCGTCAGGACATCGCCACGCTGCGTGAGCACGTGTCGATGTTGGGCGCAGAGGAAGTGGTGCTCGCGATCGAGGAACGCCGTGGATCGCTCCCCCTTCAGGACCTGCTCCGCGTCAAGACGACGGGCGTGCAGGTCAGCGACATCGCCACCTTCCTCGAGCGCGAAACCGGCCGCATCGACCTCGCCACGGTCAACCCGTCAAGCCTGATCTTCTCCGATGGGTTTACCGCCGGGCAGCGCCTGTCCAAATTCACCAAGCGCGCGTTCGACATCGTCGTGAGCGTGCTCGTGCTCGTGCTGACCTTGCCGGTCATGCTGGTGGCTGGCCTCGCGGTCGCGCTCGATAGCCGGGGTGGCGTATTCTACTGCCAGGAGCGGGTCGGGCTCTACGGTGAAACGTTCGACATCCTCAAGCTGCGCACCATGCGGGTCGACGCGGAGAGCGGCGGCAGCGCTGTCTGGGCGGCGCAGCGTGACCCGCGCATCACGCGCGTCGGCCGGTTGCTACGCGTGACTCGGCTCGACGAGGTGCCCCAACTCATCAACGTCCTGCGCGGTGAGATGAGCTTCGTCGGGCCCAGACCTGAACGCCCGATATTCGTCGATCAGCTGGTGGAGGCGATGCCCTTCTACGCCGAACGTCACATGGTGAAGCCGGGGCTCACCGGTTGGGCGCAGATCAACTATCCCTACGGCGCTTCGATCGAGGATGCGCGACACAAGCTCGAATACGACCTCTACTACGTCAAGAATTACACGCCGTTTCTGGATATGACGATCATTCTCCAGACGATCCGCGTGGTGATGTTCCCGCAGGGTGCGCGCTGAGATGGCAGCGATCGGCGGCTGGCTCTATCTTCTGGGCGCGGCGGGAGCGCTGCTGATCGCTGCGCGCCTGGTAAGGGCGGGACCGACTGAGGGGCGCAACGCCGCGCTCGCTGCGCTCATTGCGACCGCAATCTGGCTGGTCGTGGCGAGCGGGGTGCTGGCCCATCGCATCGCGCAAGCGCCGCTCGAGCATGCGGCCGAGGCAATCCGCAACATCGGTTGGCTGTGGGTCATGGCGGGCATCGTCGGGCGTCGTCAGCAGGAGTGGGGCGTGACCCCGCTCGGCGCGATCTACGTCGGCATCGTCTCGATCGAGGCTGTCGCGGTGGGGCTGGCGCTGTCGGTGCTGGCGACCGGAGGGGCGACGGGGGCGCTGTTTCCCGGGCTCACCATCGTCCAGATGCTGGGGGCGAGCGGCGGGCTGCTGCTTGTGCACAACCTCCTCGCCGCCGCCAACCAGCGCGAACGATCGGCGCTGACTGGCGTGTTCGGCGCCGTCGCGTTGCTGTGGGGGTATGACCTCAACATTCACAGTGTCGCGGTGTTGAGCCGGAGCGAGCCGCTGCTGCTGCTGGCGTTGCGCCCGATCATCGCGCTGGCCGCCCTGGCGGCGATCGGGCTGGGCCTTCCGCGACTGGCCGAGCCCGACGCGCGGCTGTCGCGACCGGCGGTGTTTCGGTCCGTCGCGCTGTTCGCGCTAGCGGCGTGGCTAATCCTGCTCGGCGCCGCGACCCACGCGTCGCCGCGGTTCGGGGATGTAGCGCAGCTCACCATCGTCGGAGCGGCGATCGCAGCCGCGGGAACGCTGCTCGCCCTGCCTCGGCTGCGCGCCCATGCGCGCGTGCTGATCCTCAAGCATTTGTTCGAGCATCGTTACGATTATCGCGCCGAGTGGCTGCGCTTCACCGAGACGTTGCATCGTCCGGGAGCGTCGCAGGCGGATGCGGTGCCCACGCGTGTCATACGCGCGCTTGGAGACATGGTCGAGGCCCGCGCGGGCGCACTGTTCGTGCGTGACGCGAGCGGGCTCCACCTCGCCGGCCAGCTTGAAGGCGAGCCCGACTGGGCGCCGGATGCGAACGCGGCCAGCCGCTTGCTTCACCTCACCGGCCCAAGCGAGTTTATCGCGCACCTCGCCGACGATGCGGCAAGTCCTGCGGGATTGAGCGATCTCCTCGCCGAGGCGCCCGCTCTGCGCCATTGGTGGGTCGCGGTGCCGCTGATGCAGTCGGGGGAGGCGGAGGGGCTGCTGCTGCTCGGCGATCCACCTTTTGCGCGCCCGCTTGACTGGGAGGATATCGACCTCCTGAAAGTCGCCGCGCGACATGCCGCGAGCCTGCTCGCCGAAAAGCGCTCCTCCGATGCGCTCGCCGAGACGCAGCGGTTCGAAGAGTTCCATCGCCGCTTCGCCTTCGTCCTGCACGATGTGAAGAACCTTGCGAGCCAAATGGCGGTGCTGGCGCGGAATGCCGAGCGGCATGGCGACAATCCGGAGTTTCGCCGCGACATGGTCTCCACGCTGCGCATTTCGGCCGATCGGCTGGGCACGCTCACGCACCGCCTCGCGCAGAAGGATGAAAGTGCTGCGCTGTCGCGGGCAGCGGTCGATCTCGATGCGCTGGTGCTGCGCGTTGCCGCCTCGGCGCGCGGGCGTCACCCTGTGCGCATTGCGGGGCGCGCGGGTCATGTTCGCGGCGATGCAGCGGCGCTGGAGAGCATCCTCACGCACCTCCTCGACAACGCGATCGACGCGAGCCCCCACGGCGCTGAGGTCGGAGTCACACTGCAGGAGGGTGACGGGTCTGTCGTTGTCGAAGTGCGCGACGCGGGGCGTGGGATGAGCGAGGACTTCATGCGCCGCGAATTGTTCCGCCCGTTCAGTTCCACCAAGGAGGGTGGCTTCGGCATCGGCGCCTACCAGGCACGGCGGCTTGCCGAGGCGCTGGGCGGACGGCTCGACGTTACCAGCCGCGAAGGTGAGGGGAGTTGCTTCAAACTGACGCTTGCCAGCGCGGCGCCATCACGCGGGGAGCTTGCGGCATGAACGCGCCAGTCAGGCCACGGCTATTGATCGTGGAGGACGACCCCGGCCTCCAGGCGCAGCTCCGCTGGGCCTACGAGGCGTTTGACGTCGCCATTGCCGGAGACCGCGAGGAAGCGATTGCGGCGTTGCGGGCGCACGAGCCTGCGGTGGTGACGCTCGACCTCGGCCTCCCGCCCGATCCCGACGGGGTGAGCGAGGGCTTTCGCACGCTCGCGGAAATCCAGCGGCTGGCACCGGATACTAAGGTCGTGGTCGCGTCAGGCCATAACGCCCGCGAAAGTGCGTTAACTGCGATCGCCGCGGGGGCGTGGGACTTCTTCGCCAAGCCGATCGACATCGACGCGCTCGGCGGGATCGTCGCCCGCGCGGCGCATGTCCACGCGCTCGAGTTGGAGAACCGACGGCTCGCCGCCGCGGTGCCGATCGAAACCGCTACGCTCGGCAAGCTCGTCACCGCCGCGCCGGCGATGATGAAGCTCGTCCGTACAATCGAAAAAATCGCCCCTGCGGACGTCACCGTCATGCTGCTCGGTGCCAGCGGGACGGGCAAGGAACTGCTCGCGAGAGGGCTCCACGATGCGAGCGGGCGCAAGGGGCCGTTCGTCGCCATCAACTGCGCCGCCATCCCCGAAGCGCTGCTCGAAAGCGAGCTGTTCGGGCACGAAAAGGGCGCGTTCACCGGCGCGGTGCGCACGACCGAAGGCAAGATCGAGACCGCGCAAAACGGCACGCTGTTCCTCGACGAAATCGGCGACATTCCGCTGCCGTTGCAGGTCAAACTGCTGCGGTTCCTCCAGGAGCGCAGCATTGAGCGTGTCGGCGGCAGGAAGCCCATCGCCATTAACACGCGCGTCGTCTGCGCGACGCACCGCGACATTCCGGCGATGGTGGCTGAAGGGAGCTTTCGCGAGGACCTCTACTATCGGCTCGCCGAGCTGGTGCTGACGGTGCCCTCGCTCGCGCAACGGCCCGGTGATGCGGTGCTACTCGCGCGGCATTTCCTGCGACGCAACGCGGGGGAGGGGGGCGCGGCGCCCACGCTCGCTCCCGACGCTGCGGCGGCGATCGAAGCGCATGGCTGGCCTGGGAACGTGCGAGAGCTCGAGAACCGGATCAAGCGCGCGGCGATCATGTGCGACCGCGGCACGATCACCGCTGCAGACCTCGACCTCTCTGCTCAAGAAGAGCTTGCCGAGCCGATCAACCTTCGGGCGGTACGCGATGCGGCGGAGCGGGACGCGATCGCACGCGCTCTGTCGGTGACGCAGTACAATATCTCCGCCGCCGCACGTCGGCTCGGCATCAGCCGCCCGACACTCTACGACTTGATGAAGCACCATGGTTTCGCCGCCGAGCGCGCGTAAGCGCCGGCGCGAAGCGGCGCTTTCGCAGCAGCCGGACGACGCGAGACGTCGATGGAGTCCGCTCGCCCGCGGCCTCGCCGTGCTGGCGCTGGTACTTGCCCTCGTCGGGGCAGTATGGGGGTGGCGCGCGCTGACGTTCGACCCGGCGGAGCGCGGACGCGCCGCGTTGCTGGCAGGCGACGCCCGCTCGGCGCGGGTGGACCTGACCGCCGCGTTGCAGACGCAGCCGCGCAATCCCGGGCTGCACCGCGACCTCGCGCTGGCGCAGCTTGCTCTGGGGCGCGCCGAGGAGGCCGAACGCAACCTTAGTCGCGCCGCCGAGCTTGGCCTGCCACGCGCTGCGCTGACGGTGCACTTCGCTCGCGCGCGTTTGCTTCGCCGCGATCCACAAGCGGCGCTCGCGCTGATTGACGCGATTCCGCACCAGACGCCGCCCGCGCTCATCCTGCGCGGCGATGCGTTGCGCATGACGGACGACCCGCTCGGAGCCGACGCAGCCTATCGACGCGCCATCGAGGCGGGCGGTGGCGAGGCCGCGTGGGTCGCGCTGGGCAGGCTGCGGCTGGCGGAGGAGGACATGCTCGGCGCCGACGCCGCTGCGGACGCTGCACGCCGGTCGCCGGGCAGTGGCGTCGCCGCGCGCCTGTTCAAAGCCGACGTCGTCACCGCGCGCGGAGGGCCGGTGTCGGGCCTCCCCTGGTACCGCGCCGCGCTCGCCCAAGCACCTGAGGATGTGCCGACGCTCGTCAGCTATGCCGCAGCGTTGGGGGAGGCGGGGCGCGGCGAGGCGGCGGTCGATACGCTCCGAAGGGCCGCCGATCTTGATCCCGGCAACCCACGGATAGCCTATCTCCGCGCGGTGCTCGCGATCCGCGGCGGAGAGCCCGCGCTGGCGCGCGCTTTGCTGGCCCGCGCTGGCATTGGCGCGGCGGGTGAGCAGCTGCTGCGCTCGGCCACCGCGCTCACTTTGCGCGACGATCTGACCGCGCGGAACGAGGCGCTCGCCCTGATGCGGGCCGCGCCCGGCCACCGCGACGCATGCCGACTGCTGGCGCTCGCCGTCGCCCGCAGCGGCGCGAGCGGCGATGCCATCGCGCTGCTCGATCCGCTGACGACGCGCCGCGATGCCGACAGCTGGTCTCTGCTGCTGCTCGCGCGCATGGCGGAGGCTTATGGCCAGCCGCTCGCGGCCATCGAACCGCGAGCGCGCGCGGCGAGCGGGACTCGCGGCGATGCCGACGTGCTGAGGCCCGACGATGCGCCCCAGGGTGGGGTCGGCCTCGAGGTCGCTGCGATCCGCGCCGCCCTCCGTGACGGGGACGCTGGCAGGGCGGCGGCGCGAGCGAGCGAGCTCTCACGTCGCAACCCCGGCGTCGCAGAGGCGGCGATCCTTGTTGGCGACGTCGCGCGCCAAACGGGCGACTTCGCCGGCGCCGTCGCTGCCTACACCCGCGCCGCGGAGCTGCGCTTCGATCGCGCCGCAGCGATGCGGCTGGTCGAGGCGCAGCTGGCGAGTGGCCGGCGCGACGCCGCGCGGACTACACTCGCGGAGTATCTTGCGCGTTGGCCGGAGGACGCGAGCGCGACGAAGCTCGCAGGCAATTTCGCTGCGGAGGATGGCGATTGGGGCGCGGCGGCGGGCGCGTATTCTGCGGCCATCGCTCGGCTTGGGACGAACGACGCGCTGCTCGACGCGCGTTACGCCCGCGCCTTGACTGAAATCGGGCGGGTCGAGGACGCGCTGCCGTTCGCGGAGCGGGCGTACCGCCTGATGCCGATGAGCGCCGCGACAAGCTCGATTTATGGCCGGGTGCTGGCGCTCGGCGGCGCACGCCCCCGCGATGCTGCGGATCTGCTCGGGAAGGCGCGGCAGCTCGACCCTGACGATCCGGTGATCGCGCGCTGGGCACGCGACGCAGGCTTCTAGGCGCGCACGCGGCCGATCAGCAGCTCCGCATCGAGGTCGAGCCGGCGAATCTGCTCGGCCACGGGCGGCCACACCGCCTCGAGGAAGTTCGACCGCATCGTCTCACGCAGTCGCTGCTGCGCGCCGTCCGCGACGAACATGCCGACCCCGCGCCGCACGGTCACGAGCCCATCGTCCTGAAAGCTCTGGTAGGCCTTGGCAACGGTCAGCGGATTGGCGCCATAGGTGGCCGCGAGCGCGCGGACGGAGGGCAGCTGCTCCCCCTCCCGCCACACGCCGTCGAGGATCTCCGCCGCGATGGTTTCGCGCAAGCGCTGATAAACTGGCTTGGAACCGTCGAGCATCACTGACTTATGACAGTGACACAGCGCAGGGTCAACCGGTCCACCTCGTAAAGCGGTCCGCCAGCGCCGGACGCGGGCGTTCCTCGAGCGGCGCACTGGGGGTGCCGATGAAGAAGAACCCGGCGATCCGCTCGCCCTCGCCGACCCCGAGACCTGCGGCGACGGTCGGATCGTAACTCGCCCAGCCGGTCAGCCAATTGCCGACGAAGCCACGTGCATGCGCCGCGTCGAGCAGCTGCATCGCGCTGGCTCCGACCGACAGCAGCTGCTCCCACTCCGGTATTTTGGATGACCGCTGCGGGCTTGCGATCAGCGCAAGTGCGGTTGGTGCGGCGCGGGCAAACTTGTCGATCGCGATGCGATCTTCGCCCTGCACGATGCCGCCATGCGCGGCGCGATGCGCGCGCTGGAGGAGCGCTGCAAAGGCGTCGCGGTCGACGATCTCGACCCACCGCCACGGCGCGAGCTTGCCGTGATCGGGCACGCGGATGGCGGATGCGACGATGGCTTCCAGGCTCGCTGCGTCGGGACCCGGCTCCACCATCTCTCGCGCTCGACCGGACCGGCGGGTCGCGAGCAGCGCGGCGGGGGAGGAGAGGTCGTTGAACGGGGGAAGCGGGACGTCGGACATGGCGCCATTCATGCCGCTTGCCCGCCCCGCCGCCAAGGACTTCGTTGACCCTGTCACAAAAGCGTCTTGGCAGGCGGCGATTTGTCGTTACGGTCGCGCGCCGAAGGGGGATCCGCAGCGCGAGCACGCGCGCGCTCCCCCATGCGTCAATCGCTGGGTGAGATGTAGACGATGCAGATGTTGCCGATGGACCGCTGGGGGTTTGCCGACTGGACGGCGGCCGTGGCGGTGGTGGTGCTGGGCGTGTTCCTGGCGCTGGGCGGAATGATCGCCGCCAGCCGCAAACCGGAATTCGCAGGCCACCCCAAAGGTCTGTTCATGCTGTTCTTTGCCGAGATGTGGGAGCGTTTCTCCTACTACGGCATGCGCGCGCTGCTGATCTTCTACCTCACCAAGCACTGGCTCTTCTCGGACGGCAGCGCCAACCTCGTCTACGGTGCCTACACCAGCCTCGTGTACATCATGCCGGTGCTCGGTGGTTACCTCGCCGACCGCTATCTGGGGCAGCGCAAGGCGGTGCTGTTCGGCGGCATCCTGCTCGCGCTCGGCCACCTGTTCATGGCGGTCGAGGGCAACGGCGGTCAGACCGACCCGGCGATCAACGTCTTCTGGCTGGCGCTCGCGCTGATCATCGTCGGTTCGGGCTTTCTCAAGGCGAACATCTCCGTGATGGTCGGCCAGCTCTACGGCCTGGTCGATACGCGCCGCGATGCCGCCTACACGATCTTCTACATGGGGATTAACGTCGGCGCTGCGCTCGGCACGATCCTCGTCGGGTACTTGGGCGAGCGGCTCGGCTGGGCCTATGGTTTCGGGCTCGCCGGGATCGGAATGCTCGCAGGCCTCATCGTTTTCGTGCTGGGCAAGAAGGTGCTGAACGGCGCGGGCGACCCGCCGGCAATGCTGCTCCGTCGGCGCGAGATGATGCTCTACGCAATTGGCGTTGCCTCGGTGGCTGTGATCTGGGGCCTCATCCAGTATGTCAGCATCATCCAGACGCTGCTGATCATCAGCGGTGTCGCGCTGCTGCTCTACGTCCTCTACGAGACTTTCAAGCTGCCCAAGGAGCCGCGCGAGCGCATGTTCGCGGTGCTGTTCCTGATTGCGCTCAATCCGCTGTTCTGGGGACTGTTCGAGCAGGCGGGCGGGTCGATGAACCTGTTCACCGATCGTTTCGTCGACCGTGCAGGCGTCGAAGCGTCGCTGTTCCAGTCGATCAACCCCATCTACATCATCCTCCTCGCGCCGCTGTTCGCGGGGCTGTGGCAGTGGCTGGGCAAGCGTGGGCTCGAACCGTCGGCGCCGGCCAAGTTCGGCCTCGCGCTCGCGCAGATGGGCCTTGCCAACCTCGTCCTCGTGTGGGGGGCGCAGGCCTATGGCGTCGCCGCGATGACGCCGGTGCTGTTCGTGTTCCTCTACTACCTCCTCGCCACCACCGGTGAGCTTTGCCTGTCGCCGGTCGGCCTCAGCGCGATGAACCGCCTGGCGCCGAAGTACCTCGCCTCGCTGATCATGGGGGCGTGGTTCTACATGACCGCGGTCGGCAACTTCGTCGCGGGCAAGATCGGCGAAGCCACCGGTGGGCATGGCGGCGAAATGTCGAAGGAACGCCTGCTCGAGATTTATGCGCTGTTCGGCTGGATCTCGATTGGCGCGGCGGTGGCGGTGTTGCTGCTCTCGCCCATCGTGAAGCGGTGGATGCATCTCGATACGCTCGGCGGCGACGACGATGCCGGTCGCGATCTCTCAGGTCGCGACAGCCTTGTCGGCGAGCCGCAGGCAGCGGGTGTTCATCCGGCAACGGAGCTGGGTCGCGGCGAGACGCTTGCCGGCACCCACTATCCTACCAACCGCAACCCGCGGAGCTGACCGGCATGCGCAGTATCGCGAAATTGCTCGCCGCCTCGTCGCTGGCGCTCGCGCTAGCTTCCTGTGCCACCGGCGCGGGGACGGAGCGTCGCACTGCCGGAGCCCCCCCCGCGACCGCTGAGCGGGCGCCCGCGGTCGACGCCAATCCCTTCCCATCCACATACCGCCCCTACCCGGGGGTCGCGACGGCGATTGTCGGCGCGACGGTGTTCGACGGCGAAGGCGGCCGGATCGAGAATGGCACCGTCCTTCTCAGCGAAGGCAAGGTCGTCGCGATCGGCGGCGCGGATCTCGCTGTGCCGGAGGGGTACACGCGGATCGACGGGGCGGGGCGGTTCGTCACCCCCGGCATCATCGACATCCACAGCCACCTCGGCGCCTATGCCTCGCCCGGCGTGCAGGCGCATGGCGACGGTAACGAGGCGACCGATCCGGTCACCGCCGACGTTTGGGTCGAACATAGCGTGTGGCCGCAGGACCCCGGCTTCACGCGCGCGCTAATGAACGGCGGGATCACCTCGCTGCAGATCCTCCCTGGTTCGGCGAACCTGTTCGGCGGTCGGACGGTTACGCTCAAGAACGTGCCCGGTCGCACCGTGCAGTCGATGAAGTTCCCCGGCGCCCCGTACGGCCTCAAGATGGCGTGCGGTGAAAACCCGAAGCGCGTCTATGGCGCGCGCGGGCGCATGCCTTCGACGCGGATGGGTAATATCGCGGTCGATCGCCAGACCTGGGCGCGTGCGGCCGAATATCGGCGTCGCGCCGATCGTGGCGACAACCAGCCCCGCGACCTCGAAATGGAGACGCTGGCAGAGGTGTTGCGCGGCAACATCCTCGTCCACAACCACTGCTATCGCGCGGACGAGATGGCCATCGTGCTCGATATGGCGCGCGAGTTCGGTTACCGCGTCAGCGCGTTCCACCACGCGGTCGAAAGCTACAAGATCGCCGACATGCTCCGCGCCGCCAACGTCTGCTCCGCAATGTGGGCCGACTGGTGGGGTTTCAAGATGGAAGCCTACGACGGCATTCCTGAAAATGTCGCGTTGATGGAACGGGCGGGCGGCTGCGCCATCGTTCACTCCGACGATGCCAATGGCATCCAGCGGCTCAACCAGGAAGCGGCGAAGGCGATGGCCTCGGGGCGTCGTGCGGGGATCGAGATCAGCGAGGCGCAGGCGATGCGCTGGCTGACCATCAACCCAGCGCGCGCGATGGGGATCGATCGCATGACCGGCTCGCTCCGCGCGGGGAAGATGGCCGACGTGGTGCTGTGGAACGCCAACCCGTTCAGCGTCTATTCGCGGCCCGAGCGGGTGTGGATCGACGGCGCGCTGATGTATGACATGAACGACCCGCGCCGCCGCCCGGTGACCGATTTCGAACTCGGCCAGCCCGGCGAAGGAGACGTCAAATGAGCGCGCTCAAGGCCGTATGGGCGGCGGGCGCTGCGCTGCTTGCCGTCGCTTCGGCCTCGGCCAGTGCGCAGGACATCGCGATCACCAACGCGCGGCTCGTGATCGGTGACGGCAGCGCTCCGGTGGAGCGCGGCACGGTCGTCGTGCGTGGCGGTCGCGTGGTCGCGGCCGGAGCGGGCGTATCGGTTCCGGCCGGGATCAACGCGGTCGATGCGGGTGGTCGCTGGGTGACCCCTGGCCTGGTCGCCGGCTTCTCGCGTGTGGGCCTGATCGAGGTCGACGCGGTTGAGGGGAGCAACGACAGCTCCGCGGCGCAAAGCCCGTACAGCGCCGCGATCGACATCGCCCCCGCGCTCAATCCGCTGGGCGTGCCGGTCGCAATCAATCGCACCGCTGGCGTCACTCGCGCGCTGGTCTATCCGGGGCGGAGCGGCGGTCTGTTCAACGGGCGCGGGGCGCTGGTCGACCTGGGCTCCGACCGTAACATGGTGACGCGCGCGGGCGTGTTCCAATATGTCGAGTTCGGCGAGACCGGCGCGCAGCGCGCGGGCGGCAGCCGGGCGGCGACCTTCCTGCACTTCCGCAACCTCTTGCAGGAGGCGCGCGACTATGCCGCCGATCCGCGCGGCTATGACGGACGCAGCAAGGATTCGCTGCTCAGCAGGGCGGACGCCCAGGCGCTCTTGCGAGTCCTCGACGGCCGCGATCGGCTGTTCGTCAAGGTCAACCGTGCCGCTGACATCTTGTCGGTCCTGTCGCTGCTGCGCGAATATCCCCAGATCAAGCTGACCCTCGTTGGGGTGAGCGAAGGCTGGACCGTCGCGCGGGAGATTGCGGCGGGGAACGTTCCCGTCATCGCGGGCGGGGTCAACGACCTCCCGTCGAGCTTCGAGGATGTCGCCGCGACGCAGAGCAACGTCGGGCGTATGCGCGCCGCAGGCGTGCGGGTGGCGCTGGGGCTGGTCGACGATAATGAGGTGCACAAGCTCAATTACGGGCGGCAATATGCCGGCAACCTCGTCGGTCTGGCGCGCGTGACCGGCGCGACCCCGCTCAGCTGGGACGAGGCGTTCGCATCGATCACCTCGCGCGTCGCGGATGCGGCGGGGGTCGGCGACGTGGTCGGCTCGCTGCGGACGGGTCGCGCGGGCGACATCGTCATCTGGGACGGCGACCCGTTGGAGGTCACCTCGATGCCGACTGCGGTCTACATCGACGGTGTCGAACAGCGTGGGGACGACCGCCAGCGCCGGCTGCGCGATCGCTACATGAATCCGGCCGAGGGCGCGCTGCCCAACGCCTACGACCGCTGAGCAGCGTGGTGAGGAGGATCCACCGATGAGCCCCCTCACCACCCTCGCTGTCGCGGCTGCGAGCTTTGTCGGCTCGCACCTGTTGCTATCCCATCCGCTCCGTCGCCCGCTGACGAGCGCGGTGGGAGAGGGCGGTTTTCGCCTGCTCTACAGCGCGGTTGCGCTACTGACGTTATTCTGGACCGTTCGCGCTTTCCGGGCGGTGCCCGGTGGGCCTCCCGCCTGGGTTCCGGGCGACTCGGTCTGGGCGCTGGCGAGCGTCGCCATGTGGGTCGCTTCGGTGCTGCTCGTCGGTTCGCTGGTACGAAATCCCGCCATGCCCGCCCCCGGCGCGTTCGAGGCCGCGCGCCGCGAGCCGCGCGGGGTGTTTGCCATCACGCGCCACCCGATGATGTGGAGCTTCGCAATCTGGGCGCTCACCCACATGGCGATCTGGCCAACGCCCGAAAATCATATCCTGTCGTTCGCAATCCTCCTGCTGGCGCTGCTCGGGGCGGCAGGGCAGGACAACAAGAAGGCGGCGCTCGCCGGACCGATGAGCGATGCGTGCCGGCTGTGGCGCTCGCGCACTGCGTACTGGCCGTTCGGGGCGCAGCTCTCCCGCCGCCAGCCCTGGAGCGCCGCCATCCCTTCCGCGACCGTACTGATCGGCGGCACGCTTCTGTGGCTCGCCGCCACTTGGGCGCACACCCCGCTCGGGAGCCGCGTGGCCGCGGGGGTGTGGCGCTGGCTGGGTTAGCTTTCGTCGGTCTTGAGCCCGTGTCGCAGCATCAGCGGGATCTGCGCCATCGCGAACAACAGCGATAATGCCGTCACGCCCCATACCTTCGCGGTCAGCCAGTCGTCGAAGCTGAGCGCGCGGCGCAGAACCTCGTTGATGATCGCCATTGCGGCGAAGAACAGGCCCCAGTTGCGCGACAGCAGCCACCAGCCGCGCTCGGTCAGCCCTTCGAAGGCGGCGGCGAGTAGCGGTTTCATCAGCGGCTTGCCCATCGTCAGCCCGCCGAGGAGCACCGCCGCAAAGCCCGCGTAGATGATTGTCGGCTTGATCTGGATGAACTTCGGATCGTTGAACCAGATCGTCAGCGCCCCGAAGCCCACCACCAGCAGTCCCGACAGCCACAGCATGGGGGAAATGCGGCCGAGCTTCCAGCGCGCCACCGCCATCGCCACGAGCATCGCCGCCATGAATGCGAGCGTCGCCTCCACCGCGGCCGCCGTCGTCGCGACCGGGCCGGGCGCCTTTTGCCAACGGAAGACGAGGAAAAAGACCAGCAGCGGGCCGTAATCGATCGCGTAGCTGAGCCACGCCGGCGCTTTCGGCGCGCGCACGGGCGATGGCGCCATCTCCTCCTGCGGCATTTCCTCGCTCATGCCATACGTCCTGCAATGGCCGCGCCGATCTGCGCTGGGTCGAAGGGACGGAGGTCGTCGATCCGTTCGCCGACGCCGATGGCATGCACCGGGAGGCCGAACTGCTCCGCCGCTGCCACCAGCACGCCCCCGCGCGCGGTGCCGTCGAGCTTGGTCATGACGAGCCCGGTGATGCCCGCAAGCTCGCTGAAGGTCTGGATTTGCGCCAACGCATTTTGCCCGGTCGTCGCATCGAGCACCAGCACGACATTATGCGGCGCCTCCGCGTTGAGCCGCCCAAGAACGCGGCGGATCTTGGCGAGCTCGTCCATCAGCTCGCGCCGATTGTGGAGCCGACCGGCGGTGTCGACGATCAGCACGTCGGTCCCCTCCGCCGTCGCGCGCTTGACCGCATCGTAGACGAGCCCCGCGGCATCGCCGCCTTCGGGGCCGGTGACGATCGGCACGCCGATGCGCTCCGCCCAGGTCTTGAGCTGACCGATGGCAGCCGCGCGGAACGTGTCGCCCGCGGCGAGCATCACCGAATAGTCCTGCTCGACGAAATTATGCGCCAGCTTGGCGATGGTGGTGGTCTTGCCCGACCCGTTGACGCCGACGACGAGGACCACCTGCGGGCGCGGGAAGGCGGTGACCTCCAGCGGCTTCGCCACCGGGGCGAGTGCCGCCGCGATTTCCTGCCCGATCAGCGCGCGGACGCCGGCTTCATCGCTGACGCCGCTGCGGTCGGCGGCGAGGCGGGCGCGCACGCGGCTCGCCATCGCCGGGCCGAGGTCGGAAACGATCAGCGCCTCCTCGATCCGGTCGAGCGTGTCGTCGTCGAGCCTGCCGCCCGCACCGAACAGCCCGGCGAGATTGTCGCCCAGCCGGTCGGAGGTGCGGCGGAGTCCGCCGAACAGGCGGTCGCTCCAGCTTCTGGGGGCGTCGGTGTCCATCACCCGCGCATCTCGGCAGTGAGCGTGTCGCCGTCAACTGCGATCGCGCGCGCACTGACGATGGTGCCCGGTTCGGTCACATCGGTGAGGCGCACGCGCGCGAAGTTTTCCGCATGGCCCGAGCGCCCGTCGCGCTCGACCAGCAAGGACAGGTCGCGCCCCAGCTGCGCGGCGAGCCAGCCCGCCTTGGCGCGGCTCGCTGCCTCGCGCAGCGCCCTTGCTCGCGCGTGGACAACGGCGGTTGGTCCTTGCGGCATGCGGGCGGCGGGGGTGCCGGGGCGGGGAGAGTAAGGAAAGACGTGTGCGCTGCTCAGCCCGCAGTCGGCGACCAGCGCGCGCGTGCGCTGCGCCGCATCCTCGCTCTCCGTCGGAAAGCCGGCGATGAGGTCGGCGCCTATTGCGATGCCCGGGCGAGCGTCGCGCAAGGCGGCGCACAGCGCGACCGCGTCGGCCCGACTGTGCCGTCGCCGCATGCGCTTGAGGACGAGATCGTCGCCCGCCTGCAGCGACAGATGGACGTGCGGCATCACGCGCGGCTCGCAGGTGAGGAGGCGGAACAGCGCCGGGTCCACTTCCGCCGGATCGATCGAGCCGAGCCGCAGCCTCGGGAGCGAAGGCAGGGCCTCAAGGATCGCCGCGATCAGCCCGCTGAGCCTCGTGCCGGCATCATCATAGCTGGTGAGATCGACGCCGGTCAGCACCAGCTCGCTGTGCCCCGCGGCGGTGAGGGCCCTTGCCTGCGCCACCACCTGTTCGACCGGCACCGAGCGCGAACGACCGCGCCCCGCCGGTATCACGCAAAAGGTGCAGGCGTGGTCGCAGCCGTTCTGCACTTCGAGGAACGCGCGGGCGTGACTCGAAAAGGCGGGGACCAGTTGCGGCGCCGTCCGCGCGATAGCGAGCGCCGGGCCTACCGCGACCCTCGCCGCAGCGGGTGCGTACGCGGCGGCGACGTGCTTCTCGGCATTGCCGAGCACGCGGTCGACTTCGGGCATGGCGGCGAACATGGCCGGGTCGACCTGCGCTGCGCAGCCGGTGACGATGACCTCCGCATCCGGGTCGTCGCGCCGGGCGCGGCGGGCGGCGGCGCGGGCGTCGGCCATCGCGCTCGATGTGACCGCACAACCGTTGATGACGACGCGGCGGCGATTGCCGGGCTCTGCGGTTAGCATCGTCTCGACCTGGGCGGACTCCGCGATGTTGAGGCGGCAGCCAAAGCTTTCGACGCGAACGCGGGCGTCTGGTCGGGGCGGGGCGAGCAGGCTCACCCGAACGCCGCCCAGTTCGCCTCGCCCTCGAACACGCGCGTCGCGGGGCCGGTCATGCGGATCGGCGCGTCACCGCCCGCCCAATCGATCGTGAGCTCTCCCCCCGGCAGCGTGACCTCGACCGGCGAGGTGACGAGCTTGCGACGGATCGCCACCGCCGCCGCGGCGCAAGCGCCGGTGCCGCAGGCCTGGGTGAGCCCCGCACCGCGCTCCCAAACTCGCAGCTTGAGCGAAGACGGCCCCGTCACCTCCATCACCCCGACGTTGATAGCTTCTGTGAAGAGCGGGTCGGTTTCGACTTGTGGCCCGAGCGTCTCCAACGCGACCGCATCCACGTTCTCGACCACGAAAACGACGTGTGGATTGCCGACGTCGACTGTCCAGCCACCCTCCAGCTCCCCCCATGCCATCGGCAGCGGCGCGGTGTCGGTGGCATAGGCGAGGTGCACGCTTGCCGCATCGAAGCGCGGCGGGGGGAGGGTGATGGTGACGCCGTCGGCGCCCACCTCCGCCATCAGCTCGCCGCCTGCGGTCGCGATGCGGGCGCCGCGCGGGAGCAGCGTTGCGACGCAGCGCGATGCGTTGCCGCACGCCTCCGCCTCGCCGCCGTCGGGATTGAAGATGCGCATCGTGGCAGCCGCGCCGTCTCGACCGGGCTCGAGCAGGATCAGCTGGTCGCAACCGACGCCGCGATGCCGGTCGGCAATCGCGCGCGCTCGCGCCGGAGTGATAGCCTGCGCCACCTCGCGCGCGTCGATCACCACGAAATCGTTGCCGAGCCCGTGCATCTTGGTGAAGCGAAAGCGGTCCATGTCGACGCGGCTGTAGGAGGACGCATGGCGGAGGTAAACGGCCGCCCGGTCCCGGAGCCGGTCAGCTGTTCGCCCGCTTGCCTACGGTCGTGCGCGTCATGTGCGCGGCGCGGACGTCGTCGCCGCTCATCTCGCGCCCGAACAGGTGGCCCTGGCCAAAGGCGCATTCGAGCTCCTGATACTGCCGCGCGACGCCGGGCGTTTCGATCCCCTCCGCCACGACCGGCAGGCCCAGCGAACGTCCGAGCTGGAGCACCGCCTCGGCGACCTGTGTGCCTTCCGTCCCCCCGGCGACGAAGCTGCGGTCGATCTTGATCGTATCGAACGGCAGCGCCCGCAAGGTGGCGAGGCTGGCGTGACCCGTGCCGAAATCGTCGAGCGCGATGCGAATGCCCTGATTGCGGAGCGACTGGAGAATGCCACTGACGCGCTGCAAATTGCTGACCATCGCCTGCTCGGTGATTTCGACAGTAAGCCTGCGCGGCGGCATCCTCGCTTCGGTCAGGAGCTGCAGCAGCTTTTGCGCGAACCACGGGTCGCGCAGTTGCACCGGCGACACGTTGACCGACAGGCTGAGCGTCGCTGGCCAGGCGCTCGCCTCGACAAAGGCGCGGCGATAGAGATGCTCGGCGAGCGGAAAGATCGAGCCGGATCGTTCCGCTATGGGGATGAACTCGTCCGGCGCCACCCGCCCTAGCTCCGCAGAGTTCCACCGCGCGAGCATCTCGTACCCGGTGACCTCCCCGGAGGCGAGGTTCATGACCGGCTCGTACACCGGGAACAATTCGTCGCTGCCGATCGCCTTGCGCAAAGCCTCTTGAAGGACTTCGCGTCTGGCGATGATCGCACCGGTGGCGGGATCGTTGCGGACGTACCGTTCGCCCTCACCGCGCTTGGCCCAATACATCGCCGCATCCGCCTGACGGAGCAGCGTTTCAAACTTTTCGGGGGCGGCGCGTTCTATCCATGCCGAACCGACCGAGGCGCTGCTGGCGATGGTGCAACCTCCGATATCGATCGGCTCGGCGAGGCGCTTTGCCAACTCTTGACCGAGCGCGTCGAGGCCGGAGAAGCCCGTCGGCGTCGAGAACAGCAGAGCGAATTCATCGCCGCCCGTCCGGCACATCAGTGCGTCGGCCGGACAGATTTTGGCGATCCGCTCGGCGAGACCGATGAGCATGAGGTCACCCATGTGGTGGCCGTGATGATCGTTTATCGCCTTGAAGGCATCCACATCGACGACGATCGCAGCTGCCGACAAGCCCCGCGCGCGCCATTCATTGAGGCGCTCGGAGGCATCTTCCATCAGCGCGCGGCGATTGAGCAGTCCGGTGAGCGGGTCAAGGCGGGCGAGATCGCTCACCGCCTGCGCAGACTCACGTTGTGCCGCGACCTCCCGCTTCAGGTTTCGAAAGCGGTGCCACGCATAGGCGAGGATCGCGAGGTTGAGCGCTAGCGAGCCGTCGCGGGCGTATGGGCTGTTCCGCAACAGGTCGCCAACGCTCGTGAAGACTGCGATCCAGCCGGCGCTCGTACTGATCGTCATCAGCAGAGCTGCGAGCCCCAGCCCGCCCACGACCGGGTCGAAGGACGCGAGCGCGCTCGTTGCACGCGGTTCGGCAGGGGGAAGCGAGTCGCCCATCCCTCCGCCGCTACCGTGCGTCGGTGCAATTTCGGTTAATTCGCGCGAGCCAACCGCATCCGCTCTCGCCGAAAGGGAGCAGCGAACGGGCGGAGGTGCGGCCCCCGCCCGTTCGGGTTTTAGAAGGTCACCTCATTCACCGAGCGGATGACCTTGCCAAGGATGCCGTATTCGATCGCTTCGTCGGTGCTCATCCAATAATCGCGGTCGATGTCCTTGCGGACCCGCTCGATGTCCTGCCCCGTCGCATCCGCAATAACGCGTGCGAGACGCTCGCGCATCTTGAGGATTTCCTTGGCCTGGATTTCGATGTCGGTCGCGCGCCCACCGGCACCGCCGGACGGCTGGTGAATGAGGAAGCGCGTGTTGGGGAGGCAGAAGCGCCGCTCCTTGGCCGCGCCGAGGAAGATATGCGCCCCAGCGCTCGCCACCCAACCGGTCCCCACCACCGCGACCGGCGAAGCGATGTAATGGATCAGGTCGTGGATCGTGTCGCCCGACTCCACATGGCCGCCGGGGGAATTGATCATCAGCTTGATCGGTTCGTGGCTGAGATGGTCGAGGTAAAGCAGCTGCGTGCAAACCCGCTCCGCCAGCTTCTGGTCGATGCCGCCAAAGATCAGCACCGTCCGCGCCTCGAGAAAGGTCTTCATCAGCGCCGGCGTGCCCATCGGGTTCGGGCGGTCGACCTCCGTCTCGGGCTCCTCCTCGTCGTCCAGACGGAAGTGCGGCGGGGTGAGCATGTTCAATTCAGGTCTCCGATCTTCTCGCGCCGCTACGTCGGCTGTCGCGGCGCGAAGATCAAGGGGGCGCGGGGAGGGGTGAGTGGGCGGCGGCCCGCCCCCCCTTGCGGGATACGAGCGGCGCCCGATATAGCGCAGGCTTCCATTGCCAGGACAATTCATGACATCGTTCTCGAATGGTGACGCGCTCGCGCCGCTGACCAACGCTCTCGTTCCCATCGTCATCGAACAGTCGAGCCGCGGGGAGCGGAGCTTCGACATTTTCTCGCGCCTGCTGCGCGAGCGGATCGTGTTCGTGACGGGTCCGGTCGAGGACAACATGGCCTCGCTGATCGTGGCGCAGCTGCTGTTTCTCGAAAGCGAGAACCCGACGCGCGATATCTACATGTATATCAACTCGCCGGGTGGCGTGGTGACTGCCGGGATGGCGATCCACGACACCATGCAGTACATCCGTCCGCGGGTCGGAACCGTCTGCATCGGTCAGGCATCCTCGATGGGGAGCTTCCTCCTCGCTGCGGGTGAACCCGGCATGCGCATCGCTCTGTCGAACGCGCGGATCATGGTTCACCAGCCGTCGGGCGGCTCGCGCGGGACCGCCGCGGATATCGAGATTCAAGCGCGTGAGATCCTGCGCATCCGCCAGCGCATGAACGAACTGTACGTGAAGTACACCGGTCGCAGCCTCGAGGAGATCGAGAAGGCGATGGAGCGCGACACCTTTCTGGAGGCGGACGAAGCGAAGGCGTTCGGCATCGTCGACCAAGTGTTCGATCAGCGCCCCGCCAATGCCGACATCACGCCGGTGACGCCGGCGCCGGAAGCGGACAAGCCCGCGGGTTGATCGGGCGGCGCCCCTCTCGGGGTTGTCGCGGATGGGCGCGGAGCGCATATCCGCAGCTTGATGTTAATGGTCGGGCGGCTAGGCTCCGCCGAACCGCGCACGAGCGCGTGACTAAAGGGTAGGAATGACCAAGATCAGCGGCAGCGACTCCAAGTCGACGCTTTACTGCAGCTTCTGCGGCAAGTCGCAGCACGAGGTGCGCAAGCTGATTGCGGGCCCGACGGTGTTCATCTGCGACGAATGCGTCGAGCTGTGCAACGACATCATTCGTGAGGAGGCCAAGGGCGCCGGTCCCGCGAAGAAGGGCGGCGGTGTCCCGTCGCCGCGCGAAATTTGCGAAGTGCTCGACGACTATGTCATCGGGCAGGCCGCGGCGAAGCGCGTGCTGTCGGTCGCGGTTCACAACCACTATAAGCGGCTGAACCACAGCGGTAAGGGCGGCGACGAGGTCGAGCTCGCCAAGTCGAACATCCTGCTCGTCGGGCCGACCGGCTGCGGCAAGACGTTGCTGGCGCAGACGCTGGCGCGCACCTTTGACGTGCCTTTCACGATGGCCGATGCGACGACGCTCACCGAAGCGGGCTACGTCGGCGAGGACGTTGAGAACATCATCCTCAAGCTGCTCCAGGCCGCCGACTATAATGTCGAAAAGGCGCAGCGCGGAATCGTCTACATCGACGAGATCGACAAGATCAGTCGCAAGGCCGAAAACCCCTCGATCACCCGCGACGTGTCGGGTGAGGGCGTGCAGCAGGCACTGCTCAAGATGATGGAGGGCACGGTCGCGAGCGTTCCGCCGCAGGGTGGACGCAAGCATCCGCAGCAGGAATTCCTCCAGGTCGACACGACGAACATTTTGTTCATCTGCGGTGGCGCCTTCGCCGGTCTCGAAAAGATCATCGGCGATCGGATGCAGGGCAAGTCGATCGGCTTCGGCGCGCACGTCGCGGCGCCTGAGGAACGCAAGACCGGCGAAACGCTGAAGAGCGTGGAGCCGGAGGATTTGCTCAAGTTTGGCCTGATCCCCGAGTTCGTCGGCCGCTTGCCGGTCATCGCCACGCTCGAGGATCTTGACGAGCCGGCGCTGGTCAAGATCCTGTCCGAACCGCGCAACGCGCTGGTCAAGCAGTATGCTAAGCTGTTCGACCTCGAGGAGGTGAAGCTCAGCTTCACCGACGACGCGTTGGGTGCGATCGCTCGCAAGGCGATCGTGCGCAAGACGGGCGCGCGTGGACTACGCTCGATCGTGGAGGCGATCCTCCTCGACACCATGTTCGACCTGCCGCAGCTCGACGGCGTTGCGGAGGTCGTGGTGGACAAGGACGTGGTGGAAGGTCGCCGCGAACCGATTCGCGTGTTTGGCGAGTCCGCTCGCGCGGGGGCCGAAAACGCGGCCTGACAGGCCGGGTTCCGCTGTCCGACTTGCTTTTGTCAAAAAACTGACGCACGGGCGCGCCAAAGGCGTGCTCGGCGCTCCGGTGCGCCCCAAAATCAGAACATATTACGCCGTATTTGGGACTGGGTCTGACAGATCGCCGGCGCGACAGGCGCACAGGCTGCACAGGGGTTTGACGATGAAAAGCATGTTGTTCCGCAGCGTTGCCGTCGCTGCGCTGATGATTCCCGGCGCGGCGTTCGCTCAGTCGACCGGCACGATCGAGACCGACGAAGGCACCGCGGCGGACATCGTCGTCACCGGCAGCCGCAATCGCGGCGGGGTCAACGGGATCGAAGTTCCCGATTCGACGAAGGCGCGCGCGGTCATCAATCAGGACCTGATCGAGCGTCAGGCTCCGGGCCAGACCATTATCAACACCATCAACCTGGTGCCGGGCGTCAACTTCACCAACTCCGACGCCTATGGCTCGTCGGGCGGTAACCTGCGCATCCGCGGCTTCGACGGCAACCGCATTAGCCTCACGTTCGACGGCTTCCCGCTGAACGACACGGGCAACTACGCCATCTACTCGAACCAGCAGCTCGACCCGGAGCTAATCGAGAGCGTGAACGTCAACCTCGGCACCACCGACGTCGACAGCCCGACCGCGAGCGCGGCGGGCGGCACCGTCAACTATCGCACCATCCTGCCGTCGCGCGACCTGTCGGCGCGGCTCGCGGCTTCGGTCGGCGATAACAATTACTACCGCGTGTTCGGCATGATCTCGCCGGGTGAGATCACGCCGCTCGGCACGCGCCTGTTCGTCGCCGCGAGCTACGCCACGAACGACAAGTTCAAGGGCCCGGGTGAGATCAACAAGCAGCAGTACAACGCGCGCATCTATCAGCCGATCGGTGACAACGGCGACTTCATGTCGATCGCGGGTCACTATAACGAAAACCGCAACAATTTTTACCGCAACCCGTCGGTGAGCGATCTGCGGACGCTGTTCGGGACTGGCACCGTGCCGCTCGCGACCGGTGGCTTCTCGTCGGCCAACCCGCTGAACCTTGGCAATCTTACCGATGCGCAGCAGCGCGCGCTGTTCTTCTTTGAGAACGATCCGCTCTGCCGCCGTCCGACCCCGACGTTTGGCACCGCGCAGAACGATGGCGCGACCGGGTTTTCGTGCAGCAACTTCTACGAAGTGCGCATCAACCCGTCGAACACTGGCAACGTGCGCTTCAACTCGCGCTTCACGCTGGCCGACAACCTGATCTTCACCGCGGACGCTTCGTGGCAGTATGTTCTGGCCAACGGCGGCGGTTATACGACGCTGGCGGAGAATTCGGCGCTGGCGCGCGGGCGATCGGGCCTTGCCGGGGTCGATTTCAACCGTGACGGCGATTTCCTCGATACCGTCAGCTTCTTCACGCCCAACAACACCAACACGCGTCGTTACTCGGCGATCATGTCGCTGATCTGGGACGCGAGCGACAACCACCGCTTCCAGCTGAGCTACACCTTCGACCATGGCCGGCACCGGCAGACGGGCGAGTGGGGCTACCTCGACGCGGCGGGTCGTCCGCTTGACGTGTTCGGCGGCCGGAACTCGGGCGGCGTGTTCAACGCCGACGGCTTCAAGCTGCAGCAGCGTGATCGCCTGTCCTACGCTATGCTCAACCAGGTGTCGGGGCGTTATGTCGGCACCTTCATGGACGAGCGTCTGCGTCTCGAGCTCGGCCTGCGCGCACCGTTCTTCAACCGCGAGCTGAACAACTACTGCTATACGCAGGCGACCGGCAGCGGCTTTGCGACGTGCACAAGCCAGAACACGGGCCTCGTGATTGTGCCGCCGACCGCGGTCGCGCCGTTCCCGGCGGGTGCGCTGTTCGCGCCCTTCCGCTCGGAATATAACTTCAACGCGCTGCTGCCGTCGGCCGGTTTCAACTACAAGTTCACCGACGCGCTTTCGATGTTCGGCAGCTATGCGCGTGGTTTCTCGGCGCCGCGTACGGATAACCTCTATCGCCAGCCGGTCGTCACGATCGAGCCGGAAACGACCGACGCGTTCGACCTCGGCCTGCGTTACGCGACGGGCACCGTCCAAGCGCAGCTGTCGGGCTGGCTGATCAACTACCAGAACCGGATCATCACCTCGTTCGATCCGGTCGCGGGGATCAGCGTCGACCGTAACGTCGGGCGCGTGCGTGGCTATGGCGTGGACGCGGGCCTCGCATTCCGCCCGGTGCGTGCGCTGACGCTTTACGCGAACGCGTCGTACAATAACTCGACGCTGCGTGACGACGTGCTCATCGGCACCGCCACCTCGGCGGGCAGCACTCTGAATGTGTTCGCCCCCACCGCGGGCAAGCGCGTGGCGGAGACGCCGGAGTGGACTGTCGGCGGTCGTGCCCAGCTCGACCTCGATCCCTTCTCGTTCGGGATCCAGGGCAAGCGCGTGTCGAGCCGCTTTGCCACCGACGTCAACGACGTGGTGACCCCGGCCTACACGACGTTCGATGCCGACATGCGCGTGTCGCTGCGTCGTTGGGGCCTCAACCGCACCTACTTCCAGCTCAACGTCTACAACCTGTTCGACGAGTTCTACTTCGGGAACATCTCGACGCAGGTGAACGCCGCCAACATCGGCGTGACGTTCCCCAACGGGACGGTCGTGACGCCGAACAACGGTGCGAACCCGAACTTCGCGATCGGGTCGCCGCGCACCATCATGGCGACGCTGAACTTCGGCTTCTAAGCTCGGAGTTTCGGACGAAAAAGGGGCGCCGGAGGTCATACCTCCGGCGCCCCTTTTTGTTACCCTCGCGTTACGCTCAGTCGCGCAGGCAGGCGTCGCCACCCTCGCGAGCGATCAATCGGCTGCGTGCGAGGATGGCGTTACCGTAGCGCCGCGTGAACCCGCGCGGCGCGATCGCCGCCCGACGCTGGGGGAGGGGGAGAACGGCGGCGATGCGCGCGGCCTCGGCGCGGGAGAGGTTAGCGGCGCTTTTGCGGAAATATCGCTGCGCCCCCGCCTCGACGCCGTAGGTGCCGATGCCGGTCTCGGCGATGTTGAGGTAAACCTCCATGATCCGCCGCTTGCCCCAGATCGTCTCGATCAGCAGCGTGAACCAGGCCTCCAGCCCTTTGCGAAAATAGCCGCCGCCCTGCCACAGGAACGCGTTTTTTGCGGTTTGCTGCGAGATGGTGGAGCCGCCGCGAATGCGACCGCCCGACAGGTTGCGCACGAATGCCGCGGCGATCGCGTCGGCATCAAACCCGCGGTGGGTGCAGAAACGAGCGTCCTCACCGGCGATGACGGCTTGTGCCATCACCGGGTCGATGCGCTCGATCGGGCGCCAGCTTTGCCGGATGCCGTCGCGGTTGATGAGCATCGTGGCGGTGACCGGCGGATTGATCACCGCATAGGCCAGCACCCAAATGACCGAGCCGACAATGAACCACAGCACGGCCTTGCCGAGGAGCCAGCCCAAACGATAGGCGACCGGCCGATCGCCGCGCCGCCTGGCAAAAGGCGGCTTGGGACGGCGAGGAGCGGCGGCGCTAGAGCGGGAGGCCAAGGCGCGTCCCGATCGCCACCGTCGCAGTATATAGCAGTACCGTCAGCAGGCACCCTGCACCGAGCGCCGCCCAAAAGCTCCATCCCGCCCGCAACAGCGCCGGAATCGCCAGGAACATCGGCAGCGAGGGGATTACATACCAGAAGGTCGCGGTCGAATGGGCGGCGAGCAGCGCCGGGTCAGGACGATCGCGCCACAGCCAGATCATCCCCAACACCGACACCAGCGGCAGCGAGGCGATCAGCCCGCCGAACCCCGGAAAGCGCTTGGACACCTGCGCGATGGCGACGATCATGATCGCCGAGATGACGGCACGAATCAGAAGTTGCCAGGTCATATGTCGGCGCGGCGGGAGTCAGGCGGATGGAAGCAGACGACGCTCTTCGGCGATGGTGAGCATCGCCTTTTGCAGCTTTTCGAACGCGCGCACTTCGATCTGACGGACGCGTTCGCGACTGACGTTGTAGACCTGGCTCAGTTCCTCGAGCGTCTGCGGGTCGTCGACCAGTCGCCGCCGCGTCAGAATGTCGCGCTCGCGATCGTTGAGCCGGGTCATCGCTTCACCGAGGAGGGCGCTGCGCTGGCTGCGCTCCTGCGCATCGGCGACACGCTCGTCCTGCAGCTGGTCTTCATCGCGCAGCAGGTCCTGCCACTGGCCCTCGCCATCATCGCGCATGGGGACGTTGAGGCTGGTGTCGCCGCCGAGCGCCATGCGCCGGTTCATCGACGTCACTTCTTCTTCGGTGACGCCGAGGTCGGTTGCGATCTGGCGCAGGTTCTCCGGGCTGAGGTCGCCGTCCTCGAACGCCGACAGCCGGTTTTTCATCCGGCGGAGGTTGAAGAACAGCTTCTTCTGCGCCGCGGTCGTGCCAAGCTTCACCAGGCTCCACGAGCGCAGGATAAACTCCTGAATCGACGCGCGAATCCACCACATGGCATAGGTCGCGAGACGGAAGCCGCGGTCGGGGTCGAACTTCTTCACCCCCTGCATCAGCCCGATGTTCCCCTCCGCGATCAGCTCGTTCACGGGGAGGCCGTAGCCGCGATAGCCCATGGCGATCTTGGCCACGAGCCGCAGGTGGCTGGTGACGAGCTGCGCCGCCGCGTCCTGGTCGCCGTCCTCCTGAAACCGCTTGGCAAGCATATATTCCTGCTCGGGCGTCAGCAGGGGAAACTTGCGAATTTCGGACAGATACCGGTTGAGCCCGGCTTCGGTCCCGAGCGAAGGCATAGTGGCGGGGAGGCGTTTTTCGTCGGCCATGTCGGCGCTGTTCATCCTTGCCTGGCAGGCGGCGGCTTCTCACAGGCACGCTCGCCGAAGTTCATTATGACCGCAATGCGCTTAACAGCGTCTGCATGTCGTCGGGCAAACCACAGGTAAATCGAAGGTCCGCCCCGCTTACCGGATGGATAAACCCCAGTGTCGTTGCGTGCAACGCCTGCCGCGCGAAACCTATCCGCGCGAGCGTCGGAGCGAGGCCCTTGCGCGGTCTTCCGTAAAGCGGGTCGCCCAGCAGGGGGTGACCGATGTGCGCCATGTGCACGCGCACCTGATGCGTCCGCCCGGTCTCTAGCCGACATTCGACCAGCGACGCATCGCCCAGCGGTTCGAGCGTGCGGTAGTGCGTCACCGCGCGCTTGCCGCGACCGGGCGATTGCACCGCGATCTTCTTGCGGTCGTGCACTGACCGGCCGAGCGGAGCGTCCACCGTGCCGCTGGGCGGCAACGGACGACCGGCGACGACGGCGAGGTAGGCGCGTTCGATGCAGTGGTCAGCGAACTGGCGCGCGAGCCCCTCATGCGCCGCGTCGCTCTTGGCGACCACCAGCAGTCCAGACGTGTCCTTGTCGATCCGGTGCACAATGCCCGGCCGCTCCACGCCGCCGATGCCGGAGAGCTGCCCCGCGCAATGGTGGAGCAGTGCGTTGACCAGCGTCCCCTCCGCGTGGCCGGCGGCGGGGTGAACGACGAGGCCTGCGGGTTTGTCGACGACGATCAGGTCCGCGTCCTCATGGACGATGCGAAGTGCGATGGCCTGCGGCTGCGCGTCGAGAGGCACGGGCGGAGGCAGGGTAATGGTGAGCGCGGTTTCGCCCGAGACCTTGCCGCTCGCCGGCGGGGTTGCACCGGATGGATCGACGATGGCGCGTTCGCTCAGCAGCGCCTTCACGCGTTCGCGGGAGAGGCCCGAGGCCGCGGCGATCGCGCGGTCCCAGCGTTCGCCAATGGCACTCGCCGCGATGCAAACTTCGCGCGTGTCGCTCTCCCCCATGGCGAGGAGGTAGGATGGGGCCGCAGAGGTTCAAGCGCCGCATTGAAGCGCGCTCTCGACGCCGGCGCCAGCTTGCGCGCCGCGCGCGTGCCGCCTACCCCCCAAGCCATGGATGACGCCGTCGAATTCGCCAGCCTGATCGGTTCCCGCCTGTGCCATGACCTGCTCTCGCCCGTCGGCTCGTTCGGCAACGGGCTTGAGCTGCTCGCCGACGAGCAGGATCCGACGATGCGCGCGCGTTTCGTGGAGCTGCTCGACAGCAGTGCGCGGGCGGCGATCGGACGGCTCAAATTCTCGCGGCTGGCCTACGGCAGCTCCTCCGGATACGGCGAGGGGATCGCGCGCGAGGATCTGACGGATGCATTGCGCGGGTTGGTGGCTGAGGGGCGCGATGTCACGCTGCGCTGGGTCGGCGATGCGACGAGCGTGCCCAAGCCCGCGGCGCGCGTCCTCCTCCTGCTCGGGCAAGTCGTGGTGGAGAGCCTGATCCGGGGCGGTTCCGTCGACCTCGCCGCGGAACCGCACGGGCAGGGCTGGGAGCTCGCGGTGCGGGGGACGGGCGAACGGGTGGTTATCGATCCGACGCTGATCGCGGCGCTGGAGGCGGAAACCGCGCCCACGCCGAAGACGGTCGGAGTGGCGCTCGCTCGGCGGATCGCCGCGGCCTGCGACGGTACGATGATGGTCGCTCGGCCGGAGGGGGGCGAGCTGCTGGTGGGCGCATCGCTCGCCCGCGTTGCTGCCGCGCCCTAACTTCGAATTAACCATCGCCCGTGCATCGTTCGGTCCGAAACGGCCGGGACGACGTGGGGAATGGACGAGCTGCTGCGTGAATTCGTCGGGGAAACGCTCGACCTGACCGAGGAAGTTGCTGGCGACCTCGTCGCGTGGGAGGCCGCGCCGGACGATCGTGCGTCGCTCGATCGCATCTTTCGCACCATCCACACGATCAAGGGCAGCAGCGGCTTCCTCGATCTGCCGCGGATCGGTCGGCTGGCGCATGCGGCCGAGGAATATCTCGCTGGATGCCGAGAAGGGCGCACGGCGGCGAGCGAGGCAGGGGTGTCCGCGGTGCTCGCAGCGATCGCCCGGCTGCGCGACCTAGCCCACGCGCTGGCAAGCGAGGGCGCCGAACCCGCCGGCGACGATGGCGACGTGTTGAACGCGCTCGCCACCGCGAAACCTGGCGAAGGTACGACCGCACAGCCGGAAACGGCGCTCGCAACGGCTCCGGCGAGCACCGTGCCCGACAGCTGGCGCTCGGTGCGCGTACCGCTTGAGCTCGTCGATGCGCTGATGAACCGCGTCAGCGACCTCGTGCTCGCGCGCAACGATGTCTCGGCACAACTTCGCGCGGGGTCCGCGGACGTCGCCGCGTTGCACGCGCTCGACCGCGTATCGCAACATCTCGCCGACGTGCGCACGCTGGTCGGGCAGATGCGGATGGTCCCGCTGCGCCAGATCTTCGCACCGCTTCCCCGCGTGGTGCGGCAACTCGCCGATACCCTCGGCAAACGCGTCCAGCTCCACATCGACGGCGGAGATGTCGAGATCGATCGGGAGATGGGGGAGGCGCTGCGCGACCCGCTGTTGCACCTCATCCGGAACGCGCTCGACCATGGCGTGGAGGACAGTGCGACGCGCATTGCGGCGGGCAAGGACATGGCGGCGCGGTTGAGCATCCGCGCCAGCGCAGGCCGCAACCGCATCCGCATCACGGTGGCCGACGACGGCGCAGGGATCGACCGGACCAAGCTCATAGATCGCGTGCGGCGGTCAGGGCGGTTCGATGCCGACACGCTGGCGCAGATGAGCGCAGCGCAACTCGACGAGCTGATCTTTACCCCCGGGCTTTCGACGCGGACGGAGGCCACCGACATTTCCGGCCGCGGGGTCGGGATGGACGTGGTGCGGGAGAATGTCGAACGCCTCGGCGGCAGCGTCCGCCTCGACAATCGCGTAGGACATGGGCTCGAAGTAACGCTCGAAGTGCCGCTGACGCTGACCATCATCGGCGCGCTTGGCGTGCGGACCGGGGACTCGCTGTTCGCCATTCCGCGAAGCGCGGTCGCCGAGGTGCTGCTGGCTTCGAGCGAGGGCGTGGAGCGCCGCAACGCGGGCGGCGCGGGCCTCGTCAAGGTGCGCGGCGAAATCTACCCGCTGCTGACGGTTGAGCGGCTGCTCGGCATCTCTCCGTCGTCGCTTCCCGGCGACGAGCGGGTCGTAGTTCTGGTGCGCGCGGGCGGCGGACTGGTCGCTTTCGAGGCCGACGACGTGCTCGACCACGACGAACTGGTGCTGAAGCCGCTGCCGCCGATGATCGCCGCGTCCGGCATGTTCCGCGGCATGAGCCTACCCGACAGCGGGCGCCCGCTGCTCCTCCTCGACGTCGAGGCTTTGGTCCGTCGAGCGCTGGTCGAACCGACCCCCGAGGAGGCGGTGGTGAGCAATAGCGCGCCAGCGGAGCATGATGCGGACTGGATCAGCTTCATCCCGATCAACGGCCACCTCGCCCAGGCGCTGCCGATGCGTGACGTCGAACGCTTCCTGCGGTTGCGCGAGCAGAGCCTCGTCACGGTGGGCGCGGGCTGCGGCGCACATGTCGATGGCGAACTGGTGCCGCTGGCGGGATCGTGCGCGGAAATCCTCGCGCTCGCAGGCAGCGAAGGCGCGGTGAGCATCATCCTGCTGCGCGACAAGCGGGGTCGGGCGGCGGCGCTTGCGGTGCGGGAGTTGGGCGCGATCGCGCCGCTCGCCGCAGCGATCAGCGGTGAGCCCGAACAGCGCAGCGTGCGGGAGGGGGTCGCGATGGTCGACGGCGCGCCGGTCGAAATGCTTCGCGCGGAACCGATCATCGCGGCGGCACATGCGGCGATGCTGATGGAGGGGGCAGTATGACGGGTTCGGGTGAAATGCTCGGAAGCGAGCGGCTCTATCTTTTGACGCGTATCGGGTCCGAACGCGTTGCGTTTCCTGCCGATGCGATCGAGGCGGTCGTGCCGGTGGGCGACGTGACGCCCGTGCCCGGAGCGCCGGGGCAGGTGGTTGGCCTCGTCGCCATCCGCAGCCGCGTGCTGACGCTGCTCGATACCGCCGAGCTGGTGGGTGAGCAGTCCAGCGGGCGCGCGACGTTCATGGCGCTCGTCAGCCACGGGGGTCATGGCTACGCGCTCGCACTCGACCGAGTGGACGACGTGCGGGCGCTGGGCGTTCCCCGCGCCGCCGTGGGGGCGCTGTCGCCGGCGTGGCGCGCGCTCGATCCCGCGCTGGCAGAGCTGGATGGATCGAGCATCGTGGTGGTCGACCCGCACGCGATGATCGAACTGGCCGCTAATGTCGCGATGTCGCGCGCCGCTTAACGGTTGGGTCACGCAATCGCTGTAAGCGAGGCAAAGGGACGCGTGTGCTGGGGGCGCGCGCCGTCACGGAAATAAAGGATCGCAGGCGCATGGCGAAATGCCTGATCGTCGACGACAGCAAGGTGATCCGCAAGGTCGCCCGGCACATTATCGAAAGCATCGGTCACGATGTCGAGGAAGCGGAAGACGGCAGCGTCGCCCTCGAAGCATGCGGGCGAGAGGCGTTCGACGTCGTCCTGCTCGACTGGAACATGCCGGTGATGGGGGGCATGGAGTTCCTGTGTGCGCTCAATGAGTCCGCGCCGACTCACCGCCCCAAGATCGTATTTTGCACCACCGAAAACGGCACCGCGCACATCCGCGCGGCGATCGACCACGGCGCGGACGAATATGTCATGAAGCCGTTCGATCGCGAGACGCTCGAGCGCAAGTTTCAGATCATCGGCGTCGATTGAGCCTGCGGCGGTGACGGGGCAGCGCTCGCTCGGACGTATCAGCGCCCGCCTAGGCGAACGCTCGGGCGGAGCCACGCCCGCCCGCGTCGGCCGCGCGACGCCCGCGACGCCCGTTCGGGTGATGCTGGTCGACGACAGCCACGTCGTCCGCGCGATACTGGAGCGCATCCTGCTCACCGATGGCCGCTTCAGCGTGGTCGCCAGCTGCACCCGCGCCGACGAAGCGTTGCGCTTCCTGGAGCGAGGCGAGGCGGACGTCGCGTTGCTCGACCTCGAAATGCCGGGGATGCACGGCGCCGACGCCATTCCCCAGCTGATCGCGCTGGCGCCGGCGATGCGCATCCTCATCCTCTCCGCGAACTGCGCGGAGGGCGGGGTGGCGGCGATCGAAGCACTCGCCCGCGGCGCGCACGACACGCTGCTCAAGCCCGGCGGCGGAGCGACCTTCGCTGGCAGTTTTGGTAAGGTCCTCACCGGCCGGATCGCCGCGTTGGCGAATACGCCCGCACCAGAGGCGGTCCCGCTACAACCCCTTCCTGCCGCGCCGCACGTGGAGCTCGGCGGCATCGGTGCCATCGGTGTCGGCGCGTCGACCGGGGGGATTGCGGCGTTGCATGCGCTGCTCGCGGCACTGCCACGCGATTTGCCGGTGCCGTTGTTCGTCACGCAGCACCTCCCGACGACGTTCATGCATTTCTTCGCCGACCAGCTCTCTCGCGCGACCGGTCGGCGGACCTACGTCGCCGACGATGGGATGCGGGCCGAAGCCAATGGAATCTATGTCGCGGCGGGCGGCGCGCATCTGCGCGTGATGCAGACTGCGGCGGGGCCGCGGATCCTGCTCGATCGGCAGCCCGTGCCAAGCGGAATCCTGCCGTCGGTCGACCCGATGTTTGCTAGCCTTGCCGAGACCTACGGCAGCGGCGCGCTCGGTGTTCTCCTCTCCGGCATGGGACGAGACGGGCTGGACGGCGCGCGCAAGATCGCGTCGGCCGGCGGCCAGCTGCTGGCGCAGGACAGCGCGAGTTCAGTCGTTTGGGGAATGCCGGGGGCGATCGCCGCGGCGGGGCTCGCGCGGGCCATCCTCCCGCCGCACGGGCTTGGCCGATTGATCACCGCCGCTCTGGCGCGAGGCATCTCGACGTCGGCGGAGGCGGCGGCATGAGCCTGGGCGCGCCGCATCGTATCCTCGCCGCGCTGCTGGAGGCGCGCGCCGGGCATGCGTTGAGCGCCGATCGCATTGCTCGGCTCGACACCGTGCTGCAGCCGATCCTGCGCGAGCGCGGCGTACCTTCGATCGAGGCGCTGGTGGTGGAGCTGGCGGGAAGCGCAGACCGTCGGCTGATAGACCAGGTGATTGACGCAATGATCAATCACGAAACCTATTTTTTCCGAGACATCGGACTGTTCCGTGAGCTCGACACCTGCGCTCTCGACCTCTTGCGCTCGCAGCGGGAGGGGCGGCGCTCGCTTTCGATCTGGTGCGCCGGGTGCAGCACCGGTCAGGAGCCCTATTCGCTGGCGATGATGATGGCGGCAGCGCCCGAACGCTGGGCGGGCTGGGACGTGCGGATCGTTGCGACCGATATCAGCCCCTCGGTCATCGCCACGGCAAAGGCGGGGCGATACTCGCATTTCGAAATCCAGCGCGGACTGCCCGCCGAGGCCATGATCAGCTGGTTCGAGCCCGACGGCAGCGAATGGTTGCTGCGCAGCGAAATCCGCGACCGCGTGCGGTTTATGGAGCACAACCTGCTCACCGACGCGCTGCCCCCGGGGCCGTTCGATCTCATCATGTGCCGCAACCTGCTTTATTATCTGACCGCGGATCATCGCGAGCGTGCGCTTTCGCGGCTCGCGGATGCGCTGGCTCCTGGCGGGCTGTTGATGCTCGGTGCGGTTGAGACCACCATCGCCGCACGCGGCGGCGAGCGTCCGCCGCTTGTGCCTGCGGATGATTGCAGGGGCTTTTATCGAAAGGCGCGCACCGGCGATCGGCCGCTGGCACAGCTCAACGCGGCCTGAGCGCCGCGCTTGCGCCCGCGGGGCCAGGGTGCCATCGACGCACCTGTGCAACAGTTGATCCAGCGCTACTCGCCCAACTTCGACGACCGCGCGCTGCCGGTGTCGATCATCGTGCTGCACTATACCGGCATGGCCGACGCTGCGAGCGCGATCGACTGGCTCGCCAATCCCGAATCCAAGGTGAGCGCGCACTACGTCGTCGCCGAGGACGGGCAGGTCGTGCATATGGTCGACGAAGCTAAGCGCGCCTGGCACGCGGGGCGCAGCTACTGGCGCGGCGTCACCGACGTAAACAGCGCGAGCGTCGGGATCGAGATTGTCAATCCCGGCCACGAATTCGGCTACCGCGCCTTTCCGGACGAGCAGATCGCCAGCGTGATCAGGCTCGTCCACGACATCAAGGCCCGCTACGGCGTCACCCGCGGCAATATCGTCGGTCATTCGGACATCGCTCCCACGCGCAAGCAGGACCCGGGTGAGCTGTTTCCGTGGGAAGCGTTCGCCCGCCAGCGGCTCGCCCTGCCGCGGCCACGGCAGCGGCTGACCGATCCGCTGTGGAGCGACGCGGGTTTCCTCCTCGCGCTGGAACGCTTCGGCTATGACATCACCGACCCGCTCGCCGCGACGGTGGCGTTCCAGCGGCGGTTCCGCCCCGAGCTGTTCGACGGCACCATCGACGGC